>NZ_CM129662.1:318869-637739 GCF_052978205.1 Rhodanobacter sp. UC4452_H20 | reverse complement strand
GGCGTTCTTCGGCTCGAAATTCGTGCTGGAAGTGATCCTGCAGCGCACGATGGGCTGAATCCGCCCGCGACCGGTTCTAGCGGCAGGCGTCGATCGCCTCTCCCAGCCGCTCCACACCGATCACTTCCATCTCGCCGACCCTGCCCTTCTTCGGCGCATTCGCCTTGGGCACGATCGCGCGGCGGAAGCCGTGATGGGCCGCTTCCTTGAGCCGCTCCTCGCCATTGGGCACCGGACGGATCTCGCCGGACAGGCCCACTTCGCCGAAGGTGACCATGTGCTCCGGCAGCGGGCGATCGCGCAGGCTGGACAGCACCGCCAGCAGCACCGGCAGATCGGCCGCGGTTTCCTGCACGCGGATACCGCCGACCACGTTGACGAACACGTCCTGGTCGTACGCGGCCACGCCGCCATGCCGATGCAGCACGGCAAGCAGCATGGCGAGCCGGTTCTGCTCCAGGCCCAGGGTGACCCGGCGCGGATTGCCCAGCGAGGACTGGTCCACCAGCGCCTGCACCTCGACCAGCAACGGGCGGGTGCCCTCGCGAGTCACCATCACCGCACTGCCGGAAGTCGGGCCGCTGTGCGAGGAAAGGAAGATCGCCGACGGATTCGGCACCTCGCGCAGGCCCTTGTCGCTCATCGCGAACACGCCCAGTTCGTTGACCGCGCCGAAGCGGTTCTTGAACGCGCGCAACACGCGAAAACGGCTGCCCGATTCGCCCTCGAAATACAGCACCGCATCGACCATGTGCTCGAGCACGCGCGGGCCGGCGATGCCGCCCTCCTTGGTCACGTGGCCGACCAGGAACACCGCCGTGCCGGTCTCCTTGGCGAAGCGGGTG
This sequence comes from Rhodanobacter sp. UC4452_H20, assembly GCF_052978205.1. The sequence continues at coordinate 636,894 of NZ_CM129662.1, read as the reverse complement.
AGCTTGGCGGCCGACTCGCGCACCTGCGACACCGAACCGGGCGCGGCGGCCAGCAATTCCGTCCAGATGGTCTGGATCGAGTCGATCACCAGCACCTTCGGCCGCGTGGCCATGGCCTGTTCGAGAATCCGTTCGATGCAGGTCTCGGCCAGCGCCTGCAGCGGCTCCAGCGCCAGGCCCAGGCGCTGCGCACGCGCGGCCACCTGCGAAAGCGACTCCTCGCCGGTGACGTAGACGCTGGGCAGCTGCAGACCCAGCGTGCCAAGCACCTGCAACAGCAGGGTCGACTTGCCGATGCCCGGATCGCCGCCGATCAGCACCACCGAACCCTGCACCAGACCGCCGCCCAGCACGCGGTCCAGCTCGCCGATGCCGGTCAGCGTGCGCGCGTCGGCGGTCAGCATCACTTCGGTAAGCGGCGTGATCTTCGGCGCGCCCGCAGCGGCGCCGGCATAGCTGGAACGCTGTGCACCTGCCGACGCCTTGCCCGCCGTGGCCGGCTCCAGCACGATCGCGCTGAGCGTGTTCCACACCCCGCACTCGACGCACTGTCCCTGCCACTTGCTGTGCTCGGCGCCGCATTCGGTGCAGACGTAGGCGGTCCTGGCTTTGGCCATGCGGATTTCCCGAGTGAAGCGACAGAGGACAACGAGTTTAGTGCGCGACCATCGCAGGCGGCGAGACGCGCGCGGCGCGCAACGATGTCAGCCTTCGTCCTCGACGAACAGCACACGGCGGGTCATGCCGCAAGTGAGGTCGTAGGAGATCGTGCCGGCCGCGGCGGCGATCGTTTCGACCGGAAGCTGCGGCCCCCACAGCGTCACCCGGTCGCCGATCGTCGCGTCGGGTGCGCCGCGCAGGTCGAGCGTGATCAGGTCCATCGAGACCCGGCCGATCAATGCCACGCGGCGATCGCCGACGAGCACCGGCGTGCCGGCGGCGGCACTGCGCGGGTAGCCGTCACCGTAGCCGACCGCGGCCACACCGACCGGCATGTCCTCGGGACAGGTCCAGGTGCCGTTGTAGCCGATGCGCTCGCCTCGGCCGATGCGGTTGATCGCGATCAGCCGGGTGGACAGCGTCATCGCCGGGCGGAAGCCGAAATCGCCACCATGCCTGCCCTCGACGACCGACAAGCCGTACAGCAATCCGCCGGTGCGCACCCAGTCGCCGCGCGCGTCGGGCCAGCCGAGCACCGCGGCGGAATTGGACAGCGAGCGCGGGCCGGCGAACGAGTCCGTCACCGCCGCGAAACGGGCGATCTGCGCCGGCGTCTGCGGGCCGTCGAACACCTCCGAATCGGAAAAATGCGTAAGCAGGCCTATCTCGGGATCGACGCCGGCCATCGCGGCCAGCTGCGCATGCACCGCCGCGATACGCCCGGGCGCGAAGCCCAGCCGGTGCATGCCGCTGTCGACCTTCAGCCACACCCGCAGCCGCCCGCGCACCGGCGCCATCGCGGCCAGCCATGGCAACTGCGCCTCGTGGTGGATGGTCGCTTCCAGCTGCAGCCGCTGCATCTCGGCGAGGTCGCCCGGCTTGTCCGGCCCGGACAACACCACGATGCGCTGCCGATGCCCCGCCGCGCGCAGGCGCAGGCCATCGCCCAACGCCGCCACCGCAAAGCACTCGGCCTCGCCATCCAGCGCACGCGCCACCCGCTCCAGCCCATGCCCGTAGGCATCGGCCTTGACCACCGCCATCACCTTCGCCGGCGCCGCCATGGCCTTGAGCCGCGCCAGATTGTGGCGCAGCGCACCGAGATGGATGGTGGCGACGGTGGTGCGGCTCATGGGGCTTCGCCAGGGAATCGGGAATGGGGAATAGGGAATGGGAACAGCACGTGGCCTCGAGACATGCCCTGATGTTCCGGACCTGGCAAACACACCGGAATGCCCCGGAGATTGCAGGCGCTTCTCGATTCCCTATTCCCCATTCCCGATTCCCTGCCTCAATCAAACCCGCCCACGAACGAGTCCGGTGCGTAGTTCACGAACTTGGTGTAGTGGCCGAGGAAGGTCAGTTTGCAGGTGTCGGTGGGGCCGTTGCGCTGCTTGCCGATGATGATTTCGGCGATGCCCTTGTCCTGCGATTCCTTGTTGTAGTACTCGTCGCGGTAGATGAACATGATCACGTCGGCGTCCTGCTCGATGGCGCCGGACTCGCGCAGGTCGGACATCATCGGGCGCTTGTCGGCGCGCTGTTCCAGCGAGCGGTTCAACTGCGACAGGGCGATCACCGGCACGTTCAGCTCCTTGGCAAGCCCCTTCAGTGAACGCGAGATTTCTGAAATTTCGGTGGCGCGATTCTCCGTGTTGCCGGGCACCTGCATCAGCTGCAGGTAGTCGATCACGATCAGGCCGAGACCGCCGTGCTCGCGATGCAGCCGGCGCGCGCGCGAACGCAACTCCACCGGCGACAGGCTGGGCGTGTCGTCGATGAATATCTTGGCGTCGGACAGCAGCGCGATGGCATTGGAGACGCGCGGCCAGTCCTCCTCCTCCAGCGTGCCGTTGCGCAGATGCTGCTGGTGGATGCGGCCCACCGAGGAGATCAGGCGGAATGCAAGCTGCGAGGAGGACATCTCCATCGAGAACACCACCACCGCCTTCTTGCTGCCCAGCGCCGCAGTCTCGGCGATGTTCAATGCGAAGGCCGTCTTGCCCATCGAGGGGCGCGCGGCCACGATGATCAGGTCCGACGGCTGCAGGCCGGAGGTGAGCTCGTCCAGGTCGGTGAAGCCGGTGCTGACGCCGGTAAGCTGGCCGCGGTTCTGGTAGCGCTCGGTGAGCAGCTTGAAGGCATCCTTCACCGCCTCGCGCATCGAGACGGAATCCTTCTTGCCGCGGGCGCCGGATTCGGCGATGTGGAACACGCGCTGCTCGGCGCTTTCCAGCACCTCGTGCACGCTCTTGCCTTCGGGCCGGTAGCCGTCCTCGGTGATCGAGGTGCCGGCGTCGATCAGCTGGCGCAGTACCGACTTCTCGCGCACGATCTCGGCATAGGCGGCAATGTTCGCCGCGCTGGGCGTGCTGTTGGCCAGCTCGATCAGGTAGCCGGCCCCGCCGACCATCTCGGCCAGGCCATTGCTCTCGAACCAGTCGCCCAGGGTCACCGCGTCGCACGGCATGCCCTTGTTGGCCAGCTCGTTGATCGCGCGCCAGATCAGCCGGTGATCCTTGCGGTAGAAATCGTCCTCGGCCAGCCGGTCGGCGACGTTGTCCAGCGCGCCGGGGGCCAGCATCAACCCGCCCAGCACCGCCTGCTCCGCGTCGATGGAATGCGGCGGCACCCGCAACGCCTCGATCGCCGCGGAGGAGGATTTGCGCTCTGGGACGAAGGACATCGGATTACCTCGGGAACGACCCCGCCACCGGCGCCGCAGGCGCCGACCGCAGGTGGGCGGACATGTCGACACATCATGCGCGGCCGCGTCTCACGCGTCGAGACAACAACTCTGTGGATATGTTGGGGATGGCTGGGGATAAAGCCGGGAATGGGGAATCGGGAGTGGTGAATCGAAGGCAGCGACCAGGCCGTTTCCGATGCCCTGTTCCCCATTCCCGGCCCTCGAAAAACAAACGGGCGCCTCGCGGCGCCCGGACGTTTCCGATGGACCGGAACTTACTTGTCGCTGACCACGATCACCTTGACGGTGGTGTGCACGTCGGCGTGCAGGTGCACGGCAACCTCGAACTCGCCGGTGGTGCGCAGCGGGCCTTCGCCCAGGATCACTTCGCCCTTGTGGACGGCGTGACCTTCGGCGGCCAGGGCCTCGGCGATGTCGCGCGGGCCGACCGAACCGAACAGCTTGCCCTCGGCACTGGCATGTGCCGGGATCGTCACCGCCACGTCGGCGAGCTTGGCCTTGCGCGCTTCGGCGTCGGCCAGCACGGAGTTGGCCTTGGCCTCGTACTCGGCGCGACGCTGCTCGAATGCGGCCAGGTTGGCGGCATTGGCGCGCGCGGCCTTGCCCTGCGGCAGCAGGTAGTTGCGGCCGTAACCCGGCTTCACGGTGACCTTGTCACCCAGGTTGCCGAGATTGCGGACTTTCTGCAGAAGAATGAGTTCCATGATGCTTTCCTGTTCGTTAGCGCCGGTGTGGCCCGACGCAGCCAGAGGACGGTTGTCCGAATTGAGGGAATAGGGAATAGGGAATGGAGAATAGGAAATAGGAAAAGCGGAGCTACGGAGCAACCGATTCCCTATTCCCTACTCCCTATTCCCTCGACGCCCTCAGACGTCGTGGTTGTCGGTATACGGCAGCAGCGAGAGGAAGCGCGCGCGCTTGATCGCGGTGGCCAGCTGGCGCTGGTAGCGCGCCTTGGTGCCGGTGATGCGGCTGGGCACGATCTTGCCGTTCTCGGTGACGTACTGGCGCAGGGTGTTGAGATCCTTGTAGTCGATCTCCTTCACGTCTTCGGCAGTGAAGCGGCAGAACTTGCGGCGGCGGAAAAACTTGGACATGTGGGTGCTCCCTGATCAGTCGTCGCTGTCGCGATCGTTGTCGGCGTGGCCATGGCCACGGCTCTCGCCATCGTTGTCGTCGTCGCGGCGACGGCTGGACTTGGCGTCGTCCTTTTCCTTCGACTTCAGGATGAAGGACGGCTCGATGTCGGCCTCGTCACGACGGATCACCAGGTGGCGCAGCACGGCGTCGTTGAAACGGAAGCCGGACTCCAGCTCGTTCAGCGCGTTCTGGCTCACTTCGATGTTGAGCAGCACGTAGTGTGCCTTGGCCAGGTTGACGATCGGGTAAGCCAGCTGGCGCCGGCCCCAGTCTTCCAGGCGGTGGATCTTGCCGCCGTCGGCCTCGATCAGCGACTTGTAGCGCTCGAGCATGGCGGGAACCTGCTCGCTCTGGTCCGGATGGACCATGAATACGACTTCGTAATGACGCAGGGTCATCGTGGGTTGACTCCTTGTGGATGCGGCCAAAGCGGCCTGGCAGCCTCCCGTCAGTGCGGTGAGGCAAGTGTCCCGCCCGTGCCCTTTCGGGTGCAGACAGAAGCGGAATTGTACGATGACGCACAACGGCCACGCAAGTCATTGAAAAGCCTGCGCGCCGGGCAGAGGCGCTCAGCTGACGGTGAAGCTCTCGCCGCAGCCGCACTCGCCGGTGGAGTTCGGGTTGTGGAACACGAAGCTGGCGTTGAGCCCGTGGCGCTGGAAGTCGATGACGGTGCCGTCGACCAGGGCCAGGCTCTTGTCGCTGACGATCAGCGGCACGCCGTCCACCTCCAGCAGCCGGTCACCCTCGTCCATCGACTCGGCCAGGTCGACCACGTAGGCAAACCCCGAACAGCCGGTGCGCTTGACCCCGAAGCGCACGCCTGCCGCCGCGGGCGTCGAGGCGAGGAAGTGGCGCATGCGTTCGTTGGCAGCGGGGGTGATGCTGATGCTCATGGCAGGCGGATTCGATCTCGTGAAATGGGCGGCAGGTGTCGCGACCCGGGCAAGCCCTACATTATCATGCGGGTTTGGCTCCGCGCGCCGCGCGGGTGCCCACCATCCAGCGCACCGACCGGTGCGCAAGCAGCAGGAGTTCCAATCCATGGCCGTGGTCAGTGTGAAGCAGGCGTTGTCGGGCAGCATCGATGCCGGCAGCCAGGTGACCGTGCGCGGCTGGGTGCGCACGCGCCGCGATTCCAAGGCCGGCCTGTCCTTCGTCAACGTCACCGACGGCTCCTGCTTCGACCCGATCCAGGCGGTAGTGCCGGCCACCCTGGCCAATTACGAGAGCGAGGTGAAGCACCTCACCGCCGGCGCGGGCGTGATCGTCACGGGCACCTTGGTGCCCTCGCAGGGCAAGGGTCAGCGTTTCGAGATCCAGGCCGGCGAGGTGATCGTCACCGGCCTGGTCGACGACCCGGAGACCTACCCGATCCAGCCCAAGCAGCACTCGATGGAGTTCCTGCGCGAGGTCGCCCACCTGCGCCCGCGCACCAATCTGTTCGGCGCGGTGACGCGCGTGCGGCACACGATGATGACGGCGATCCATCGCCACCTCACCGAGCAGGGCTTCTTCTGGATCAACACGCCGATCATCACCACGTCGGATGCGGAAGGCGCCGGCGACATGTTCCGGCTGTCCACGCTGGACCTGGCCAACCTGCCGCGCCTGCCCGACGGCAAGATCGACTTCCGCAAGGACTTCTTCGGCCGCGAGGCGTTCCTCACCGTGTCCGGCCAGCTCAACGTCGAGGCCTATTGCCTGGCGATGAGCAAGGTGTACACCTTCGGTCCCACTTTCCGCGCCGAGAATTCCAACACGGCGCGCCACCTGGCCGAGTTCTGGATGTGCGAGCCGGAGATCGCCTTCGCCGACCTGGCCGCCAATGCCGACTGCGCCGAGGGCTTCCTCAAGGCGATCTTCAAGGCCGTGCTGGACGAACGCCCCGACGACATGGCGTTCTTCGCCGAACGCGTGCAACCGGATGCGATCAGCCGGATGGAGGCATTCATCGCCAAGCCGTTCGAGCGCATCGACTACACCGACGCGATCGAGATCCTGAAGAAGTCCGGCGAGAAGTTCGAATACCCGGTCGCCTGGGGCATCGACCTGCAGACCGAACACGAACGCTACCTCGCCGAGAAACATGTCGGCCGCCCCGTGGTCGTGATGAACTACCCCGAGGCGATCAAGGCGTTCTACATGCGCTTGAACGATGACGAGAAGACCGTGGCCGCGATGGACGTACTCGCGCCCGGCATCGGCGAGATCATCGGCGGCAGCCAGCGCGAGGAACGGCTGGATCATCTGGACCGCCGCATGATCCAGTTCGGCCTCGATCCGGCCAGCTATGGCTGGTACCGTGACCTGCGTCGCTACGGCACGGTGCCGCACGCCGGGTTCGGCCTCGGCTTCGAGCGCCTGCTGGTCTACATCTGCGGCCTGTCCAACATCCGCGACGCCATCCCCTACCCGCGTGCCGCCGGCACCGCCGAGTTCTGACGCCCATGTCGTACCGCTTCGCCGCCCTTGCCGCCGTGTTCACCGCCGCCCTCGCGCTGACCGGCTGCCATGCCGCCAAGGCGTTGCTGCCGCCCAACCTGCGGCCGCCCGCGGAGGACCCCGGCGATCCGCTGAAGATCGCCCAACTGCATCTGCAGCAGGCCACGCCCTGCTGCAGCAGCTTCGCCGATTTCTCCTACCGCAGCCTGCTGCCGTGGCAGCCGCAGAAGTTCACCCTGGGCAGCGGCAGCATGGTCGCCAACCTCAACGGCACCAAGAGCTATTTCCTCGCCTTCCGCCTGCCCACCGGCATGAAGCTGCCGTACCGGGTGGCGCTGAAATCGGAATTGAACGGACGCTGGCTGCATGCCAGCTACCTGTTCGCGCCCACCATCGTGCTGCTCGACGACGGCTTCCAGCCGATCCGCTTCGACGACATCCGCCTGTGCGAACACATGGGCTGGAGCGACGAAACCAGCGGGGCCTTCGGCAGTTTCAAGATCGACAGCGACAAGGCCCACTACCTGCTGGTCTACAGCTCGGCCGACCAGCAGTCGGGCAAGACCTACTGGGAGCAGTCGCCGGCCTCGCTCTCCAACGCCACCACTGCGGCCACCCTGAAGATGAACTCCAGCGGCAGCTTCAGCATCCCGCACGGGCCGGACGGGTCGCTGTGGATCGGCATGATGAACTCCGTCTACCAGAAAGCCATCGACAACGCGGTGTGCGGCGAAGCACCCCACGGCGACGGCCTGCTGAACGAGTTGCCGCTGCCCTGGAGCGGGAAACGCGGCAGTTCGTCGTGATCGTGCTGTACTTGGCGTTGCTGGTCGCCGGGGTGGGCCTGTTTGTGCTGTCGTTCGTGGCGCAATACCGATTGGCCACGCTGTTGCGACGGCGTTATCCGCAACACTGGCAAATCATCGCGGCAGCCGACCACGCGCGGCCCTCCGCCTGGCGCCGCTGGGCGCGAATGCAGCAGGTGCTGCGCTCGCCGGCACTGCCGGCGCTGGGCGACCGCTCGATCGACCGCTGGCGCCACCTGTGGCGACTGGGTCCCTGGCTAGGCTGGCTGTGCTGGCTGGGCGCGCTGGCCACGCGTCTCTCCTCCTGACCCCTCACCGAGGAAGAACTCCATGCAACTGGATCTGAGTGGACGTCATGCGCTGGTCTGCGGCGCTTCCCAGGGCATCGGCCGTGCCTGCGCGATCGAGCTGGCCCTGCTCGGCGCCAACGTCACCGTGCTTGCGCGTCGCGCCGAAGTGCTGGCCGAGGTGGTCGGCAGCCTGCCGCGCACCGACGGCGCGCAGCACCACGACCTGCTGGTCGCCGATGCGAGCGACACCGGCAGCCTGCGCGAGCGGGTCGAAGCCCTGGTCGCGGCGGCGCCGGTGCACATCCTGGTCAACAACAGCGGCGGACCGCCGCCGGGCAGCATCCTCGACGCCACGCCGCCGCAATTCCTCGATGCCTTCGGCCAGCACCTGCTGGCCAATCACACGCTGGCGCAGGTGGTGATCCCCGGCATGCGCGACGCCGGCTGGGGCCGCATCGTCAACATCATCTCCACCTCGGTGAAGGAGCCGCTCTCCGGCATCGGCGTCTCCAACACCACCCGCGGCGCGGTGGCGAGCTGGGCCAAGACCCTGGCTGGCGAACTGGCGCCGCTGGGCATCACCGTCAACAACGTGCTGCCGGGCTCCACCCACACGCCGCGGATCGAACAGATCGTGCGGGTACGGGCGCAGAAGTCGGGGCGCAGCGAAGTGGAAGTCGCGCGCGAGATGGCCGCGGAGATTCCGATGGGCCGCTTCGCCGATCCCGCGGAAACCGCCGCCGCCGTCGCCTTCCTCGCCTCCCCGGCGGCCAGCTACATCACCGGCACGAGCCTGCCGGTCGACGGTGGGCGCATGCGCTCGCTCTGAGCGACCAGACCCGCCAGCCGCCCGACTGAAGCCCGGCCCATCCAGCGCGTCGCGCGCCCTGCGTACGGTCGCGTTCGGTGCAATTGTCGCGTGCTGGACTTAAGATGACGCGGATGTCCACTCCGCGCCTAGCCAACCTGATCGACGGCCGCCTGCGGGCGCCTATTAGCGACAGCTGGCTCGACGTGCACGAACCCGCCACGGCGGGCGTGCTGACCCAATGCCCGGATTCCGATGCCGCCGATGTCGGGGCCGCCGTGGCCGCCGCCAGTCGCGCAGCAACCGCCTGGGCGGCCACGCCGATCGAGCAACGGGCGCACTTGCTGCACCGCCTGGCCGACCTGATCGAGGCGCGGCTGGAGGAGTTCGCTGCGCTGGAATCGCGCGACAGCGGCAAGCCGCTCGCCCTCGCGCGCCGCCTCGACATCCCGCGCGCGGTGAGCAACCTGCGCTACTTCGCCGCCGCGATCACCGGCTGGGGCAGCGAATCGCATGCGATGGAAACGGGCACGCCGGGCGCCGGCGCCATCAACTACACCTTGCACCAGCCGCTCGGCGTGGTCGGTTGCATAAGTCCGTGGAACCTGCCGCTGTACCTGTTCACCTGGAAGATCGCGCCGGCACTGGCGGCCGGCAACACGGTGGTGGCAAAACCCTCGGAGATCACGCCGTGCACTGCCGCCCTGCTGGGCGAGCTGAGCATCGAGGCCGGCTTTCCGCCGGGCGTGCTGAACATCGTGCACGGGCTGGGGCCACAGGTCGGCGAAGCCATCGTGGCGCATCCGGCGGTCAAGGCGGTGTCGTTCACCGGCTCCACGCGCACTGGCGCGGCCATCGCTGCCGTCGCGGCACCGGCGTTCAAGAAAGTCTCGCTGGAGATGGGCGGAAAGAATCCGGCGATCGTGTTCGCCGATGCGGATCTTTCCGACGCCAACCTCGACACCATCGTGCGCTCGGGCTTCGCCAACCAGGGCGAGATCTGCCTGTGCGGCTCGCGCTTGCTGGTGCAGCGCTCCATCTACGACGCGTTCCGCGAACGCTATCTTGCGCGCGTGCAGGCGCTGCGCGTGGGCGATCCGGACGACGCACGCAGCGACCTCGGCGCCATGGTGTCGCGGGCGCACTACGACAAGGTGCTCGGCTGCATCGCACAGGCCCGCGCCGAGGGCGGACGCGTGCTGTGTGGCGGCGCGGCGGTTGCCGTGCCGGGCCGCTGCGCCGGCGGCTGGTTCATCGCGCCGACCGTGATCGAAGGGCTGCCCTCTTCGGCGCAGACCAACCAGCAGGAAATCTTCGGCCCGGTAGTCGCGCTGATCCCGTTCGAGGACGAAGCCGAGGCGCTGGCGATCGCCAACGACAGCCACTACGGACTGGCCGCGTCGCTGTGGACGCAGGATCTTTCCCGCGCGCACCGGCTGGCCGGGCAACTCGAATTCGGCATCGTGTGGATCAACTGCTGGTTGCTGCGCGACCTGCGCACGCCGTTCGGCGGCGCCAAGCAATCGGGCGTCGGCCGCGAGGGTGGTGCCGAGGCGCTGCATTTCTTCACCGAACCGAAAAACGTCTGCATCGCGTACGGTGCCAGCCCCTGATACGCCGCGCCACCCGTCCGAAACGCCTGGAACCTCGATGAACTCACTGAACGATCTGCTTGCCAACAACCGCCGCTGGGCCGATCAGGTCACCACGCAGGACCCGACCTTTTTCGAGAAGTTGTCGCAGCAGCAGGCGCCGCAGTATCTGTGGATCGGCTGCTCGGATTCGCGCGTTCCGGCCACCCAGATCGTCGACCTGCCGCCGGGCGAGATCTTCGTGCATCGCAACGTCGCCAACGTGGTGGTGCACACCGACCTCAACGCGCTCAGCACGATCCAGTTCGCGGTCGACGTGCTCAAGGTCAAGCACATCCTGGTCGTCGGCCACTACGGCTGCGGCGGCGTCGGCGCGGTGTTGAAGGAGAGCCGCCTCGGCCTGATCGACAACTGGCTGCGGCACATCACCGACATTGCCCTGAAGCACTCGGACAAGCTCGACCCGAACCAGTCGTTCGCCCTGCGCCACGCCCACCTGTGCGAGTTGAACGCGCTGGAACAGGCGCTCAACGTCTGCCACACCACGGTGGTGCGTGAAGCCTGGGAGCGTGGCCAGCAACTGGCCGTGCACGCGTGGATCTACGGCCTGGACAACGGTCACATGCACGACCTGGGGCTGGACGTGCGCGGCCGCGAACAGTTGCCCGAAGCCTATGAGCAGGCGGTGGCCCAGCTGACCCGCCGCTGGACCGGCGGCGCATGAGCGGCGCGGGTATCCGCACCGACGCCGCGCCGCAACCGGTGGGCGCCTATCCGCACGCGCGGCGGGTCGGAGATTTGCTGTTCCTGTCCGGCGTCGGCCCGCGTCAACCGGGCAGCAATGCCATTCCCGGCAACGTCCACGACGCGGATGGCCGTCTGCTCGACTACGACATCGAGGCGCAATGCCGACAGGTGTTCGCCAACGTGCGCGCCGTGCTGGAAGCCAGCGGTGCGCAGTGGACCGATCTCATCGACGTCACCGTGTTCCTGACCGACATGGCGCGCGACTTTGCGACCTACAACCGCCTCTACGCGGAATATTTCGCCGGCGTCGACGCCTGCCGCACTACGCTGGGCATCCACAGCCTGCCCACGCCGATCGCGATCGAGCTCAAGTGCATTGCCGCGCTGCCGGCACAAAAAAACCCGCCGACCTGAGTCGGCGGGGCACTGAAGCCAGAACCTTTCCAGGCCGGCGCGGGATCAGCCCGCGGCCGGCGTGGCGGCGGCCTTCTTGTGGCTCTTGTGATGCTTGTGGGTCTTGTGGTGCGTCGTCGTGTGCGCAGCGGCTTTCGGCGCAGCTTCGGTCGCCGGGGCGGCCTTGGTTGCCACGGCAGCCTGCGCCGCGGGGGCGGCGGCCTGCGGGGCAGCAGCCTGGGCCAGCACGGAGCCGGAAAGCGCCACGCCCGCAACCAGCAGGGAGGCAATCAGAACATTACGCATCATGGTGACAAACCTCGGAGAAGAAATGCCGCGAGCCCGGCCGGAACCCGGCGCCTCGGGTGGCGCGACGGCAAGACAATGCGGCGCACAGGACATACGGCTGCTGAATGCAGCAGGCCATTTCGGTGCGCCGGATCGCGCCGGATCTTGACAGTCGAAAAACGCTCCGGCCGCCGGCAATTTCTTGCGTTCAGTCCAGACAGGTGCGCAACAAGGATTCGATCAACGCCTGCACCTGCGACGCCTTCGACGCGTCATAGGCAAAGCTCGCCTCGTCCATGTAGTTGAGCTGCACCAGCTCCAGTTGCACCGCCTGCACGCCGGCGTCCGGGCGACCGTAATGACGGGTGATGTAACCGCCCTTGAAACGCCCGTTGATCGCAACGCTGAAGCGCGACTGCGCCTGCAGGCCATCGGCCAGGCGCATCTGCAGGGCGGCATCGCAGCTCGCCCCGTTTGCCGTACCGAGGTTGAAATCCGGCAGCCTGCCCTCGAACAGCATCGGCACGCGACTGCGGATCGAATGGCCTTCCCACAGCACCACGCGGCCGTGTTCGGCCCGCAACCGCGCAAGTTCCTGCGCCAATGCATCGTGGTAAGGCTGCCAGTAATCGTTTATCCGCCGTTGAACTTCGGCCGCGTCGGGCGCATCGCCGTCGCGGTACAAGGGCTCGCCATCGAAGCCGATCAACGGCACCAGGCCGGTCTCGCGCTGGCCCGGATACAGCGCATGGCCATCGGCAGGCCGATTGAGGTCGACCACGTAACGCGAGGCGGCAGGTTTCAGCACGCTGGCGCCCAGCGCCTCGGCCAGCGGCTCGTACAACCGCGCCACGTGCCAATCCGTATCGGGCGAGCGCCGCGCGGCCGGGGGCATGCGCGCGGCGATGTCGGCGGGAATGAAGCTGCCATCGTGCGGCAGGCTGATCAGCAGGGGTACGCGGCCCCGGTGCAAGGTGAACGTGTCCATGGGGGTAGTCTAAGGGCCGGGATCAGGGTTGGGGAGTCGAAAGCCAAAGCCCGCATGCGGCCGCTCCCCCGAATCCCGAGTCTTCGATCGCGACCACTAATCCATCAACACCAGTTCTTCCGCCGAGGTCGGGTGGATCGCCACCGTGGCATCGAGATCGCGCTTGCGGATGCCGCGCTTCAGGGCTACCGCGAACCCTTGCAGCATCTCGTCGGCACTCGCGCCCAGCAGATGAATGCCGACGACGCGTTCGTCCTCGCCAACGCACACCAGTTTCATCAGGCTCTGCTCACGCTTGCCCACCAGCGCCCAGGCCATGGGCGTGAAGCGGCTGCAGTGGATGCGCACCGCGTCGCCGTGGCGCTCGCGGGCCTCTTCCTCGGTAAGGCCGACGCGACCCAGCGGTGGCTTGGAGAACACCACGCTGGGGATGTTGCGGTAATCCAGCCGCGACTCGTCCTGCCCGCCGAACAGGCGGTCGGCGAGCGCGCGCCCGGCGGCCACCGCCACCGGGGTCAGCGCATGCCGGCCGGTGACGTCGCCCACCGCGTGGATGCCCGCGACGTTGGTGTCCTGCCAGGCATCGGTCGTGACGTGGCCCTTGTCGTCCCGCTTCACGCGGACAGTATCCAGACCCAGCGATTCGGTGTTCGGCACGCGCCCCACCGCCCACAGCACCGCGTCGTAGGGACCTCGCGTGCCGGCAACGGCAGCGTCGTCCAGCACGATGCCATCGTCGGTGCGACGTGCGCCGCGCACGTCGGTGTCCAGCTGCACGGCGATGCCCTGGCCATGCATGTGTTCGCGCAGGGCGCGCACCAGTTCCGCGTCGAACCCGCCGAGCAGGCGCTCGCGCGCCAGCATCTCGACGCTGCAGCCGAGCGCCCGCAGCAAGCCGGCGAACTCCGACGCCACGTAACCGCCGCCGACGATCGCCACGCGCGCGGGCGCGGCGTCGAGCGCGAAGATGTCGTCCGACACCAGACCCAGATCGAAGCCGGGGAGATCCAGCCGACGCGGCCGTGCGCCGGTGGCGATCACCACGTGCGGCGCCTGCGCACGGTGGCCATCGGCCAGCTCCACCGTGTCCGTCGCGACGAATCGCGCGGCTTGCCGCACAAGCTCGACACCGGCCTGCTCCAGCCGTTCGGCATAGCGACGGTCGATGCCTCCGATGTAGGCCACGCGCACCTCGCGAAAGTGCCGCCAGTCCAGCGGCCCGGGCTGTGCATCGAACCCCAGCGCTGTCGCCCAGCGCTGCTCCTGCGCCCATTGCGCGGCGATCCACATGGCCTTCTTCGGCACGCAGCCGCGATGGACGCACGTGCCGCCCAGTTCTCGCGGCTCGACCAGGGCCACGCGGGCACCATGCCTGGCTGCGCGAAAGGCCGTGGCCAGGCCGCCGGAACCGGCGCCCAGCACGATCAGGTCATGGCTTGCCGTCATCGCATGCTCCTCGGCGTTCGTGGAAGGCGCCGACGGATGGCGCCGCGATCGCTACAGCCCGAAACGCGAGGGTGCGTAGGGGGTGGCGTCGAGCAGCGCCGGCGTGCCGGCCAGCAGCGACGCCACCAGTTCACCGGTGGCCGCCGACATGCTCACCCCCAGCATGCCATGGCCGGTGGCCAGGCACAGATTGGTCCAGCGCGTGCTGGGGCCGATGATCGGCACTTCGTCGACGCTCATCGGTCGCCAACCCCACCATTCCTCCAACAGCCGGCCACCGGCCGGTTCGCGCAGGTTCGCGGCGGCGCCGCGGCGCAACGCGTCCAGACGGGTGCGATTGAGCCCGGTGCGGTAGCCGGAGAACTCCATCGTGCTGCCCAACCGGAAACCGTCGCTCCAGCAAGTGACGCAGACGGAAGGTTCGCGCAGGCTCAGCGCACGGCGCGGCGCCAGCGCGGGACGATCCCAGGTGATCGAATAACCCTTGCCCGGCTGCATCGGCAGGCGCAGCTCCAGTTGTCGTGCCAGCAGCGGCGACCACGCGCCCAGCGCCATCACGATGCGCTCGCCGCGGAACGCTCCGCGAGAAGTGCGCACGCCGGTGATCCGCGTACCGTCGGTGATGAAGCCCTCGATGCACGCACCGCTCTCGATCGTGCCGCCGCATTCGAGCACGCGGCGCGCCAGCTCGGCCGCGTAGCGGTCCGGCCGCAGCGAGGCATCCTGCGGATGCAGCACGCCGCCGGCCACGCCCGGTTTCAAGGCCGGCTCCATCGCCTCGACCTCGGCGCCGTCCAGGCGCTGCACCGTCACGCCGAGTTTTTCGAGCAGCGCCGCATGCCCCTTCTCGTCCGCCTGGCGCAGCCGGTCCGTGCGGTAGACATGCAAGGTACCCTGCTCGCTGAACTCGCAGTCGAGCCCTTCGTCACGCACCAGCTCGCCGAGCAACCGGCGCGAGCGCTGCAGGATCGCCAGCCGCGCATGGGTCGCCGCATGGAAGTCGCTCCAGTTGCAATGGCGCGCGAAACCCAGCAGCCAGCGCAGCCGCGGCCCGTCCAGGCGCGGGTCGAGATACAGCGGCGCGTCCGCGTGGACGATCGACCGCAACGCGACGCCGATCATTCCCGGCATGGCCAGCGACGCCGCATGGCTGGGCGTGATGGTGCCGCAGTTGCCGTGCGAACTGCCGCAACCGGGCGTGCCCTGCTCCAGCACGCGCACGCTGGCACCGGCCTTGCGCAGTTGCAGCGCACAAGCCAGCCCGATGACGCCGCCACCAAGGATCAACACATCGTCGCGATCCGAATCCATCGACGGATTGTAACCAGCTGCGCCGATACCGCGGCATGGCCACAACTGCACCAACTTGTGAGAACTTTCTTCCAACCCATTGATTTGATAACCTCAGCCCGACTCAAGCCGGGACCCCGCCATGCGCATGGACCGAACACGCCGCGTCACGTCGATCGCCGCCGCCCGGCGCATGACGCACGCCTTGCTGCTCGGCGCCATGCTCGCGTTGCTGGCCGCTTGCGCCAGCGCGCCGCACCATCGCGAGCCGACCTACAGGACTTCGCATTCCGCGCTGGCCGACCTGCCGCCACGCGCACCGTCAGCCGCCAGCGCGGGCGAAGCCAACGACATCCTGTTCCGCGCGATCGGCCTGGTGGGCACGCCTTATCGCTGGGGCGGCAACACGCCGGCCGGCGGCTTCGACTGCAGCGGGCTGGTCGATTACATCTACCGCACGGCGGCCGGCATCGCCCTGCCACGCACCTCGCACGCCATGGCCTCGATGCGCGCGCACAAGGTGAAGCGCATGACCCAGTTGGCCAGCGGCGACCTGGTGTTCTTCGACATCGGCGGCAGCATCAGCCACGTCGGCGTGTACGTCGGCAAGGGGCGTTTCGTGCATGCGCCGAACAGCGGTGGCACGGTGCGGCTGGACGACATCGACGGGCCGTACTGGGGCGATCATTTCGCGTACGGGAAGCGGGTGCTGGATTGAGGGGCCACACGGGCCGGAACCCTGCAGGAGCGCACCTTGTGCACGATGCCTTTCGTTACGCGGCGAAGATCGTCGCGCACAGGGTGCGCCGCTGCACGAATTGCCGGCCCTCATCCGGACCTTTCACCCGCAGTGGGACTTCCGCGGGTCGCCCGGGCTACCCCTCTCCAACGCTCCCGTGGAAGGGAGAGGGCCAACGAATGACGGCGCCCGAGGGCGCCGTCATTGCCTTGATTCGATATCCCCTGCTCAGTGCTCCGCACTGCCCGGCGGATGGGCATGGCCGTGCTGGAGTTCTTCCTCGGTGGCCTCGCGCACCTCGCCGATGGCGACATCGAAATGCAGGTCCTTGCCGGCCATCGGATGGTTGAGATCCACGTCGATCGTGCTCATGCCGACCTTGTGCACGGTGACGGCGCGCTGGCCGCCCTGCTTCAGCTGCAGCACGGTGACCATGCCGGGCTTGAGTCGGCTGGCCTGCGGGAAGTACTTCTTGGACATGCGCTGGATCTGGCCTTCCTGGCGCTCGCCGTAGGCGTCCACGGCGGCCACGTCCACCGCGAGATTCTCGCCGGCTTCGTGGCCTTCCAGGGCGGCTTCCAGACCGGGAATCAGCTGGCCGTGGCCAAGCAGCACCCACAACGGCTCGTCGCGGTCGTGCGAGCTTTCGACCTTGTCGCCGGCCACCGTCAGCGTGTAGTGCAGGGAAACCACCTTGTCCTTTCCAGCTTTCATCATGTGTCTCGCAAGAGGGCGCAAACCGGCGATTCTATCAGGAGTGCGACCTGCCAAAGCGCGTACCGCGCACCTCCGGCCCCAGCCAGGCCAGCAGCGCCAGCGCGACGGCGACCACGGCCATCCACCCCGCCATCACCAGCGCATAGTTGCCGCCGCTGCGGTCGGCCAGCCACGATTGCGCGGTGGCCGTGCTCGCGGCCAGAAGATTGCCCAGCTGGTAGGCGAAGCCGGGCAAGGTGCCGCGCACGTCGTCGGGCGACAACTCGTTGAGGTAGGCCGGCACGATGCCCCAGGCCCCCTGCACCATCACCTGGATGAGGAACGCGCCCAACCCGAGCAGCACCAGCGAGCCGCCATGCGTCCACAGCGGAATGCACGGCAAGGCCAGCAGCGCCGCCACGATCATTGCCCGCCGCCGACCGATGCGTTCGGACCAGGCGCCGAAGCTCAGACCACCGAGGATGGCGCCTGCGTTGAGCAGCATCGTCAGCACGGTCACCGCGCCGACCTGCAGGTGCAACTGCGATTTGAGGAAGGTCGGATACATGTCCTGCGAGCCATGGCTGAACATGTTGAACGCCATCATCAGCAACATCATGTACAGCAGTCGCTTCCATTGCCCGCGCATCGAATCGCGCAGGCTCCGCCGCTGCCTGCCCACCTGTCCCGCCTGCCACACCGGCGACTCGGGCACCTTGCTGCGCAGATACAGCACCAGCAACGCCGGCAGCACGCCAACGACGAACATCGCGCGCCAGCCCAGGCCCAGCACGTCGAATACCACCCAGTAGGCGATCGCGCCGAGAAAGTAGCCGCACGGGTAGCCGCTCTGCAGCAGCCCGGAAACCATGCCGCGGGAACGCGCCGGGATGCTCTCCAGCGCCAGCGAAGCGCCGATGCCCCACTCGCCGCCCATCGCGATGCCGAAGGCGAAGCGCAGCACCAGCAACACGGTCAGCGTCGGCGCGAAGGCGCAGGCGAGTTCCAGCAACGAGAACAGCAGCACGTCGAACATCAGCACCGGCCGGCGCCCGTAGCGATCGGCCAGCCTGCCGAACAGCAGAGCGCCGAGCGGGCGGGCCGCC
This sequence comes from Rhodanobacter sp. UC4452_H20, assembly GCF_052978205.1. The sequence goes on along the minus strand of NZ_CM129662.1, from coordinate 618,750 downwards.
AGGGTCAGCAAAATGCCCAGCGTCACCTCGGTCTTGTGCACGTGGAAATCGTCGGCGATGTCGCCCAGCACGAACACCAGCAGAAAGAAGTCGAACGCATCCAGCGTCCAGCCCAGGAAGCTCGCCGCCACCGTATGCCGCTGGGTGACATCGAGTTGGCGCAGGGGTGCAAACCATGACATCGCGGAACTCCAGGGAGCGGCCGTCGGCCAGCGCTGCGCACGGTATGCACGAGGCCGGCCCGCCACGCAACCCCGCACCGTCCCGGCAAGCTTGCTAGGCTGGCCGCATCTTCGGCACGCGGGACGCGCATGGACCGTCACACCCGGCAACGCATCGCCCGGCTCTATCAGGGCAGCCTGCAGCGTGGCTATGTGCGCGGCAAGCTGGCCAGCGACCCGGTCTACGCGGCCGTGGCGGCGCGGATCGACGGCACCGCATTGCCGCTGCTGGACATCGGTTGCGGCATCGGCCTGCTGGGCCAGTACCTGCACGCGCAAGGCCACCACCAGCCCTACCTCGGGCTGGACCACGACTCGCGCAAGATCTTGGCGGGCCAACGTGCGGTGCAACGCGCGGGACTCGATGCCATGATGCGGCTGCAACAGGCCGACGCCGCCGAACTGCCCGCGCAGCAGGGCCATGTCGCCCTGCTCGACGTACTGCACTATCTGCCCGCCGTGCGCCAGCCGGCCCTGCTGCGGGACGCCGCCCGGCACCTGTCGCCGCAGGGCTGCCTGATCATCCGCAACGTACTGCGCGAGGCCAACTGGCGCTTCCACGCCACCCGCGTGGAGGAGTTCTTTCTGCATGCCTCCGGCTGGATTTCCGGCGGTGCGCAGCATTATCCGAGTGCCGACGAATTGCGCGAGCCAATCGAGCAGGCGGGGCTGGAGGTGCGCATCGAGCCGTTGCGTGGGCGCACCCCGTTCAACAGCTACCTGGTGGTGGCGCACCACCCGCGCTGACTCCTGCCCGAAGGGGCAGACGCCGGCGCGTCGAATCCGCTATACTTGTCGGGCCGTCGTCTTCACGATGGCAGCGGCACCTGCCGCCCCCCTTCCCTTTGCTTCGCAACACGGTATGAACACTCCGGGTTGCCCAGGAGTGTTTCATGTCCTTCGATTCGCTGGGCCTTGCGCCCGCGTTGTTGCGTGCGCTCGCCGATTACGGCTACGCCAATCCCACCCCGATCCAGGCCGCGGCGATCCCGCCGGCGCTGGAAGGTCACGACCTGCTCGCCGCCGCCCAGACCGGCACCGGCAAGACCGCCGCGTTCGCCCTGCCCCTGCTGCAGAAACTGTCGACCAGCGGGCAGACCATGACCCGCCGCCCGCGCGCACTGATCCTCACCCCCACCCGCGAGCTGGCCGCGCAGATCCACGAGAACATGCGCGACTACGGCAAGCACATCCACGTCAGCGCCACCACCATCTTCGGCGGCGTCGGCATGGGTCCGCAGATCAATGCGCTGCGCCGCGGCGTGGACATCGTCATTGCCACCCCGGGCCGGTTGATCGACCACCTGCAGCAGCGCACGCTCGACCTCTCCGCGGTGGAAACGCTGGTGCTGGACGAAGCCGACCGCATGCTCGACATGGGCTTCCTGCCGGCGCTGAAGCGCATCCTGCAGGTGGTGCCGAAGAAGCGCCAGACCCTGCTGTTCTCGGCCACCTTCGCACCGGCGATCAAGACGCTGGCGATGGAGTTCATGCACAACCCGCGCGAGATCTCGGTCTCGGCGCCGAACACCGTGACCGCCCTGGTCAGCCACCAGGTGCACCCGGTGGACGCCTCGCGCAAGCGCGACCTGCTGCTGCACGTGCTGTCGCAGGACAGCCGCCGCCAGAGCCTGGTGTTCAGCCGCACCAAGCACGGCGCCGACAAGCTGGTCACCTACCTCAACGCCTCGGGCCTGCGCAGCGCCGCGATCCACGGCAACAAGAGCCAGAACGCGCGCACGCGCGCCCTCAGCGATTTCAAGAGCGGCCGCGTCACCGTGCTGGTCGCCACCGACATCGCCGCGCGCGGCATCGACATCGAGCAGTTGCCGATCGTGATCAACTTCGACCTGCCGTCGGTGGCCGAAGACTACGTGCACCGGATCGGCCGTACCGGCCGCGCCGGCATGGAAGGCCTGGCGCTGTCGCTGGTCAGCCATGACGAATCCGGCTTGTTGTTCGACATCCGCAAATTGCTCAAGCAGGACATCGCGATCACCGCCGTGGCCGGTTACGAGCCGTCCGCCCCGCTGCGACTGGATGCCGGCGCGCCGCGTCCGAAGCAGGGTGGCGGCGGTCAGCGCCAGCAGTCGCGGGCACCGCGCCAGGGCAAGCCCGCCGGCGCGGCACGGCCGAACGGCTACGCGCCGCAGGGCCGCGGCGATCACGCCGCCGGCAACCAGCGCCGCCGCAACAACCGGCGCCCGGCGGCCAAGGCCTGAGCAAGCCGACACGCGCCGAGTCTCCCGCGGCAGGAGCCCGCTTGCGGGCGATGCTCTTTTCCTCGCGGCTCCGGGGCAACGGTATCGCCCGCGAGGGGGCTCCTACAGCAAGCCCAGCGCCCCGGCGTGGTGCCGCAGGTGGTCGTCGATGAAGCTGGTGATGAACCAGTAGCTGTGGTCGTAGCCGGCGTGCCGGCGCAGCAGCAGGGCCTGTCCGGATTCGGCGCAGGCCTGGTCGAACAGTTCCGGTTTCAGCTGCGCTTCGAGGAAGCCGTCGGCCTCGCCCTGGTCGATCAGGATGGTGCCGGGAAAGGTCTGCCGCCGCACCAGTTCGCAGGCATCGTGCGCGACCCAGGCCGCCGGGTCGTCGCCCAGGTAACGCGGCAGCGCCTTGCGCCCCCACGGCACCTGGCTGGGGGCCACGATCGGGGCGAAGGCCGACACCGAGCGATAGCGTGCAGGATTGTTCAAGGCCAGGGTCAGCGCGCCGTGGCCACCCATCGAATGGCCGCAGATGCCGCTGCGCGCGAGGTCGGCCGGGAAATGGGTGCCGATCAACGCGGGCAGTTCGTCGACGACGTAGCTGGCCATGCGGAAGCGCGTCGACCACGGTGCCTCGGTGGCGTCGAGGTAGAAGCCGGCGCCTTCGCCGAACTCCCAGTCGCCGGTGGCGCCGTCGAAGCCGGTATCCCGCGGGCTGGTATCGGGCATCACCAGGATCAGGCCCAGTTCGGCGGCCAGCCGCTGGGCGCCGGCCTTGATCGTGGCGGTTTCCTCGGTGCAGGTGAGGCCGGCCAGGAAATACAGCACCGGACACTGCTGCCGCGCCGCCTGCGGCGGCTGGTAGACGGCAAAGCGCATGGGGCCGGCACAGGCATGCGATTCATGCCGATAGAAGCCCTGCACGCCCGCATGCAGGCGCTGTTCGGAAATCGTTTCGATGGCCATGGCTTTGTACTGTCCTGGTCGCGCGAACCGCCAGCATACTTGGCCGCCACGATGGCAGCCCGTTCAGGCTTGCCGGCCACGCGCGTCGGCAGAGACTGGTAGAATCCGCCCCTTGCGCGTCTCATTCACGGCGCTGCGTTCCGCTCCGAGGTTTCCCCATGTCATCCCCCACTTCCGACCACGCCCCGGTCCCGTCCGGCTTTGGCGCGCTGGCACTGCACCCCGACGTTCAGCGCGTGCTGGCCGACGTCGGCTACGAGTCGCCCTCGCCGATCCAGGCCGCCACCATTCCGCCGTTGCTGGAAGGCCGCGACGTGCTGGGCCAGGCGCAGACCGGCACCGGCAAGACCGCCGCGTTCGCCTTGCCGATCCTCTCGCGCATCGAGCGCCGCGCCGGCAAGCCGCAGGCGCTGGTGCTGGCGCCCACGCGCGAGCTGGCGATCCAGGTAGCCGAGGCGTTCCAGACCTATGCCGCGCACGTCCCCGGCTTCCAGGTGCTGCCGATCTACGGCGGCCAGAGCTACGGCCCGCAGCTGCATTCGCTCAAGCGCGGCGTGCACGTCGTGGTCGGCACGCCCGGCCGCGTGATCGACCATCTGGACAAGGGCACGCTGGACCTGTCGGAGCTGAAATTCCTGGTGCTCGACGAGGCCGACGAGATGCTGCGCATGGGCTTCATCGACGACGTCGAGAAGGTGCTGCAGGCCACCCCGCCCGTGCGCCAGGTCGCGCTGTTCTCGGCGACCATGCCGGTGCCGATCCGCAAGATCGCGCAGCGGCATCTGAAGGACCCGGTCGAAGTCACCATCAAGTCCTCGACCACGACCGCGGCGAACATCCACCAGCGCTACTGGTTCGTCAGCGGCATGCACAAGCTCGATGCCTTGACCCGCATCCTCGAGGCCGAGCCGTTCGACGCGATGATCATCTTCGCGCGCACCAAGCAGGCCACCGAGGAGCTGGCCGAGAAGCTGCAGGCGCGCGGCCTGGCCGCCGCCGCGATCAACGGCGACATCGCCCAGGCACAGCGCGAGCGGGTGATCCAGCAGCTGAAGGACGGCAAGCTCGACATCCTGGTCGCCACCGACGTGGCCGCGCGCGGGCTGGACGTGGAGCGGATCAGCCACGTGCTGAACTACGACATCCCGTACGACACCGAAAGCTACGTGCACCGCATCGGCCGCACCGGCCGCGCCGGGCGCAGCGGCGAGGCGATCCTGTTCGTCAGCCCGCGCGAGCGCGGCATGCTGCACGCGATCGAGCGCGCCACCCGCCAGCCGATCGAGCAGATGCAGTTGCCGTCGGTCGAGGTGGTCAATGATGTACGCATCGGCAAGTTCAAGCAGCGCATCAGCGACATGCTGGCGCAGGGTGATTTGGGCCAGTTCCAGCAGCTGATCGAGCAGTACGAGCAGGAACACAACGTGCCGGCGGTCGAGATCGCCGCCGCGCTGGCGCGCATCGCCCAGGGCGACCAACCGCTGCTGCTGGCGCCGCCGCCCAAGCGCGAGAAGTACGAGCCGGCCAAGCGCGAACACCAGCCGCGCGAGCGCGACGGTGCCAGCCGCACGGCCCGCGAGCACAAGCCGCGCAGTCACGAGGGCGCGCCACCGCGCGAGTTCGCGGCGCGCCCGCTGCGCGCGCATGCCACCGAACAAGGCAAGCGCACCTATCGCATCGAAGTCGGCCACGAGCACGGCGTCAAGCCGGGCAACATCATCGGCGCGATCGCCAACGAGGCCGGCCTGGACAGCCAGTACATCGGCCGCCTCAGCATCCGCGACCACTACAGCCTGATCGACCTGCCCGACGGCATGCCGAAGGAAATCTTCGAGCACCTGAAGAAGGTGTGGGTGGTGCAGCAGCAGTTGCGCATCCACGAGTGGGACGGCAACGACACCGGCTCAGCGGCACCGCCCGCACACCACGCCCCCAGCCACAAGCCGGGCGGCCACAAACCCGGCGGATTCAGGCCAGGCGGCGCCAAGCCACGCACAGGCAGCAAGCCACCACCGCGCAAATAAGGCGCGCGCCCGGCAGTCGAGGCCGCTCAGGCACTCTGCGGCAACGGCGGCTCGCCGGCATCGAAGGGGTCGAGCCAATCCTCCGGCTGCAGCACCGGCAAACCGTGCGCCAGGCGCGCCTTGTCGCACTGCGGGCTGGCCGCACCAAACTCCCACGAGGGCTGCACCTCGCGGCACACCGATGGCCGCAGCGGATAGATACCGCATTGCGCGGCCTCGCCCACCACGCCCTGCAAGGCGGTGCAACGCGGCTGTGCGGCCTGCGTGCCGCGCATCACGACGCGGTGCGGATCGAGTTTCTCGGTCAGCTCCGGCGGCACCTTGCCGCCCAGGAACGCCTCCGTCTCCGACCAATGGAAGGCCACGCGGAAATACGCGCAGCAGGCACCGCAACGCAAACAGGGATGCAGCATCGAATCGAACCCGGGCGCAGCTCATGGCGCACCCCGCGGCGCGCAGCGGACGATTCTAGAGCGTCCGCAACCCGCCGCACGGCAGACCACGCGATGCGTTCAACACGCGCTCAGGGTTCACCCGCAAACGTGTTGCACTGACTCACGTCGCCGCTGCCGAAGCCGGTCTTGAACCATTTCACCCGCTGCGCCGAGGTGCCGTGGGTGAAGGTGTCCGGCCGCACCCGGCCCTGCGACTGCTGCTGCAAGGCGTCGTCGCCGATGTGGCTGGCGGCGTTCAGGGCCTCCTCGATGTCGCCCGGCTGCAGCCAGTTCAACTCGCGCTGGCTGTGGTTTGCCCACACGCCGGCGTAGCAGTCCGCCTGCAGCTCCTGGCGCACCGACAGGCCGTCGGCGCCATCCATCGGCGCGCCGCGGCGGCGTGCCTCGTCGACCTTGTCGAACACGCCGGTGAGCTTCTGCACGTGATGGCCCACCTCGTGGGCGATCACGTAGGCGCGGGCGAAGTCGCCGGACGAATGCAGCTCGTCCTGCAATTGCTGGAAGAAGGCCAGGTCGAGGTAGACCTTCTGGTCGGCCGGGCAATAGAACGGCCCCACCGCGCTGGTCGCGCCGCCGCAGCCGGTGCTGACGCCGCCGCTGAACAGGTGCAGCTTCGGCTCGACATAGGTCATGCCACTGGCCTGGAAGATCTCCCCCCAGGTCTGCTCGGTCGAATGCAGGATCGCGCTGACGAAGGCCTGTTGCTCCGGATCGACCTGGGCCGGCGTGTCGGACGACGGCGCGTAGGACGCGCTGCCGCCCTGATCGAGCAGGGCCATGGGATTCTTGAAGAAGACCCAGCCCAGGATCGCGAGCACGATCAGGCCGCCGATGCCCATCCGGCCGCCACCGCCGCCGAAGCGCCGACTGCCGCCATTGCCGCCGATCTCGACGTTGCTGCTGCTGCCACCTTTTCGCCAATCCATGATGTCCTCGCCGGGCGCCGTGCGGTGGCGCCATCGTGCGACGATAGCGCCACGCCCGCGATCGCGCCAAGCGGCACGCCACCGATACCCCATCTGCCGAGGACCACCATGACCCAGTTGCCCGCCCTGGTTACCCTGCTCACTATCCTGCTGCTGTTCGGCACCAGCTGGCTGGTGGGCCGCGCCCGCGGCAAATACGCGATCAAGGCACCGGCCACCAGTGGGCACCCGATGTTCGAGCGAGCCTACCGCGTGCAGATGAACACGCTGGAACAGACCGTGATGTTCCTGCCCACGCTGTGGCTGGCGGCGACCTACGGCTTCACCGGCTGGGCCGGCATTGCCGGACTGGTCTGGGTGGCGGGACGGGTGTGGTACGCGGTGGCGTACATGGCCGAGCCGGCGAAACGCGGCCCCGGCTTCGGACTGGCCTCAGTCGGCTGGATCGCCTTGCTGGTGATGGCCGCCATCGGCGTGGTGCGCGCGATGGCGGTAGGCTGACGCGCTTGCCGTCAATCCGGCAACCCCGGCGCCACGGCGCTCAAGGCCCATACGCGATGTGGCACCGCCAGCGGCTCGTGCGGATGACGGCTGGCCAGCATCGCGGCCAGTTCCCCATCGAAATGCTTCACCTTGGCCGCATCCAGTACGGCGCCGATACCGGCGCTGGCACGGATCCGGCCGCGCCAGGCCTCGTGGCTGTAGGGGATGTCCAGGTCGAACGACCAGGTGCGCAAATCGGTGAAACCGGCCTCGGCCACATCCTTCAACCAGGCCGGATACAGGCCGCTGCCGCTGTGCAGGGTCCAGCCGGGATTGCAGGCCAGGATCAGCCGCTCGGTGTCCTGCACGATGTTGCCGTTCAACGGCAGCCAGTCGAAGTGGGCAATCAGCAAGTGTCCGCCCGGGCGCAACCAGCGACGCACCAGGGCCGCGGTGCGTGCGCGCTCGAACCAGTGCCAGCACTGCCCGGCGGTGACCAGGTCGAACGAGGCCGGCGGGAAATCCGCGTTCTCGACCCGCGCCCGCACCTGCTTCACCTGCACGCCGGCAGCCCGGTCGAGCTCGGCCGCCTGCGCCAGCAGCGGCGCCGAATGATCCAGCGCGGTGACCGTGCAGCCGCGCAACGCCAGGCCCCGGGCGACCGTGCCGGTGCCGCTGCCCAGGTCGAGCGCCTGCTGGCCGGCGCGCGCCGTGCCATCCTGGAAGATGCGTTCAAAGAACGCTTCGGGAAAACCCGCCCGATGGCGTACGTAATCGTCGGCCGTCCTGCCAAAGTCGATAGCCATCGCGCGCCCCCTGATGCATCGGTTCCTGCCACGATGTTACGCCATGCGGCCGGTAGCGACCGTGTCGGATGGCCGATTGCGCGGGAGCGCGGCCACGGACTAGCGTGCTGCCAGGAACGCCGTGCCGCTGCGGCGCGGCTCGTCACTCGCCGCAGCTGAGGAAGCCTCGACCATCGACATCCGCCCCGCCACCACCGCTGCGCCGACGGCCCCCGGACCGTGGATGGCACTGGGCTGGATCGTGCTTTATTTCGCCCTGCAGGCAGCCGGCAGCAGCGTGCTGGTGGTCCTGCTGGCCATCGCCACCGGCCACCTGCACGACTGGCACGGCGTGGCCGATTTCACCGTGCGCATCCGCGAAACCCTGCAGCCGCCCGGCATGCAGGCGCTGCTGGTGATGCTGACGCTGGGCCTGGCGGCAGCCACGATCCTGTGGCTGGTGTGGCGTCGCTCGCCGCGGCTGTGGTCGCTGGCGCAGCCGCCGGGTTTCGGCTTCGTGCGCCCGTCGCGGCTGGGCTTTCTCGCGCTGGCGGTGGTCATCGGCCTGCTCGCACCAGTGCTCGGCGGCTGGCTGACGCACTGGCTGGCGCAAGGCCACCCGGTCACCCAGAACATCCAGCAACTGGGCGAGAACACGCCGCTGGGCTGGCGCATTCCGCTGATGCTGATGGTGGCGAGCCTGGGGCCGCTGGTGGAAGAGCTGCTGTTCCGCGGCGTGCTTCTGTCTTCGCTGCAGCCGCGTTGGGGTCGGTTCGGCGCCGCGGTGCTGAGTTCAGCGGTATTTGCGACTGCCCACCTGCCCGGGCTCAACTGGCAGGTGTTCGCGCTGCCCGCCCTGTGGCTGCTGGCGATGGCGCTGGCCTGGCTGCGCCTGCGTTCGGGCTCGATCTGGCCCGGCGTGATGGCACACGCGGCAAACAACGCACTGGCCACGGCGGCGTGGTTCCTGGCGGCTCACGCAGGCTGACCCGCGATCAATCCGCAAACTTGCGCAGCGCCTGTGCGGTCTCGAACAAGGGCAGGCCCATCACGCCGGAATAGCTGCCGGCGAGGTGTTCGACCAGGGCCGCGCCACGGCCCTGGATCGCGTAGCCACCCGCCTTGCCGAATGGCTCGCCGGTGTCGACGTAGGCGGCGATGGCCGCCGCATCCAGCGCCGCAAAGCGCACCTGCGACACGCTGACCGCCGCCAGCTCGCGCCGGTTCGCCACCAGCCACAGCGCCGAGATGACCTCATGCGTGCGTCCGGCCAGCCGGCCCAGCATCGCCGCCGCATCCCGCGCATCGCGCGGCTTGCCGAACACCTCGCCGTCGAGCACCACCTCGGTGTCGGCACCCAGCACCACCGCGTCGGCGGCATCAGCGCCGAGCGATGCCAGCCCCGCACGCGCCTTGTCGTGCGCCACCCGCTGCACGTAGGCCAGCGGCGACTCCGCCGCGTCGCGACACTCCACCACCTCGACATCAATGACGGCGAACTCGACGCCGAGCTGCTGCAGCAACTGCCGCCGACGCGGCGACTGGGAAGCGAGATGAAGCATGGACAGTTCCGGCGTGACGATCCCGGCAGCATAGCCGTCTCACAGCCCCAGGCTGTACTCGCAGAAGCCCGATTCGCGCCGCCAGCCCAGTGATTCGTACAAGGCCTGCGCCGGCGCATTGTCCAGCGCCGTGGACAGCGACAGGCTCGCCGCACCCCGTTCGCGCGCCTGCTCGGCCGCCACCCGCAACAACGCACCCGCCACCCCGCGTCGGCGCGCCGACCGGGCCACGAACAAGTCGTTGAGCAGCCATGTGCGCACCGCGCGCACCGACGAGAACAGCGGGTACAGCTGGGTGAAACCCAACCCCGTGCCGTCATCGTCGCGCGCCAGCAGGATCAGCGATTCGCCGCGCTCGATGCGCTCGGCGAGAAACGCCCGCGCCCGCGGGAGGTCGGGCGACTGGCGGTAAAACTGGCGATAGCCGTCGAACAACGGCACCAGGGTGTCGAGGTCTGCCATCGTGGCGAGCTGGATGCGGGTTGGCATGGCGGGGATTCGGGATTCGGGATTCGGGATTCGGAAAACCATAGCTCGCCCGGGCCCGCAACGCGATGTTGCATGCATCCACCAATCCGTGACGGGTACTTCGCCCAGCCGCAAACTCCGTTCGCCCTGAGCGCAGCCCAGCGGAGTCGAAGGGCTCACCACGCCATGCCCAGGGAGAACGACGAAAGGGTCGGGCGAAACGACCGGGCAGGAGGCCCCACCTTCACCCCCGGTGATACGGATGCCCCGCCGCGATCTTGCACGCGCGATACAGTTGCTCGGCCAGCACCAGCCGCACCAGCATGTGCGGCAGGGTCAGCGGGCCCAGCGACCAGCGCTGGTCGGCGCGCGCCAGGACTTCGGGTGCATGACCGTCGGGACCGCCGATCAGGAAGGCGAGATCGCGCCCACCCATGCGCCATCCCGCCAGCTGTTCGGCCAGGTCCTCGCTCGACCAGGCCTTGCCGCGGCCATCAAGTGCGATCGCGTGGGCGTCGTGCGGCAAGGCGGCGAGTAGCGCGGCGCCCTCGTCCTGGATCGCCCGCGCATCGTCGCGGCCCTTGCCGCGCAGGCCGGGCTTCAGTTCGACCAGCTCCAGCGGCAGTTCGTGCGAGAGCCGCTTGCGGTATTCGGCGAAGCCTTCCGCCACCCACCCGGGCATGCGTTCACCGACCGCGATCAGGCGCGCGCGCATGGTCCGCTCTCATGAAATGACACGCGCGCAGCGCCGCGTTCGCTTCCTCTCCCCTGCGGGGAGAGGATTGAGGTGCGGGGCCACTCCTGCGACGCACCCCACACGAAATTCAGCCGGCTTGCGCGGCGTCGGCTTCGTGCCCGTGGTCACCCACCGTCCACAGCCGCTCCAGGCCGTAGAACTCGCGGATGCGGGGCAGCATCACGTGGACGATCACGTCGCCCAGGTCGACCAGTACCCATTCGCCCTCGGTCTCGCCTTCCACGCCCAGCGGCATCACGCCGGCCTTCTTGGCGAATTTGCCGACTTCGTCGGCAATGGATTTGACGTGGCGGGCGGAGGTGCCGGAGGCGATCACCAGCAGGTCGGCGATGGAGGTCTTGCCGCGGACGTCGATCTCGCGGATGTCCTTGGCTTTCAGTTCTTCGAGCGCGTCGATGACGCACTTGCGCAGGGTGGCCGTGGTGACGGCCGGGGTGCTACGAGCTGTGCTCAAAAGGGTGGGCCTCGATGCAGGATCGCCGCGCAAAATGGCGCGGGCGCAGTATAACCGCCCAGCCGTGACGGCAAGTCAAGCCGGCCGCCCAGGCCGCGGCCATCAATGTGCGAGCGACCTTTTCGCCATCCGGTACTCGTGCATCAGCCGCGCCACCAGTTCGGCGGCCGGTTGCGGGCGCACCATGGCGGCGGCCTGGCCGCACCACTCGGACAGCAGGTCGCCACGCCCGGCCGCCGCCGCGGCGCGACGCAGCGGCGCGGTGAGCGCGTTCAGCACCGGATACGGCAGGCCCTGCGCCGCCTGCGGCATCGCCTCGACGAAACGGTTGCGCAGGCCACGGGCGGCGCGGCCGGAGAAGCTGCGGATGGTGGCGACCTGATGCTCCTCGACCCGTGGCAAGTCCTGCTTCCAGGCCTCCGCCGCCGGACATTCCGGACAGGCGAGGAAGGCGGTGCCGAGCTGGCTGGCCGCCGCGCCGAGCACTTCCGCCGCCAGCATGCCGCGGCCGTCCATGATGCCGCCGGCGGCGATCACCGGGATGTTCACCGCGCGCGCGGCCAGCGGCAGCAGGGCGAACAGGCCGATCATCGCGTCCTCGGGCTCATGCAGGAAGGTGCCGCGGTGACCGCCTGCCTCGGCGCCCTGCAGCGACACGGCGTCGGCACCGACATCGGCCCAGGCACGCGCCTCGGCGACCGTGGTGGCCGTACCGATCACGACGATGTCGCGTCGGCGCAATTCGCGCCGCTGGGCCGGATCGATCACCCCGAACGCGAAACTCGCCACCGCGGGACGCGCCTCGCACAGCGCGGCGAACTGTTCGGAGAAACGTGGCGCCCAGCGCGCCGGCACGCGGGTGCGCACGTCGAGTCCTTCGCGCGCCATCAGCGCGTCGAGCTGTTCGCGCGCCCTGGCCACCGCTGCCATGTCGGCCTCGAACTCGTCCGGCAGCACGAACAGGCCGATCGCATACGGCCGATCGCCCAGCGCCCGGATCTGCGCCGCCTGGTCCAGGATCGCCTGCGGCTCCAGGTAGCCGGCACCGAGCGAACCCAGCGCCCCGGCGTTCGATACCGCGGCCACCAGCGCGGGCGACGTCGACCCGGCCATAGGTGCCTGGATCAACGGATGCTCGATGCCGAGCCGGCTGGCGAACGAGGCGCTCATGCATGATGGCCTGCGGCGGAGATGATCCCAGTATCCACCGCCGCCGCAGGCAACTGAAGCCGGTCAGCCGCCGAAGCCGATCGCCTCCTTCCTCATCGCATTCCCCTTCATGGCGTTCTGCTTCATCGCGTCGTGCTTCATCGATCCGCGCTTCATGGCATCGTGCGACGTCGCGCTGCCGGAGCTGGCAGCCATCGCGTCCCGGGCAAACGCCTTGCTGGCGGCAAGGGCAAAGGCAAGGCGCGCGTTCATCGGTCATTCCCCGGGGAAAAGGCAAGAAGGGATGAAGCGGTCATGCCGCTCCTCGCTCCCTTTGCCGCGAACCGAGGCCGGATTGCCCGGCCCGATCAGCTCCCCTGCCCGGCCACGATATTCACCGTGATCGCGATGATGAACACGTTGAAGAAAAACGCGATCACGCTGTGCAGCAGCACCACGCGGCGCAGGTAGGGGCTGGTGATCTGCACGTCGGAGACCTGGAAGGTCATGCCAATGACGATCGAGAAATAGGCGAAATCCCAGTAGTCGGGTTTCGGCGTGTCGGGAAACTCCAGGCCGGCATGCTTGTCGCCGAAGTTGCCGTAGTAGCCGTGGGCGTAATGCACCGCGAACATCACGCTGAGGAACAGCCAGCTCAGCACCACGCTGAGCACGCCGACGGCCAGCTCCGGCACCCCGCCGCTCCTGGCCGCGTGCAGTTCGTCACCCAGCGCCGCCAGCACCACCGCCGACAGCAGCACGCCGCCCCACAGCACGCCCCAGCGCCCGGTATCCAGCGCCTGCGCCTGGCGCCGCATGTGGCTGGGCGTGGCGTGGTTGAACAGCCTGGCCAGGATGCCGAGGTAGACCACCGCGGCCAGGTCGAAACCGAGCAGCACCGCGCTGGCCAGGCGCAGACCGAATCCCCACGACAGCACCGCGACCGACGCCACGAAAAGGACCAGCGACAGGATCAGCCACGGGCGCCCCGCCACGAAACGCCACGGCCGCCAGCCACGCGACCGGACCGGAGCCGGCTCCGGCTGTGCCGAGGGTTTTTCCATGCATGCCTCCGCGTCAGGAGTTAGCCGAGCAGGTCGTGATATTCGGGATGCCGCTGCACCCACGCGGCAGCATATGAGCATGCCGGCACCACCTGCCAGCCTTCCGCACGCGCAGCCTCCATCGCCGCCTGCACCAGCGCCGAGGCGATGCCGCGACCGCCCACCTCGGGCGGCACGCCAGTGTGGGTGATCGTCATCACGGTGCCGGCCAGGCTGTAGTCGAGCACGCAGTGCGCGCCATCCACCTCGGTGTGGAAGCGGTGCGCCTTGCGATCGTGCTGGATGGACAGTGGCATGGGTGCTCCTGACGGTCGGGCAAACCGCGAGCATACGGCGCGCGAGGGGCAACCGCATGTGAACCGAAATGCCCGCTTCATTCGCGCCGGCTGCATGAAGCTTCGTGCAGCATGGGTGCTTGTCCGCACAGGAGAACCCCGATGAAGAAATCCGCATTCGCCCACTGGTCCGGCGGCATCAAGGACGGCCAGGGCACGATCTCGACCGAGACCGGCGTGCTGCGCGAGGCGCCCTACGGCTTCAAGTCGCGGTTCGAAGATGGCCCCGGCACGAACCCGGAGGAACTCATCGGCGCAGCACATGCCGGCTGCTACTCGATGGCGCTGTCGCTGGGCCTGGGCAACGCCGGGCTCACCGCCACCAGCATCGACACCAAGGCGGTGGTGACGCTGGAGAAGGACGGCGACGGTTTCACGATCACGGCGGTGCACCTCAGCTGCGAGGCGAAGGTGCCCGGCGCCGACGCGGACACGTTCGCCCGGATCGCCGAGGCGACCAAGCTGGGCTGCCCGGTGTCCAAGGTGCTGAAGGCCGAGATCACGCTGGACGCGCGCCTGCTCGGCTGACTCAGGCGGCGGCTTCCGCCGGAAGCGCGGCAACAGTGCGGCGGCGCTGCCGCACTGCCCGCGCCAGCCGCTGCAGCACCTGCACGGAATCCTCCCAGCCGAGGCAGCCGTCGGTGATGCTCTGGCCGTAGCGCAGCGGCTGGCCGGGCTGCAGCTCCTGCCGACCGCCGAGCAGGTGGCTTTCCACCATCACGCCGAAGATGCGCGTTTCGCCGGCGGCGATGCGCACGGCGAGGTCTTCGATCACCCGCGGCTGGTTCTCCGGGTTCTTGCCGCTGTTGGCGTGGCTGGCATCTATCATCACCTGCGGGCGCAGGCCGGCCTTGTCGATCGCGGTGCAGGCGGCATCGACGCTGGCTGCGTCGAAGTTGGGCGCCTTGCCGCCGCGCAGGATCACGTGGCAGTCGCCGTTGCCGCTGGTGCTGGCCACGGCGGCCCGGCCGTCCTTGGTCACCGCCATGAAATGGTGCGGCTGCGACGCGGCCTGCACCGCGTCCACCGCGATCTTCACGTTGCCGTCGGTGCCGTTCTTGAAGCCGACCGGGCAGGACAGCCCCGAAGCCAGCTCGCGGTGCACCTGGCTCTCGGTGGTGCGCGCGCCGATCGCGCCCCACGCCACCAGGTCAGCGATGTATTGCGGCGTGATCATGTCGAGGAACTCGGTGCCGGCCGGCACACCCAGCGTGTTGATGTCGCGCAGCAGGCCGCGGGCAAGGCGCAGCCCCTTGTCGATGCGAAAGCTGCCGTCGAGGTCGGGGTCGTTGATCAGCCCCTTCCAGCCGACGGTGGTGCGCGGCTTCTCGAAATACACCCGCATCACGATCTCCAGCGCGTCGCCCAGTTCGCGGCGCAGCGGCGCCAACCGTGCGGCGTACTCCAGCGCCGCGCGGGGGTCGTGGATCGAGCACGGGCCGATCACCACGGCGAGGCGGTCGTCGCTGCCGCAAAGCATGCCGTGCATGGCGCGGCGCGCGGCATCCACGGTGGCCATCGCGGCGTCGCCGGCGGCGCAGTCGCGCATGATCTCGGCCGGCGTGCCGAGGGGGGTGATGGCGCGGATGCGCAGGTCGTCGGTGGCGTGCATGGCGGCTCTCCTGGGGATATTCAGGTGGCGGCCAAAAAAAAACCGCCATGGATTGGCGGTTCGGTGTGGTTTTTCGATCAGTTCAAAACGATCGCGTCCGCGCCGCCGCCGTTGGCTTCGGGTAGCCGTAAAACCAGAAATACAGGCGGGCGGTGATGGAGGACATGGCGCCATTGATAACACAATGGACGTCCAAATCAAACCTTCGCGTCCAGGCGATAGACTGCAGGCATGCCCTCGCCCATCGACGTGCTGCGCCAACCGATCCGCCACTGGGTGCTGCGCGCCTTCCCGCGCGCCGGCTCCGACGGCCCCGACTACGACCATCCGCACGGCGATCCGGGCCTGTTCGGGCCGCACAGCGCCACCTGGCGCGTGCACTCGGATTTCCCCGGCATGCTGGCCGGCGGCCTCGCCGCGCTGACCCTGCAGACGCTGCACCCGCTGGCGCTGGCCGGGGTCTGGGACCACTCCAATTTCCGCGGCGACCTGGTCGGCCGGCTGCGTCGCACCACGGCCTTCGTCGGCGGTACCACCTATGCGCCGCGTGCGCAGGCCGAGGCGATGATCGCGCACGTGCGGATGATCCACGGCCACGTCACCGGGCACGGCGAGGACGGACGGCCATACAGCGCCGACGATCCCGACCTGCTCACCTGGGTCCACGTCAGCGAGGCGTACTGCTTTTTGCAGGGCTACCGCCGCTACAGTCACATCGCGATGCCGCCCGGTGCTGCCGACCGCTACTACGACGAGGTGCGGCGGATCGCCGAGGCGCTTGGCGCGCGCGACGTGCCGGCGTCCGAACGCGAGACCATGGATTATTTCCGCCGCATCCAGCCCGAACTGGCCTTTACCGAACGCTCCCGCATCGTGCTCGGCCTGCTCGCGCGGGTGCGGCTGCCGGTGCCGGCGGCCGCGCTGTCGCGCGACCTGTTCCTGCGTGCCGGTCATGCCCTGCTGCCGGATTGGGCGCTCGCGGCGCTCGGCCACACGCCTCGGCAACAGCGCCAGGCGCGACTGGCCGCGCGTGCGCTGTGGTCGATCGCGCCGGTGTTCCGCGCCGCCCTGCAGGACGGCATCGCCAGCCGCGCGTGTCGGCGGGTGGACGTGGCGCCGGAGCAGTTGTCGCACTGGACGCAGCTCCACGCCGTCAATCAGCATTGACAGCGCCACCCTATCGGCTAACGTCACCCGGTGACGTCAGCCAGGGGCGCCTGTGGCAACACTCATCCCAACCCGCAACAGCTGCCTGCCGCGCATGACCGGCGGCGAGAAGCGTGTCTCCGAACGGCTGGAACAGAAGCTGGAGGACGACTACCTGCTCTGGTACGACGTGCCGGTCGGGCTCAAGCAGCGCCATCCGGACTTCGTGGTGTTCCACCCGCGCCGCGGCCTGCTGGTGCTGGAAGTGAAGGACTGGAAGGCCGACACCATCCGCCACGCCGACAGCACCCAGTTCACCCTGGTCACCGAGCGCGGCCTGGTAAAGGAGAACAACCCTCTGCTGCAGGCGCGCGCATATGCGCTGGAGATCGGCGTGGTGCTGGAGCGCGACCCCGCGCTGCGCCACCCGCAAGGCTCGCGCCACGCCGGCAAGCTGATCATGCCGTGGGGCTGGGGCGTGGTGCTGGCCAACATCACCCGCAAGCAGTTCGACGAGGGCGGCCTGGGCGAGGTACTGCCCGAGCACCTGGTGATCTGTCGCGACGAGTTGTACGAGACGGTCGACGCCGAGGCGTTCCAGCAGCAGCTGTGGGCGATGTTCCCGCAGGTGTATCCGGTGGCGCTGACCCTGCCGCAGATCGACCGCGTGCGCTGGCACCTGTTCCCCGAATTGCGCGTGGAAGCCGGCAGCGGCCAGTTCGGCCTGTTCGGGCCCACCGATGCCGCGGTGCGGCCGCTGGAAATCCCCGACCTGGTCAAGGTGATGGACGCCCAGCAGGAGCAACTGGCACGCTCGATCGGCGGCGAGCACCGGATCATCCACGGCGTGGCCGGTTCCGGCAAGACGATGATCCTCGGCTTCCGCGCGATGCAGCTGGCACGCGAGATGAGCAAGCCGATCCTGGTGCTCTGCTACAACAAGACGCTGGCCGCGCGGCTGGAACAGTTGATCGGCGAACGCGGCCTGGGCGAGAAGGTGCAGGTCTACAACTTCCACAAGTGGTGCCGCAAGATGCTGGTGGCCTACCACGAACCGCTGCCGCCGGGCAGCGGCAAGGCCTTCATCGAGGCGCTGCCGCCGGCGGTGATCGCCGGCGTGGACCGCGGCCGCATTCCGCGCGCCCAGTACGGCGCGGTGCTGGTCGACGAAGGCCACGACTTCGAGCCGGACTGGTACAAGCTGATCGTGCAGATGATCGACCCGGCCACCAACTCGCTGCTGGTGCTGTACGACGACGCGCAGAACATCTACGGCCATGCCGACCGCCGCAAGATCAGCTGGAAGAGCCTTGGCGTGCAGGCGCAGGGCCGCACCACCATCCTCAAGCTCAACTATCGCAACACGCTGGAAATCCTCTCGGTCGCCCGCGCGTTCGCCCAGGACCTGCTTGCCTCGCGCAGCGACGACGATGACGGCGTACCGCTGATCGCGCCGGAAAGCGCCGGCCGCCGCGGCGCCGTGCCCGAGCTGGTGCGCACCGAGACCGCACGCGCGCAGATGGATGTGCTGATCGCCCGGCTGCGCGACGAACACGCGCATGGCCGTCCGTACTCCGACATGGCGGTGATCTACCGCAACCAGTGGGAAGGCGAAAGGCTGCACGAGGCACTCAGGCAGCTCGGCATCCCCAGCCGCCTCGCCGACAACGCCGGCAAGCAGGCCCTGTTCGTGGTCGAGGACAGCGTGAAGCTGGTGACCATGCACTCCAGCAAAGGCCTGGAGTTTCCCTTCGTCATCATCCCCGGCATCGGCGGCCTGCCCAAGGAAGGCCAGGCCGAAGCCGACGAGGCGCGCCTGCTCTACGTCGCGATGACCCGCGCCACCGAACACCTGCTGCTGATCCACCACGACGACTCGGTGTTCTCCAAGCGCATCCGCGACTCGATCAACGAAGTGCAGGGTCAGCTGAAAGACACGCCGTAAGCCAGCGCCCCTCTTTCGCGTGAACCCGCCCGCGAGCGATGCTTTCGGGGTCCGGATTCGGTATCTGCAAGAGCGAGAGCATCGCCCACGAGCGAGCTCACAAGGGGCGTCGCAGCCATCGGTGGCCGGCTCGAGAAGTTGAAAAACTCACAAGCTCTCAGCGTGGCTTGACCGGCAGATATTGCCGCCGCTCGCCATGGCGCGCGCCGCGGGTGTCCACGTTCGCGCACAGCGTGCCGCTGTCGCACAAGGTCACGTCGGCGCCGTTGTAGGCTTTCAGCAACTCGGCGGAAAGCTGGTTGTCGCGAATCACGCGGGTGTAATGCGTCGACAACCACACGCTGCCGGCCAGCAACAAGGCGAACGCCAGCACGACGGCGCCGAGGGTTTTCCATATCAACTGGCGATGCAGCCGTTGCAGGTGACCGATCTGTCCGGCCAGCGCCTGTGCAGTCTTTTCCACATCGCCGCTCGCCGAATCCAGACGCTGGCGATAATCGCCGATCGACGAGCCGAGGCCCTCGCGCATCAGCGAACTCATCTCGGCCGGCAAAGTCTGCAACGCACCATCGGCAGAGGTCTTGACTACCGCCGGCAGTTGCAGCGCCAGTCCCTGCAGCGCATCGGCCAGAGCTTGCAGGCGCGAGTCGATGGCGGCGCCGCGGCGCTCGTAATGCACCATCAGCGTCGCGGTCTTGTCGATCAAGGCGGTCAATTCGTCCTCTTGCATGGTGTCGCTCCGTGATGCCAATCGATCGTGTTCAGCGCTGCAGCACGGGTTCCGGAACGGGTTGCAGCCGCGGTGGCGCGGGCATCGCCTGCTGCTGCGCCGCGTGCTGCTCCAGCCAGCCCGCCTGCGTCGCGGCGCGCTCGAGCAGCCGGCGGCCAGCGTCACCATCGGCCAGCGTGCGGTTTTCGCGGCTGAACGTCGCCCAGTCGTTTGCCTGTCCGGCCGCCAGCAGGCGGTCGAGCCGTGCCGACAAATCGTCGGCTGGCGTCTTCCATGCCGACTCGGGCGTTACCGTCCGGGCACCCGCCTGCACCGGCTGCCGTTCAAACTGCCGGCTCAGCACTTCGTCGCGGGGCTCGGCGTTGTACGGATCGCTCACCTTGCCAGCCTCGTGCTTTGGCACCAGCAGCTCGTTGTAGCCCTCGGGACGGAGTCGGTCGACCTTGCGGCCGAGTCGATAGATCAGCATGCCGTCCTCCGAGCGATGCACCACGTTCAGGCGCGGGCCGCCGGGTACCGCCTGCAGCGTGAGGAACGGCTGATCGCTGAGGGCATTGAGGTAATCGCTCATCAGGTTGTCGCTGCGGATGGCCAGGCCATCCCGGTGATAGCTGCCCCCGACGTCCGAATGCACCCCAGCCACGATCACGCCCAGGAAGCGACCATCCGGCGTCATGCCCGGATCGATGATGCGATCGGACTTGAACAACCCGCGCCGCTCGTCCGCGGAAATGATCTGAAACCCGGAAATCACCGACGGCGGCAGGCGCCGGTCGTGCTCGCGCACCGGCTCGCCGGTACCCACTGCATCGAACAACCCCACCACCTGTGCCACCTGGCCCGGCTCGACCAGCGGGGACCTGGTGTATTCGACGCGGGTGATCTGGTGGTGGCTGTCGTAGGCGTAGACCGCGCCAGCGGGATCCTGGATGCCGCGATCCTCCACCAGACGGGCAAACCCTGCCGCCTCCTCCGAGCCGCGACTGAAACCGAGATCGGCAACGCGGATTTCAGCCTGAGGATCTTCTCGCCGCCACTCCTTGGCCTGCTTGATGAACAGCTTGTACATCTTTTCGATGCGTTCATCGTAGGTATTGCCGTTGATGCCATCCAGGGTGCGCGCGAGATAGTGATCCTGTGTGCCGGGGCCGGGGACGTAACCCACCTCGATCTGCTTGTTGCCCTGTTTGACCAGGGCGTCAATCTGACCTTTGATTTTGGCCACGTTGGTCGCATGCTGCGGGTCCTTGAATACATCGTTGCCCGTGCCATCGAATGCTGCCAGGAACAAGTGCTCGTGTGGATTGTTGGCATGTATCAGCAGCGGCGCTTGAAATCGTGACAAGGCCTCCGCCGCATCGACGTAACTCTGCAGCCTCGGAGCGTCGGCCTTGTAGTACGGCACGCCATCATCGCGGATCCCGTCCTTGTCCAACCTGTCTTCGTGACCCATTCCCTTGCTCCCAAATCGATCAAATCAATAGGTGTGTGTCCATGCAAGAAACAGGTCATCTCGGAAATCGCTGTCCTTGTTTCCAGGAATCTGTTCTGTCTTGGTCGGAATGAACATTTTTGTATAGACGTCAATGGCGCGGTCGTTTACTACCAGGATAATGCCGGGTTCGCCAGCCACGGGACCATGGAAAAAGTCGGCCATGTCCGCCTTGGGCACTTTGTGCCAGACCAGCTGATCCTTGAAGATCGCCGCCATGTCCACCTTGGCCTCGTGCTGAACGCCATCCAGCGATTTCCACCGCACTTGCGCAGGTGCCGGGAAGTTCTCGATGCCAAGGTAGGATGCGTTCCAGTTCGTCTTGTAGTTGCCTGCCGGCGGTGGTGGGCTGACCTCGTCAGGCCCATCTTCCACCTGATAGTGACGGTCGTAGATCACCTGGCAACCAATCGTGTTGTAGCAATAGGCGACGAAATTGTGTTGTGCAAACCGCAACGGCACCGCATACGTTTCCGGCGGTGGCTGGATCTTCGGGGACTGATCGGTCATGGCGGCGTGGCATCCTGTCGTCAGTGCAACGGCTATCGCTATCAAGGGAAGTACGGCGTGGCGTATGGGCTTCCGTCGGTGCATCGGGCTCTCCTGCCTCGGTCTGCGAACACCACGGAATGTACGGTGCCGAAAGAGCCGTGCGCAACGCGTTGGCGAAGGAAATGCCGAATCCATCAGGTGTTGGCGCCGTTCGCCCACCGCGCCATGAGGCCTGCGCCCACAGCCGGAGCGATTGATACACTGCAAGCTCCATTCGCGCGACGGGCGTACCAGGAAGAAGCACGAGGCCGGCATGAAGCAAACCGATCGACGCCCCATTGCGGCACGCAGCAGCGCCTGGGCGAAATTCGTCACCCGCGCCCTCGTGCGCACCTCGATCACGCCCAACCAGATCTCCTGCGTCAGCGTGCTGTTCGCCGTGCTCGGGGCGACCGCGCTGCTGGCAATGACCGCTCCGGCCGGCATGCTGCTGTGCGCCGCCTGCATCGTGCTGCGGCTGCTCTGCAACATGTTCGATGGCATGGTCGCGGTCGATGGCAACAAGGGCACGCCGGCCGGGGCGCTGTTCAACGAAATACCCGACCGGCTGGCCGATTCGCTGTTCCTGGTGGCGCTGGGTTACGCGGCCGCCCTGCCCTGGCTGGGCTGGCTGTGCGCGTTGCTGGCGGCGCTCACCGCGTATGTCAGGGTGCTCGGTGGTTCGCTGGGGCTGACCCAGGATTTCCGCGGGCCGATGGCCAAGCCGCACCGCATGTGGCTGCAGGTGGCGACGCTGTTGCTCGCCGCGGCACTGCTGCCGTGGCGGCATGAACTGCTGCTTGCCGGCGCCGGCCTGATTGCCGCGGGCTCGGCGCTCACCTGCATCTGGCGCGCCCGCGCGATCGCCGTGCGCCTGCGCCAGGGCAATGCCGCATGATGACGTCGCATGTCCTGGTCGGGCTGGTGCGCCTGCTGGTCGGCGCGCATGCGCGCTGGATCGGCTGCAAACCATCGCCCGCCCAACGGATCTACTTCGCCAACCATTCGAGCCACCTCGATACGCTGGCGCTGTGGTCGGCGCTTCCGCCGAACTTGCGCGCCACCACGCGGCCGGTGGCGGCGCGCGATTACTGGGGCCACGGCGGCTTTCGCGGCTTCATCGCCGACCATGGCTTTCGCGCCGTCTACATCGAGCGCGACCGCACCCGTTGCGACGGCGACCCGTTGCTGCCGTTGCGGGAGGCACTGGACACGGGCGAGTCGCTGATCATTTTCCCGGAGGGCACGCGCAGCCAGCAGCCGCTGCCGCAACCGTTCAAGGCCGGGCTGTTCCATCTGGCGCGCGATTACCCGCAGGCAGAGCTGGTGCCGGTCTACCTGGATTCGCTGCACCGGAGCATGCCCAAGGGCAGCCTGCTGCCGGTGCCGCTGACCTGCGTGGTGCGCTTCGGCGAAACCATGCGATTGCGGGCGAACGAAGACAAGGACGATTTCCTCAGGCGCGCCCACGCGGCGGTGGTGGCACTGGCATGACGGCACAGCAGAAGTTCTGGTGGGTGATGGGCGGCATCCTGGCGCTGTTGCTGCTGGCCAGCGCGATCGGCGGCTGGCTGGGACGGCGGGCGGCGCCGGGCAAGCGCGAGGTGATCGACAACCTCAACGCCCGCATCCGCGCCTGGTGGTGGATGGCCGCGCTGCTGTGCGCCTGCTTCGTGCTGGGCCGCGTCGCCACCCTGGTGTTCTTTGCGCTGGCCTCGTTCTTCGCGCTGCGCGAGTTCGCCACGCTCACGCCGACCCGCCGCGGCGATCACCTGCCGCTGGTGCTGTGTTTCTACGTGGCGATACCGCTGCAGTACTGGCTGATCGGCATCGACTGGTACGGGCTGTTCGCGATCTGCATTCCGGTGTACGGCTTCCTGCTGTTGCCGGCGATCACCGCGCTCAGCGGCGACACCGAGAATTTCCTGGAGCGCACCACCAAGATCCAGTGGGGACTGATGCTCACGGTGTACTGCGTGAGCTACGCGCCAGCGGTGCTGCTGCTGCACATTCCCGGCTATCAGGGGCAGAGCCTGCTGCTGATGCTGTACCTGCTGCTGGTGGTGCAGATCAGCGATGTGCTGCAGTACGTGTTCGGCAAGCTGTTCGGCCGGCACAAGCTGGCGCCCAGGGTGAGCCCATCCAAGACCGTCGAGGGCCTGGTCGGCGGTGGCCTCTCGGCCATCGCCATCGGCGCCTGCATGTGGTGGATCACGCCGTTCACGTTCTGGGGTTCAGCCGGCATGTCGCTGGTGATCGTGCTGGCCGGCTTCCTCGGCGGACTGGCGCTGTCGGCGGTCAAGCGCAGCATCGGCGCGAAGGACTGGGGCAGCATGATCGAGGGCCACGGCGGCATCCTCGACCGGCTCGACTCGGTCACCTTCGCCGCGCCGATCTTCTTCCACATCGTGCACTATGCATTCATGTGATCCGGGGCCGGATCAGCGGCGATAGGGCGCGAGCAGCCCGGCCGAATCGAACAGCCCCGCCGGCAGCAGGTAGCGCGGATCGCGGCCGGCGGCCAGCAACTGGCGGATGCGGGTGGCGGAAATCTCCAGCGGGGTGACCGCCAGCTCGATCACGCGACCGGCTGGCGCCAGCCGCAACGCCGCGGCGTCGTCCGCCCGGCGGCCGGCGAGTTCCCGGTGCAACGCTTCCGGCAGCGGGGCCTGTTCACCCGGACGGCTGAGCACGCCAATGTGCGCCAGCTCGAACAGCCGCTGCCACTCGTGCCAGCCGGGCAAGCCGGCGAACGCGTCGGCGCCGAGCAGCAAAACCAGCGGACGATCACCCTGCTCGGCGCGCAAGCCGGCCAACGTGTCGACCGTGTAGGACGCGCCCTCGCGGGCCAGCTCGCGCCCATCCGGGATCAGCCGCGATTGGCCGCGCAGCGCCACCTGCAGCATCGCCAGCCGCTGCGCCGCGCTGGCGATCGGCGGCGGGCGATGCGGCGGCAGCCCCGCCGGCATCATCAGCACCTCGGCATCGAGCAGTTCGGCGGCTTCCCACGCCACGCACAGATGGCCGAGGTGGATCGGATCGAAGGTGCCGCCAAAAATCGCCAGCGGTTTCACGCGAGCGCCTTCGCGGCGCGCGGCTCGGCAATGGCCGCGATCAGCCGTTCGGCTTCCAGCCACGCATCGCCCTGCTCGCGGCCCTTGGCCATGCGGTCGATGCGCGCGGCACGCGCCAGGCATTGCAGCCAGTGTTCGCGCGGCGCACGGCGCAATGCCTGGCGGAACATCTGCTCGCGCGATTGCCACAGGCGCTCGGCCTTGGCCTGCGCGGCGAAGTTCTGCGCATTGGCCAGACGCAGCGCCAGCTGCAGCTGGTTGACCAGCCAGCCCATCAGCGCGATCAGCTCGTCGCCTTCGGAACGCAACCCGGCCAGCACGCGCAGCGCGCGCGCACCGTCGCCGGACAAGGCGGCGTCGGTGAGCTTGAATACGTCGTAACGGGCGCTGTCGGCGACGAGACTCTCCATCTCGGTCGCGTCGATGCGGCCTTCACCATGCAATACCGCCAGCTTGTCGACCTCCTGCGCCGCCGCCAGCAGATTGCCCTCGACCCGCTCGGCCAGCAACGCCACCGCGTCGGCACTGGCGCTGAGTCCGCGCGAAGCCAGCCGCGCACCGACCCAGGCGTTCCACTCGTGCGGCCGCGGCGCATTGAACACCACCATGCTGTGGCTGGCGTCGAGCTTCTTGCTCCAGGCGCCGTCGTGCTTGCTGCTCCACTCCATCGCGGTGATCAGCAAGGTGACGTCCGGCGGCGGGTCGGCGCAGAACGCGGTGATCGCCTTGGCGCCTTCGATGCCGGGGCGACCGGTCGGCAGGCGCAGGTCGATCAGCCGGCGGCTGGCGAACAGCGACATGCTGGCGCCGGCGCGGGCGACGTCATCCCAGTCGAAATGCTGGCCGACCTCGAGCACCTCGCGCTCGCCGTAACCCAGTCGCCGTGCCTGCGCGCGCAACGCGTCGGCGGCTTCCAGCACCAGCAGTTCCTCGCCGGCCAGCAGGTAGACGGCGTCGAGTCGATCCGCCGCCAGCGCCTTCGACCACTGGTTCGGGTTGAGCGGCATCAGCGCACGCTGGACGCCGCGGCGGGAGAATGGGCGGCGGCCTGCAGGCGGAACATGATCGCCTGCACCATGTCGTCATCGAGGCTCTTCTGGATCTGCTCGACCTGCGAGGCGCTGCCCACCGTGTTGCCGGCGTCGTAGCTGAACTCGCGCGACATGTTGATGGTCTGCTGCGGCACCAGGATCTGCCCGGTGGCGTCGGTGACGCCGAACCTGACCGTGTAGTGGATCGCGAACTCGCTGATGCGCGCGTAGCCACCGGAGGTGAGCGTGTCGGTGTTGAAGGCGGCGGTGGGTACGGCAAGCTCGGCGATGCCGGGGCCGGGCGCGTCTTCGACGGCAACGCCGGCGCGTTCCAGCGCGAGGGTCAGCTGGCGCTGGAAATTGCTGCCGCCGTGGGCGTCCAGATGCACCCGCTGCATGGCCGCGGGCAGGTTGGCGTTCTGACGCAGATGGAAGCCGCAGGCAGTCAGCGCCAGCGCGGCGAGCAGCAGCGACAGCAGGCGAATCCGACGCGCGTTGATGAAGCCCATGGTTGTCATCCTGCGACGATGTTGACGATCTTGCCGGGCACCACGATGACCTTGCGCACCGTCATGCCCTCGAGGAACTGCCTGACCTGCGGCTGCGCCCGGGCCAATGCCTCGGCCTCGTCCTTGCCGGCGTTGACCGGCAGCTCGATGGTACCGCGCAGCTTGCCGTTGACCTGCACCGCCAGCGTCGCGGTGTCGCGCACCAGCGCGACGGGATCGACTCGCGGCCACGGCTGGTCCTCCAGCACCGCGACCGGGTGGCCGAGCACCTGCCACAGCGCGTGGCAGACATGCGGCACCACCGGATTGAGCAGCAGCACCATCGTCTCCAGCGCCTCGTGACGCACGGCGCGGCCCTGCTCGCTGGCGTCGTTGAACTTGCCCAGCGCGTTGAGCAGCTCCATCAGTGCGGCGATCGCGGTGTTGAACGCGTGGCGCCGGCCGATGTCGTCGCTGACTTTCTGGATGGTCTCGTGCAACTGGCGGCGCATGGCCTTCTGCGCGGCATCCAGTGCCGCCGGGTCCACCACCGCATGGTCGGGCCCGCCGGCGTGGGCGGTCACCTCGCGCCAGAAGCGCTTGAGGAAACGCGCCATGCCCTCGACACCGGCCTCGTTCCATTCCAGCGACTGCTCCGGCGGCGCGGCGAACATCGAGAACAGGCGCACCGTGTCGGCGCCGTACTTGGCCACCATCGACTGCGGGTCGACACCGTTGTTCTTCGACTTGGACATCTTCTCGATGCCGCCGATCCGCACCGGTTGCCCGTCGGTCCTGAGCCGTGCGCCAGTGACGCGGCCGTGATCGTCGCGCTGCACTTCCACGTCGGCCGGGTTGAACCATTCCCTGGAGCCGTCGGCGTTCTCGCGGTAGAACGTCTCGGCGATCACCATGCCCTGGCACAGCAGGTTGGTGGCCGGTTCGTCGGTGGCCACCAGGCCTTCGTCGCGCAGCAGCTTGTGATAGAAGCGGAAATACAGCAGGTGCAGGATGGCGTGCTCGATGCCGCCGATGTACTGGTCCACGGGCAGCCAGTAGTTGGCGCGGTCGTCGACCTGGGTGGCCGCGCCGGGCGAGGTGTAGCGCGCGTAGTACCAGCTCGACTCCATGAAGGTGTCGAAGGTGTCGGTCTCGCGCTCGGCGGCGCCGCCGCAATTCGGGCAGGTGGTCTGGCGCCAGGCCGGGTCGGCCTTGATCGGCGACTGCACGCCGGAGAAGGCGACGTCCTCGGGCAGCAGCACCGGCAGTTGGTCTTCCGGCACCGGCACGTCGCCGCACGCCGCGCAGCGGATCACCGGGATCGGGCAGCCCCAGTAGCGCTGGCGGCTCACGCCCCAGTCGCGCAGGCGCCAGTTGACCCGGCGCGCGCCGCAGCCGGCGCGCTCGAAGCGCGTGGCCAGCGCGTCGAACGCATGGGCGAAATCCATGCCGTCGTACTCGCCGGAATTGACCAGGGTGCCGCGCGCGGTCCAGGCCGCCTCCTCCATGATGCGGCGCTCGAACTCCTGCACCACGCGCAGCGGCGCGGAGACATCCTGCGCATGGATGTCGCGGCCTTCCAGCGCGGCCAGCATCGCGTCGCTGCCCACGCCCAGCGCCAGCTCGTGGCGGATCTGTTTCAGCGCATCGAGCACCGACTCGTCGACGATCACCATCCTGATCGGCAGGCTGTACTTCTGCGCGAATTCCCAGTCGCGCTGGTCGTGTCCCGGCACTGCCATCACCGCGCCGGTGCCGTAGCCCATCAGCACGAAATTGGCCACCCAGATCGGCACGCGCTCGCCGCTGATCGGGTGGATCGCGCACAGGCCGGTGTCCATGCCGCGCTTGTCCTGGGTCTCCAGCTCGGCCTCGGACACGCCGCCGTGCTTCAGCTCGGCGATGAAGGCGGCCAGCTTCGGATTGTCCTGCGCCGCGCGCTGCGCCAGCGGGTGCTCGGCGGCGATCGAGAGGAAGGTCACCCCCATCAAGGTGTCGGGGCGGGTGGTGAACACGCTCAGCGGTTCGCCCTCGCCGTCCAGCGCGAAGCGGATCTCCAGCCCCTCGCTGCGGCCCAGCCAGTTGCGCTGCATGGTCTTGACCGCATCGGGCCAGCCCGGCAGCGCGTCCAGGCCGTCAAGCAGTTCCTGCGCGTAGTCGGTGATCTTCAGGAACCACTGCGGGATCTCGCGCTTCTCCACCAGCGCGCCGGTGCGCCAGCCGCGACCGTCGATCACCTGTTCGTTGGCCAGCACGGTCTGGTCCACCGGGTCCCAGTTCACCACCGCGTTCTTGCGGTAGGCCAGGCCCTTCTTCATCAGCCGGGTGAACATGCGCTGCTCGTGCACGTAGTAGTCCGGCCGGCAGGTGGCGAACTCGCGCGACCAGTCGAACGCGTAGCCCATCGCCTGCATCTGCGCGCGCATGTGCTCGATGTTGGCGTAGGTCCACTTGGCCGGCGCGGTCTTGTGCTTGATCGCGGCGTTCTCCGCCGGCAGGCCGAATGCGTCCCAGCCCATCGGCTGCAGCACGTTCTTGCCCTGCATGCGCTGGAAGCGGCTGATCACGTCACCGATGGTGTAGTTGCGCACATGCCCCATGTGCAGCGCGCCGGACGGGTACGGCAGCATCGACAGGCAGTAGAACTTGGCCCGGCCGGACTGTTCCTTCACCTCGTAGGCGCGCTGCGCATTCCAGTACTGCTGCGCGGCAGCCTCCACCGCTTGCGGGCGGTAGGCGGTTTCGTCGGTGTCGGCAGCGGTCGGGGCTTGATTGTCCTGCATGATTTCGGAAGGCCATGATGCGGTGGGTGCGCACCGGATCGAACCGGCGGCGGTGAACGGGTCAGACTAGCCCAGCGCGGGGTTTCCGCCAAGGCCGGCACCGTTCCGGCATTCACGCAGGAGCGGCCGACTCAGCCTTCCGGGCAGGCGGCCGGCTGGCCGGATGCCAGCGCGCGCGCCACTCCCGCCATCTGTTCCGCCAGCTGGTCCAGCGCCTGCTGGTGGCCCTGCACCAGGGCGTCGTAGCCCGGCCCCACGGCTTCGCGGATGCGGCTGCTGCATGCCTGCGTGGCCAGCTTGCCGTCGTGGCGCCAGCGCAGTTGCCAGGCTGCCTCGATCAACGCGTGATCGCCCGGCTGCGAATCGAAGCGGCGCACGTCCAGACTCACCTGCAACAGCGGCTTGCCGCTGGGCGCCATGCCGCCCACGTCACGGCCCGGCAAGGCGCGAGTCAGGTCGGCGGCCAGCGCGCCGCGCACCTCGTCGGCCAACGGCGCGATCCAGCGCTCGCCCTCCAGCAGGGCCACGCTCTGGCCGCCCTGGCGCACGACCAGTTGCGGCCGGTCGACCTGCGCCGGCACGTTGACGGTGAGCACCTCGAACGCAATCGCGGTCGCCGACTCGGCCACCGGTGCCGCCGATCCGGGCAGCAAGGTGTAGTAGTGCAGCGGTGCCGAGGCACAGGCCGCGAGCAAGGCTGCGGCGGTGATCGCCAGCAACGCGATGGCGTGACGCATCATGGCTTGTGCTCCTGTGCCGGGGCCGGTTCCGGTGCGGGCGGCGTGGCAGGTCGGTCGTCGGGGCGGCGCCCGCGCAGCAGGGCTTCGGGATGACCGCTGAGGTAATCCGACAGCACGCGCAGCGAACGCGACATGCGCTGCACCTGCTCCAGCGTGGCGCCGAGATTGCGTTGCAGCGGCGAATCGTCCGACAGCGCCGCATCGGCGGTGCCCATGGTTTTCTGCACGCCGTGCAAGGTCTCGGTGAAGGCCGGCAAGGTCTTGCCGTTGACCTGCTTCAAGGTGGTGTCGAGCCCGGCCAGCACCTGGTCGACATGCTTGCCGATGCTGTCGAACGGCACCTTGTCGAGCTTGTCGACGATCTCCGCCAGTTGCTCCTGCAGTTTGTCGAAACTGCCCGGCGCGGTGGGGATGGTGAGCGGCTTGGCGGCCGGGTCGAAGTCGACCTTGGTGGCGTGCGGCACGAAATCCAGCGCCACGTACAGCTGCCCGGTGAGCAGGTTGCCGGTGCGCGCCTGTGCGCGTAGCCCGTGCGCGATCAACCCGCCCATCATGCGCGCCAGGTCCGGAGCATGGCCGTTGGCCCTGGCCATCGCTTCCAGCTTGTCGTAGGCGGCGCCGAGGCGCTCAGGGTAGACCACCGCGCCCACCAGCACCGGGAATTTCTGCGTCTTCTCGTCGTAGTCCAGGCGCACCGAGACGACCTTGCCGATGTTGATGCCGAGGAACTCCACCGGCGCATCCACCGCGAGCCCGCGCACCGACTGTTCGAAGCGCATGCGCAGGTAGTGCGGCTCGCCGTCGGGCGGCGCCATCGCGGTGGTGCGGTCGCCGAACAGTTTGAAGCTGGTGTCCTCCGGTGCCGGCGTGCTGTCGTGGGGACCGGGCGGGTCCTGGAAGGCCACGCCGCCGGCCAGCACCGCGGCCATCGACTGGGTGTTGAGCTTCAGCCCGTTCGCGCCGAGCGAGAGATCCACCCCGCTGGCATTCCAGAAGCGGCTGGAGCGGCTGACGAAACGGTCGTTCGGGCCGTCGATGAAGACGTGCAGCGACACGCCCTTGCCGTCCTTGTCCAGCGTGTACGAGGCCACCCGCCCGACCTGGATGCGCCGGTAATAGACCGGCGAGCCGACATCCAGCGAGCCGAGGTCCTCGCTGTGCAGGACGAAGCTGCGGCCCAGCTCGCCGTGGCGCACCGCCGGCGGCGCTTCCAGGCCATCGAAGTGCTCCTGCTGCTCGTCCGACTCGCCCACGTCGGCGCCGATGAAGGCGCCGGAAAACAGCGTGTCGATGCCGGACACGCCGCCCAGCCCGATGCGCGGGCGCACTACCCAGTAGCGCGTGCCCTTGGTGGCGAAACCCTCGGCGCTCTTCTCCAGCGCCACCGACACCAGCACGTGGCTGCGGTCGGGGCTGAGCCGGATCTTCTTGACCCGCCCGATCACCACGTTCTTGTATTTGACCGGCGTCTTGCCGGCGTCCAGCCCCTCGGCGCTCTGCAGGCTGATCACGACCTGCGGCCCGGTCTGCAGCCAGTTGTGGATCACCAGCGAAAGCCCCACCAGCGCCGCCAGCGCGGGCACCAGCCAGATCAGCGACTCCTTGAAGCGGCGCTGCTCCACCACCGGCCGCGGCAGGGCGTCGGGCGCGGGCGGACCGGGTTCGACGCGGGTGTCTTCAGTCATCGGTGTTCCTGCCATCCCAGATCAAGCGCGGATCGAAACTCATCGAGGCGAGCATGGTCAGCACCACGGTCAGCCCGAAGAAAATGACGCCGGGCAGCGGCTCGACCCGACTCAGCACGTTGAAGCGCACCAGCGCCGTCAGCAGCGCCACCACGAACACGTCCAGCATCGACCAGTAGCCGATGAACTCCACCAGCCGATACAGCCTGGCCCGCTGCGGTCGCGCCCAGTCGCTGCCACGCTGGCTGCTCACCAGCAGCATGCCCAGCGAGAGAAACTTCAGCATCGGCACCACGATGCTGGCCAGGAAAACGATGATCGCCAGGTCCACCGAGCCATTCGTCCACAATTCGACCACGCCGCTGATGATGGTGTTGTCGTCGACGTCGTTGAGGCTGGCCGTGCGCATGATCGGCAGCACGTTGGCCGGAATGTACAGGATGAAACCGGCGATCAGCAGCGCCCAGGTGCGCGCGTAGCTGTTGGTCTTGCGCCGGCGCAACGTGGAACCGCAGCGCGGGCAGGCCATCGCGTCGCCCACGCCGTCGCCGTCGAGCTTCGCGTTGCCGGCCACGTTGCGGCACACCAGCCCGCACATGCGGCAGCCGATCAGGCCCAGGTCGACGGCACGAGGCAGCGCGCTCACGGCTTCGGCTCCGGCGTCTGCTCCCACAGCTGGCGCATGTCCACGCCGGCGAAAATGGTGATCAGCAACGTCAACGCGCCATAGGCGTAGATGCCCGGGTCGGCCACCACCTCGAAGTAGGTGTGCGCCTTGACGATCGCCACCAGCGCACCCAGCACGAACACTTCGCTCATCGTCCACGGGCCGATCCGGTGCAGGGCCACCATCAGCGGGGCAAAGCCGGGCGCACGCCGGCCCATGCGGGCGAACCACAGCAGCCAGCCCATCACCATCATCTTCGTCATCGGGAAAAAGAACAGCGTGCCCGCCGCCAATACGGCGACCACCTGGGCGCCCTGCTCCCACATCGTGACGATCATGCCCCACAGCGTGGTGGCGCTGAACTGGCCGTTCAGGCCGAGCGTGAAGATCGGCCAGATGTTGGCCTGCACGAACACGATCATGGCGGTGAGGATCAGCGCCAGCAGCGCATTGACCGACAGCGCGCGATGGCGATCCAGCTCCGCGCCGCAACGCACGCAGCGGGCGACCTCGCCCCGCGCGAGCGGACGCCGCCGATAGACGGTGTCGCAGTGTTCGCAGATCAGCAGCGCATCGGACGAACGCGCATGCAGGCAATCGGTGTTTCGTACGGCGGTGGCCATCGGGGGATTCTCGCAAATCTTTCGTGAATGCGCGCGCGAGCGCAGGCCGCGCGTCCGCTGCTTGATATGCTGGGCATCGCCCTGATCTGGGCATCCACAACCCGCCGCCGGAGCTTTCCGTGACCGATACCACCCGCGCCAGCCACGTCTTCGACATCGACCAGCAGACCTTCGAGACCGAGGTGCTGCAAGCGTCGATGGACACGCCGATCCTGGTCGACTTCTGGGCCGCATGGTGCGAACCGTGCAAATCGCTGGGGCCGATCCTGGAAAAGCTGGCCGCCGAGTTCAACGGCGCGTTCCGGCTCGGCAAGGTCGATGTCGACGCGCAGCAGGAGCTGGCGGGGATGTTCGGCATCAAGAGCATCCCCACGGTGATGCTGGTCAGCCAGGGCCAGGTCGTCGACGGCTTCGCCGGCGCACTGCCCGAGCGCCAGCTGCGCGAGTTCCTCGGCCGCCACGTGCAGGCCCTCGAAGGCGACGAGGGCGACATCGCCGACGACGACGCTCCCGCCGAAACGCCCGAGGCGGCGATCAACCGCATCCAGCAGGCGATCGCCGCCGAGCCGGCCAAGGCCGAGCTCAAGCTCGACCTGGCGCTGGCGCTGATGCGTGCAGGCCAGGCCGATGCCGCCAGCGCCGAACTCGACGCCCTGCCCGCCAACCTCGCCACCGACGCGCGCGCCCAGCGCCTGCGCAGCGAACTGGAACTGGCCCGCGCCGCCGCGGCCGCCCCTGCAGCAGACACATTGCAACAGCGCATCGAGGCCAACCCGGAAGATTGGGAAGCACGCGACCTGCTCGGCCTGCGCCTGCTGCAGGAAGGCGACGCCGAAGCCGGCCTCGACCAGTTTCTCGCCATCCTGCAAAAGGCCCGCGACTGGAACGACGGCCAGGCGAAGAAGCGCCTGCTCGCTGCCTTCGCCACGCTGGACGACGCCGAGCTGGTCGGGCGTTACCGGCGACGAATGGCCTCGATGCTGTTCTGAGGCCGATCATCCCCTCGCAGGAGCCCGCTTGCGGGCGATGCCTTTAAGCTTTTTTGCGAATTCCGAATCCCGGCGCAAGCGCATCGCCCGCGAGCGTGCTCCTGCGTGTTCATCGGGGTGCGCACCCGTTCCATACCGTTACGTATGTTCGGGTAGGATGTTTCTTTTCTCATTCCATCGCCCTCATGCGCGCCTCCACTTTTCGCCGGCTGTTCAACCTGTGGCCGCCGGCCCTCGTCAACGCGATTCGCGTGCAATCACTCAGCGAGGACTACACCGAAGCGACGGTGGTGTTGCGGCTGCGGCCGTGGAACCGCAACTACGTCAAGAGCCAGTTCGGCGGCAACCTGTTCGCCATGGTCGACCCGTTCTGGATGCTGCTGGCGATGCACCAGCTCGGCAGCGACTACTTCGTGTGGGACAAGGCCGGCACGATCGACTTCGTGGCGCCGGGCTACGAGGACGTCTACGCACACTTCAAACTCGACCCCGCCGTGGTCGATGAACTGCGCGTCGCCGCGGCCGGCGGCGAAAAAGTGCTGCGCTGGTTCGAGACCGAAGTGACCACCGCCTCCGGCAAGGTCATCGCCATCGTGCGCAAGCAGCTCTACGTTCGCCTCAAGCCCAAAGCACGCTGATCGCGCACGGCGGATGGGCATCCTCATGCCCGCGGAAGCGGCTGGCATGTGAATGTGGCCGGGGTCGACACCGGTGCGGACGCAAGTTCCTGCGTTTCCAAAATGCGATCTCCGACTGCTATAAATAAGCGATCGCGTGGCCGCCATCCGGACGGTCGCGTCCAGGGGGGGGGGAATCAGAGATGGATATTCGGTGCAAGGTTGCGGCCCTGTTGCTGGTCTGTGCGGGCGTGGTCCATGCTGCGCCAGTGTCGTTTGCCGATCTGGCGAGACATCCCGAGTACACGGAGGTGAAGATTTCTCCGGACGGGCAGTACCTGGCGGCAATGGGCCTGGTCAAGGGGCAGCGCTCGCTGGCACTGATCCACCTGTCCGACATGAAGGGGCACGTGGTGCGCCCGCGCGAGGGAGACGACGTCATCGACTTCTGGTGGGCTTCGCCCACCCACGTGGTGTACAGCGTCGGCGAGCACGTGGGTGGGTACGACGTGCCGCTGTCCACCGGCGAACTGTTCGGCGTCGAGGCCGATGGCGGCAATCCGCTGCTGCTGTACGGCTACCGCAAGGGCGGCAGTTCGGTGAGGTGGCTGACGCAGCGCAACGACGGCAAGTACGGCACGGCGACGTTCATCGCGCCGATTCCCGGCGATCCCAACCACGCGCTGGTCTCGATCAGCTCCTGGTCCGGCTCGGGCAACGAGGGCGAGCTGTCCCGGGCGGTGCGGATGGACCTGCGCAGCGGCGACATCGCGCCCATCATCAACGCCCCCGGTCGCGACATGACGTTCGTGGCCGACCACCAGGGCCGCATCCGCTTTGCCGCCGGACTCGACGCCAACGGCAACCCGAAGGTGTACACCCACCCGGTGGATGCGGACGGCTGGAAGGAGCTGCCGGAGTTCGAGGCCAGCCGCTCCTTTCCGTGGGCGTTCGACGCGGACGACAGCCATGCCTACTTCAGCTGCTCGCCGAAGGCGGGCGGCTTCGGGGTGTGTCGCTGGGACCCGGCCACCGGCAAGCTGACCGAGCTGTGGAGCAACCCGACGGTCGAGGCGAACGCGCTGATCTTCGGTCCGGCCGACGACCAGATCATCGGCGTCGGTTTCGAGGATGGGCGGCCAGGCGTGGCGCTGTTCGATGGCAACGCGCCGGCAGCGAAGACGGCGGTGGGGTTGATGCAGCACTTCCCTGGCGAATACGCGCGCATCGTTTCCGGCACCCGCGACGGCGCCCTCTGCATCCTGTACGTGTCCGCGGACAGCGACCCGGGCCACTTCTACCTGTTCGACCGCAAGGCCGGCAAGCTCACCTCCTTGCTGGCCACGGAACGCTGGATCGACCCCGTCCGGATGGCGACCAAGCAGCCGTTCGCGTTCTCCGCCCGCGACGGGTTGAAGTTGCAGGGTTACGCCAGCTTCCCGCCGGGGCTCGAAACCGCCCGGCACCTGCCGATGGTGGTGCTGGTCCACGGTGGCCCCTACGGCGTGCGCGACGATTGGGACTTCGACCCCTACGTGCAGATGCTGGCCACCCGCGGCTACCTGGTGTTGCAGGTGAACTATCGCGGCTCCGGCGGTTACGGCTACGCCTTCGAGAAGGCGGGCTGGCTCGAATGGGGCGGCAAGATGCAGGACGACGTCACCGACGCCACCCGCTGGGCGATCGCGCAGGGCCTCGCCGATCCGAACCGCATCTGCATCTTCGGCGGCAGCTACGGCGGCTACGCGGCGCTGGAGGGCGCAGTGAAGGAGCCCGACCTGTACAAGTGCACCATCGGCTACGTGGGCGTGTATGACCTCGCCCTGATGTACCGGCGCGGCGACATACCGCAGTCCACCTCCGGCGAGAACTACCTGCAGCGCGTGCTGGGCACGGACATGGACACGCTGGCGCGGCGCTCGCCGATCAACCAGCTGGACCGACTCAAGGCCAGGGTCATGCTGGTGGTTGGCGGCAAGGACAAGCGCGTGCCGTCGATCCAGGGCCGCAGCCTGCACACGGCCCTGCTCGACCGCCACGTGGCGCACGCCTGGATCGACCAGCCCGACGAGGGCCACGGCTTCTACGACGAGAAGAACGTGGCCGAGCTGTACCAGCAGATCGTGCAGTTCGTCGGCTCCAGCATCGGCCCGGGCGCCCCGACGGCGGTTGCCGCACCCACCAAGTGACCCAAGCCGGCCCGGCCGCCCGCCGCCATGGCGGCGGCCGACCGCGGCCGGCTCGGCCAGCTGATAACCACCCCGACACGGCCCGGGCAAGCGCGCCCGCGTTCTGGCACAGTGCAACGATCCGTTGCCACGTTGCGAAGGGGAGCCATGGCCATGCCCGCTTGTTGTCGAATCCCGTTGCTTGCCCTGCTGGCGTTGGCCAGTTGTGCAGCCACCGCCGCCACCGAGCCGAACGGCTCGATCACCTACGCGCGTGACCCGGCGCAACCGGTCGACCAGGCGTACACGGCGCAGATCCTGAAGGACACCACCGATCCCTCGTTCAACTCGCCGCTGACCGACTACCTGCCCGCCTCGGCTACCGTGCCGACGCCGCTGAAGGTGCTCGGCCACATCGCCGGCGCGCCGAATTACCTGCCCTACTCCACCGACGTCTACCGCTACTTCCGGGCGCTGGCGGCGGCCAGCCCGCGGGTGAAGGTGTTCACCATCGGCCAAAGCGAGGAGGGCCGCCCGATGATCGCGGTCGCCGTGGCCGATGAAGATCTGCTGGCCGGCCTGGATGCCAACAACGCACGCCTGGCCAAGCTGGCCGACCCGCGCACGATCGGCATGGACGATGCTGCCGCCGACACGCTGATCGCCCAGTCCACCCCGGTCTACTACATCACCGGCGCCATCCACTCCACCGAAACCGGCTCGCCCACCGCGCTGATGGAACTGGCCTACCGGCTGGCGGTGGACGACGCGCCCTACATCAAGCACATCCGCTCGCACGTGATCACCCTGATCACGCCGATCGTCGAGGTGGACGGCCGCGACCGCCAGGTGGACCGCTACAACTGGCACCGCGCCCATCCCGGCCGGAACTATCCGCGCCTGCTGTACTGGGGCCATTACGTGGCGCACGACAACAACCGCGACGCGATGGCGATGACGTTGAACCTCACCCGCAACGTCGCCGACACCTTCATCGGCTGGCACGCGCAGGTGTTGCACGACCTGCACGAGTCGGTGCCTTTCCTCTACGACAACACCGTCGGCGACGGCCCGTACAACGCCTGGATCGATCCCATCCTCACCGGCGAGTGGCAGCAGTTGGGCTGGGACAACGTGCAACAGATGACCAAGCTCGGCATGCCCGGCGTGTTCACCCACGGCAGCTTCGACACCTGGAGCCCGGGCTACCTGATGTTCATCGCCGCCATGCACAACGGCATCAGCCGGCTCTACGAGACCTTCGGCAACGACGGTGCCGACACCGTCAAGCGCATCCTGGAACCGGAGGAGTACCAGCGCACCTGGTACAAGCCGAACCCGCCGCTGCCGGTGGTGACCTGGTCGCAGCGCAACAACAACAATTACCAGCAGACCGGCCTGCTCACCGCGCTGAAGTATTTTTCCGACAACGGTCAGCTGTTCCTGAAGAACTACTACCTGAAGAGCAAGCGCTCGATCGAGAAACCGCAGAACGCCGGCCCGGCCGCCTACGTGTTTCCCGCCGACGACGCGCGCCCCGGCTCGCAGGCGCAGTTGCTGCGCATCCTGCAGCGCCAGCACGTGGAACTGAGCCGCAGCACGGCGCCGATCAAGGTCAGCCTGCCGGCGGCGAAGGACGATGAGGGCAAGGAGCAGCCGGCGCGCACGCGCCGTTTCCCCGCCGGCAGCATCGTCGTGCGCATGGATCAGCCCTACTCGCGCATCGCCGACACCCTGCTCGACCGCCAGTACTGGTCGCCGAAGGACCCGCAGCAGCACCCCTATGACGACACCGCCTGGTCGATGGGCGACCTGTTCGACGTGGAAGTGGTGCGCGTCACCGACAGCTCCATCCTGAAAGCGCCGATGCGCAAGCTCGACGCGGCGGTGGACGTGCCGGCGGGGCTTGCCGCGATCGACCTGCCGCACGCGAAACTTCCGCGCATCGCGGTGATGCACACCTGGCTCAGCACGCAGACCGAAGGCTGGTGGCGCATGGCGCTGGACCAGTTGCAGGTGAAGTACGACTACATCAGCACCCAGGACGTGGCGAAGCTCGGCGACCTGCGCGCGAAGTACGACGTGATCCTGTTCGGTCCGATCGGCGGTGCCAGCAGCCGCCGCATCATCGACGGCCTGCCGATGTGGGGCGAGCCGATGCCATGGAAGACCACCGAACTGACGCCGAACATCGGCCGCATCGACAGCACCGACGACATCCGCCCCGGCCTGGGCGAATCCGGCGTCGCCAATCTGAAGCGCTTCGTGCACGAGGGCGGCCTGCTGATCACCGCCGAGGACACCGCGCGCTTCGCGATCGACGTGGGCCTGGCGCCGGGCGTCTCGGTCACCCCGACCGACAAGCTCAAGGTGGTCGGCAGCGTGCTGCAGGCGCAGTTCGTCGACCGCAAGAGCCCGATCGCCGCCAGCTACACGCGCGACGACCTGGCGATCTACAGCGCCGAAGGGCAATCGTTCAAGATCTCCAACCTGGTCACCGGCGACCACGGCCTGCCGACGGCGAAGGATTTCCAGCGCGCAACCGGCCGCGGTGGCCCGCACGACACCGACACACCCGAGGGACGCGCCGCCGTCGAACCCGAGGCGCTGCCCGACGTCAAGCCATGGCAGGCCACGCCGCTCAACGCGGAGCAGCTGCGCAACAACCCCTGGGTGATCCCGGCCGACCAGCAGCCGCAGGTGATCCTGCGCTTCGCCGCCGCCGACAAGCTGCTGATCGCCGGCCTGCTCGACCACGGCAGCGAAATGGCCGAGCGCGCCGCCGTGGTCGATGCGCGCTACGGCAAGGGCCACGTGCTGCTGTTCGCCAGCAATCCGATGTGGCGCGGCGAAACCATCGGCAGCTACCCGCTGGTGCTCAATGCCATCGTCCATTTCGACAAGCTGGATCGACCGACGGGGCGTTGAACGAGCGCCTGTGCGGGGGGCGCGTCACGGTTGGTTTTTTGCCGGGACTCGGCAAGAGTCGGCGGGCGGTGCCCGCCCTACAACGGCGAAGCGGAAGGTAGGGCGGGCAATGCCCGCCGGTTTCTTGTATTGACGAGACGCAACTATTGGCGCTTGGCCGGCGGCGCCATCATCCTGTCGCGCCTGGCCTTGAACGGGCTGTCGGCGTACCACGCCGGCCACACGCCGGCGTGGCTCAGGTATTGGCCCAATTCGTACAGCGCCTGGGTGTCTTCGAGGATGCCCGAGTAATCCCAGGCCGGATCGAATACATCATTCGGCGTGTGGTAACGATGCGCGGTGTAATCCTCGGCGGCCTTGCGACCGGCCGCCTCGCCGCCGTCCAGCAGGTCGAGGCCGGAGCTGGCCAGCATGGCCGGCACCCCGGCGCGGGCGAAGTTGAAATGGTCGGAGCGGAAGTAGAAACCGTTCTCCGGCGTGGTCTCGGGCGAGATCACCCTGCCCTGGGCCTTCAGCACGTCGGCCAGCATGTCCTCCAACTGCGACTGGCCCTTGCCGATCACGGTCATGTCGTGGGCGCGGCCGATGATCGGCAACGCGTCCACGGCGATGTCGGCCACGGTGCGGTTGAGCGCAAACACCGGTTGCGCCGCGTAGTACTGCGAGCCGAGCAGGCCCGATTCCTCCAGCGTGGGCATGAAGAACAAGATGCTGCGCTCGGGCGGCGTGCGCTGCTGCGCGAACGCGCCGGCGATTTCCAGCAGCATGCTCAGGCCGGTGCCGTTGTCGATCGCGCCGCCGTACACCTTGTGGCCGGGCCGCGAAGGGTCGGTGCCCAGGTGATCCCAGTGCGCGGTATAGACCACCACCTCGTCGGGCTTGTAGTCGCCGGGGATCATGGCCAGCACGTTCTTCGATTCGAAGTGGTCGATCTTGTTCCTGAGGCTGATCGAGGCGGTCGCGCCGAGCGGCACCGGCTTGAAGCCCGGTTTCGCGGCTGCCGCCGCGAGCGCGTCGAAATCCTTGCCGGCGGCGGCGAACAGGCGCGTGGCGGCGGCATGGGTGAGCCACCCGGCTACCGGCAGGCGCGGCGCGGGATCGACACTCGACGGCAGGCTCAACTGCGGGCCGCGGTTGCCGTTCTGCAACACGCTGAATGGGTAACCCGCCGCCGCGTCGCTGGTGTGCACGATGAAACACGCCGCCGCGCCCTGCAGCGCAGCCTCGGCATACTTGTAGGTCCAGCGGCCGTAATAGGTCATGGCGCGGCCGTTGAACAATGTCGGATCGCCACTGGCAAAGCCCGGATCGTTGACCAGCACGATCACCGTCTTGCCCTTCACGTCCACACCGGCGTAATCGTTCCAGTGCCAGTTCGGCGCATCCGCGCCGTAGCCGAGGAACACCACCGGCGAATCCTTCAGGTCGACCTGCGCTTTTCCTTGCAGGGTCTGCACCACCATGTCCTGCTGGTTGGCGAAACTGGCGTGCTGCGCGCCGGCGGCGATCTGCAGCTTCACCTTGTCATTGAGCAGCAGGGTGCTCTCCGCCGGCACGGTCTGGAACCATGAACCGTGGTTGCCGGGCTGCAAGCCCATGCGCTTGAACTCGCCGACCAGGAAATCCAGCGTGCGTTGCGCACCCACCGTGCCGGGCTTGCGCCCGCCGAAGTCGTCGGAACTGAGCGTCTTCTCGTAGCGGGCAAAATCGGTCGCGTTGATCGACGGCGCCAGCGTGGCAGGCTCGGTGGCAGGGTCATCGGCCATGGCCGATGACGGCAGCACCGCCAGTGCCAGGGCAAACAACAGGAACGAACTCATCGCGCGCATCGGAAAATCCCCGGCCGGAACGAATGCCTGTTGTAACCCGCACTCGTCCCGCTGTCCACGCCGGCCGGCGCGGATGTCCTGCCGCGAGGCTGAGCTAGACCAGGCTCAATTGCACATGGCGGCTGCTGGACAGGTTGACCCGGTTGCGGCCTTCGCGCTTGGCCGCGTACAACGCGTCATCGGCATCGGTCATCAACTGGCGCAATTCATAGCCCGAGTTGGCGACCGTTGCCACGCCGAAGCTGGCCGAGACTGCCACGTTCGGCACGTCCTCGCCAAGGGAGACCGAGGCAATCGCCAGGCGGATCTGCTCGACGCGTGCAACCGCCTGGTCCAGCCCGCATTCGGGCAGCAGCACGCCGAACTCCTCGCCACCGAGGCGGCCGAACAGGTCAGTGGAGCGCAGATGCGCCTGGCAGGCAGCCACCGCGCGCCGGAGCACGCGGTCACCCACCGCATGGCCATGGGTGTCGTTGACCTGCTTGAAGTGATCCAGGTCCAGCAGCACCAGGCAGGCCACCCGGTCGGACTTGCGGCAGTACTGCAGCAGCCGCTCCGCCTCGCCGACGAAATGCTGCCGGTTGAAAATGCCGGTAAGCCCGTCGCGCCGCGCCAGTTTCATGAACTTGAGCTGCGAGCGCTTGATGCGATAGGTGATGAAGCCGATGGAACACAGCAGCAACACCAGCAGGATGATCCACAGCCGCCCCGCCTCCATCGCCTTCTTACCGAGCGCCTGCTGCAATTGGAGGATCTTGTTCTGTTTGGCCAGGGCGTCGATCTGCAGCTTCTTCGCCAGCACCTGCTGCTTGACGGTCTGGTAGGCGAGAGACTTGGCGCTCACGGTGTTCAGATAACCCTTGTCGGCTGCCATATATTTTTCGTGGTAATCGAGGGCTGCCGCGAAATTGCCGCGCTGCCTTTCGATCTGGTACAGCACTTGATAGGCCTGAGTCCGCGGCTCGGTATATTCGTTCTTGATGGCTGTCGCCGCCGCGGCAAGCGCAGCCTGCTCGGCACGATCGACGTCGCCCGTCTGCCAGTAGGCTTGCGCGAGGACCACGTTGACCTCGGAGATCAGCCTTGGATAGTGGGTGTCGCGGGCCGAGCCCAGATTGACCTGCAACAGCTTGATTGCCTGATGGGGCCGTCCATGCTTGATTTCATCGCTGGCGAGAAAGGACCGGATGAAGCCCGAAAAAATCGGTTCCTTGGCACCAACGCAGCCGCTGATGGCCTGGGCCACTTTTGGGTCGCCGGTCGGGAACTTCCCGCTCGTGTGCAACGCGAGGATCGTCGCATAGTCCGCCCGACAGGCGTTGTCCTCACTGGGACTTTCATCCCGCATCTGCGCGGCATAACTGAGCGCGAGATCGTATTGGCCTGCCTCGGTATACAACAGGGAAGCTACGCCCAGGGCTTGTTGCCGGGCTCTACGCTCCGTGACCGTAGGAAGAAGATCGAGCAGTTGACTGAGCCTGGTGAAGGCCTCTTCATAACGGGCCGACAACGTCAACACGTTGATCTGGGTGGAAATCGCGCGCAACTGCAACGTCGGATCCGAACTGTGCTCGATCACGTCATTGAGCAGCCGTACCGAAGCCTTGCTGTCTCCACGGTAAGCGAGCTGGAACGCGTTGAGATAGCGCACGCGCATCTGCTGGTCGGGAGACAGCGTGATCGCGTCGCTGTTCAGTTTCTGCAACACCACCGAGAATTCGGCGAAGTTCGAAGTCTCCAGGCCCTGCGCCTGCCTGAGCAGTTCTTCGGCGTTCGCATCCGGGGACGGCTGGGCCACGGCCACAGCCATCCACAGGGATGTCAGCAGGACAAACCCCGACAGGGATACCCGACGGATGTTCCCCCCACGCATCGGCTATCTGGCAAACGTCACGCGGGAAAGAGGGTCCCGCGAGGGAATCCCGGACTCCTCGCGCGAAGGCGCTTCGTCCTCACCCTCCCCTTCCTCTTCCTCGTCCTGCTTGCCGGGCATCAGGGCGCAATAGATCTTGCTGTCGCCGAGCAGCGACTCGATCAGCGCCGAATCCTTCGCGAGGATCGCGGCAGCCAGCTGCGGGTCAATCTGGGCAACTTCCAAGGCCCCCTCCATATCCTTGGTCGAGGCATGACGCAGTTTCCCGTCTCGTCCCATCCTTTCAAGAAAATCGATCACGTTGGACATCGATAACCTCCGCTGCTGGTCTTTGACTTGCTCGCCAAGTTGATCGGTGGACCGACCACTGACGCTCCCCCACATCCCGCTCCCCGCCCCTCACAACCATGTCCAGCAGGAAACTGGCGCGCTTTACCAGATTTTCTGCTGCCGAATGGCCGGCAACGATGCGTGCGTACACTTCGACGAGCAGCTGCTCTTCAAACAGATGGTCCACCAACGCCATCAGTGCGCCCCTCCCCACCCCTGCCCTGCGACCCAAGGGCAACAACATCACGCCAACTTCGACCCGCATGTTTGCCGGATCATAATGTGAGGAGCCGCAAATACCCATAGCTTCCCGGCTGGATTTTTCCTCGATGACGAAAAAGCGGTCGGTCACGACCGTCTTTCCCCGGCGACAGAGGGTCGCACGGAACCTCTCCACTGCCTCCGCCGGAGTCCACGGCGCACCGACGAAACGCATGGTCTCGGGATCGGTATAGAGCGTATGAAACAGAGCTTCGTCGCTCTGCATCATCGGCCGAAGCCGCACGCTCCTGGCCTTGCGTGAAAACGATTTCAACAGCATCTCCCTGAAGCGGCTGCGCACGGGGCGCCAAAGCCGGGTTTGTGATTGCGCTCGTTACACCACATTCGACTGAACACGCCGGCTGTCGAACAGGCTGACCCGGTTGCGCCCCTCGCGCTTGGCCCGGTAGAGCGCGTCGTCCGCATCCGTCATCAACTGGCGCAGCTCATACCCCGAGCTGGCGGCGGACGCGACGCCGAAGCTGGCCGAGACAACCACGCCGGAGCCCGCCTCGCCGGCAGGAACCTGGGCAACGGCCAGGCGCATCTGCTCCACGCGCTCCAACACCTGCTCCCGCCCGCACTCGGGCAGCAGCATGCCGAACTCCTCGCCGCCCAGCCGCCCGAACAGGTCGGTGGTCCGCAAGTGCTTCTGGCAGGCCCCCACCGCACGCCGAAGCACGCGGTCGCCCACCGCGTGACCATGGTTGTCGTTGACCTGCTTGAAATGATCCAGGTCGAGCAGCACCAGGCAAGCGTCGCGTCCGGACTTCTGGCAATAGCGCAGCAGCCGTTCCGCCTCGTTGACGAAGTGCTGCCGGTTGAAGATGCCGGTGAGTCCGTCGCGCCGCGCCAGTTTCATGAACTTGAGCTGCGAGCGCTTGATGCGATACGCCCACAAACCGATGGACGCGAGTACCAGCAGCAGCAACAGGATGTACAGGCGGCTGGTTTCGACCTCCTTGCGATCCAGCTCGCCCTGCATCCCGAGCAGCTTGTTTTTCTTGTCCAGCTCTTCGACCTGCAGTTTCTTCGCCAGCACCTTTTGCTCGACGATCTGGTAGGCAAGCGCCTTTGCACTGAGGCGATCCATGTAGCCGTCGTTGGTGACGACGAACTTCTCGAGATTCTCCAGCGCCGCACGGTCGTCGCCGGTCTTCTTGTCGACCCGATAAAGCACGTGGTACGCCCGGGCGGTCGACTCGGAATACGGCCTGCTGGCGTTCGTCACCAGGGCCTGATTGGCAAACTTGGCAGCCGAGACAAGGTCGCCACGCTCCAGGTGCGCCTTGGCCAGAGTGGACTCGAACTCCGCGACCTGGGGCGGAAAGCCTGCTCGCAGCACCTTGGGATAGCTGGTCTGCAACAAGCGGATGGCGGAGTCGAGGCGGCCTTGCCGCATGTCGAAACTCGCCAGCAAATACTGGAAGCTGAGTGCGAAAAGCGTATTGCCTGCCTTGCTGCATGCTTCCGTGCCATCGCGAAGCTGATCGGCAGCCAGCTTCGTGGTGCCACTTTCAAACAAGGCCTCGGACTTGTAGAACCACCCCCTGCAGGCGCTGCGCGTATCAGTGCTCTCAT
This sequence comes from Rhodanobacter sp. UC4452_H20, assembly GCF_052978205.1. Next base: position 573,774 of record NZ_CM129662.1, on the reverse strand, counting down.
TGATGATCTGATCTGCGTAACGCGAGGAGGCTTCATACTGACCTGCCTCGTTGTACAACTGCGCCGCGACACCAAGTCCCTGCACACGGACATCGTTTTCCTCCATCTTCGGCAGCTGCTCCAGCAGCGAATTCAGCCTGGCGAAGGCTTCCTCGTAGCGGGATTGCGCCACCAGAAGGTCAATCACCGTGGCTTTGGCGCGAAACGCCAGCACGGGATATGCGGTCTGACCCGCGATCGCCGTCAACGGCGGCAAGGCGGCGTCGAAATTGCCGGCAAAAGCGGCCTGCCGGGCCAGAAGATAGCGGCGATGCACTTGCTGCTGCGGAGAAAGCTCCCGCACAGGCTTGGCGAGCCGGCGCATCAATTCGTCGAACTCGACACGATTGGAGGACGGAATGCTTTCCGCCTGTTTCAGCAGTTGCCCGGGGTCGTCCGATACGGACGCGGGTACGGTGGCGAGACCCGCCACTGACCAGAGCAGAAGCGCAGAACATGCGAAAGCCAGCCTGTAGCCGCCAGCCTTGTCCATGGGCTAGTCGGTGGTCGCCAGCGCAGACAAGACAAAGGGCGAATGATCCTCAGTCCCCATCCCTTTTCTCCTTCCTTTCCTCGTCACGCTTCTTTTCCTCGCTTTCCTTGCAGTTGCCGTCACATTCCTCCTGCTCCTCATCGGGCTTGGCCGGGTTGATCAAGCAGCAGAACGGATCCTGCCCAAGCAACGCCTGCAAGCCCGGGCCATTTCTGGCGAGGATCGCCACCCGCATCGCCGGCTCCACCACCGCCCCGGACAGCGCAAACTCCACTTCATCCTGCGACGCGTAACGCAGCTGCGCGTCTTGCCCCAGGGTCTCAAGAAAATCGATAACGTCGAACACCTGATGATTCCCCCTACCTCGCTGATTGACAACTGGCCGCCAGCTCCAGTCTTACTGCGACTCCCTGCTCGCAACGGCGCTCTTGTCAGGCACGGCTGCGCCGAGGCCATCTTACGCTTGGTTTTTGACGCCTTGCAGACTCGATGCGGCAGCATCGCCGGCGGCTTCGGACGCCGCCTTGTCAAGCACATCCAGCCTCGCCCTCATCTCGTGGTCCACCGACAGCGCCCGCGCCGGCGGCACCACCACCGTATCGGCCATGCCCACCTCCGCTTGAGGCAGCTCCCCCAGCGGCAACCGCTCGATCCGCGCCTGCTGGATCGGCAGGGTCGGTGCGCGGTAGATGATGACCTCATGCTCCGGCGGGTAGTCGCGCGAGAGCACCTCGATCAGCAGTTGGCGGTAGGCCGGGCCGGTGGAGAAGCGTGCCAGCGACTGGTCGCCGACCAGGCCCACCTGCCACAGCACCAGGTAGGCCGTGGGGTCGATCCGGCGTCGGTAGAACAGCAGCTGGCTGGCCTCGTAGTGCTGGCAGCCGACGCGGCCGGGGTCGATGCCGAGATCCGCATAGAGACAATCCTCGGCGGAAATGCCCGGCTCCATGTGCGCGGCGTAGCCTTCGCCGCGGGCCACCTCGATCGCCTTGTGCGGCGCCCAGGCGAATACGCCGGGATGGCCGTAGAACACGCCGCACACCCTCTTGCCCGCACGCACCTCGGTGAGGATGGCCTTGACCATCTCGCGGTAGGTCTGCATGCGCGACTTGCCCTCGCGGTAGTACACCTGCAGGCTGCGCACGTCGCGGTGCATGCGCTGCAGCCACAGCTCGACGATGCCGTCGGAGAGGCCGGCGAACACTACGTCGGCCTGCTCGATGTGGCTGCGCGCCAGCGGGCCGAGGTGCGAGCCCAGGGTCATGCCCAGACCCACGCAGACCAGGCTTCCAGCCGCTGGGATTGCTTCCATCGGTTTGCTCGCGAAAATCGGTCAGCCCGTTGTACCCGAATCCCGTTTCGACGGGAATGCCTCCATCAGCGGCCGGATCAGGTCCAGCGGCAGCGGGAACACGATGGTCGAGGATTTGCCGTTGTTGGACATGTCGGCCAGCGTTTGCAGATAACGCAACTGCAGCGCCTGCGGCTGTTGCGACAGCATCGCCGCAGCATCGCGCAGCTTCTCGGCGGCCTGCATCTCGCCTTCGGCGTGGATCACCTTGGCGCGGCGTTCGCGTTCGGCCTCGGCCTGGCGCGCGATCGCCCGCACCATGGTCTCGTTGAGATCGACGTCCTTGATCTCCACGTTCATCACCTTGATGCCCCACGGGTCGGTGGCCTCGTCCAGGGTGACCTGCAAGGTGTGGTTGATCGACTCGCGCTGGGACAGGATCTCGTCCAGCTCGTGCTGGCCCAGCACCGAGCGCAGCCGCGTCTGTGCCAGCTGGCTGGTGGCCTGCAGGAAGTTCTCCACCTCCAGCACCGACTTGTCCGAGTCGACCACGCGGAAGTACACCACGGCATTGACCCGCACCGAGACGTTGTCGCGCGAGATCACGTCCTGCGGCGGCACATCCAGCACGGTGACCCGCAGGTCCACCCGGATCATCTGCTGCACCACCGGGATCAGCAGCACCAGGCCGGGGCCCTTGGTGCCGGTATAGCGGCCCAGGGTCAGCACCACGCCGCGCTGGTACTCCGGCAGGATCTTGATCGCGGCGAACAGCAGCAAGATGCCGAGGATGATCAACACACCGACGAATCCGAACATGGTCTTCTCCAGTCAAAAACCTCAAACGGTCGCGACGGCAGGGGCCGGCTCGACCCACAACAACAAACCTTGCCGCGACACCACCCGCACGGCGGCGCCCGCCGGCAGGTCGACCGCGCAGCGCACGCGCCAGCGCTCGCCGTGCAGCATCGCCCAGCTCTCGCCGCCGGCAGCCACGCTTTCCAGCAGGCGGCCGGTTTCCTCGACCATCGCGGCCTCGCCGCCGAACGGTGGTGCGCGGCGCGCGCGAAAAACCAGCCACACCACCGTGCCCAGCAGCGCCGCGAAGCCCACCGCGATGCCGCCGATCACGCCCAGGTTGACCGCGTAGCCGGGCACGCCGGTCTTCATCAGCATCACCGAGCCGATCACGAAGGCCACCAGTCCGCCCGCGCCGAACGCCCCCACCGTGGGATTGACCGCCTCGGCCACCAGCAGGCCGATGCCCAGCGCCATGAGCGCCAACCCGGCGTAATTCACCGGCAGCAGCTGCAAGGCGTACAGGCCCACCAGCAGGCTGATCGCGCCCACGATGCCGGGCAGCATCGCACCGGGGTGCATCGCCTCAAGCGCCAGGCCGAAGATGCCGCCGAGCAGCAGCAGGTAGGCGATGGTCGGGTTGGTGATGATGCCCAGGAAACGGGTGCGCGCGCCCGGCGCGTAGTCGCGCACGCTCGCGCCCGCCAGTTGCATGGTCAGCTGGCGCTCGCCGACGCGTACCGCGCGTCCGTCGGCCTTCGCCAGCAGGTCGGCCACGTCGCCGGCGACGAAGTCGATCACGTGTTGTTGCGCTGCCTCGCTGGCGGTCAGCGTCGCCGCGCCACGCACCGCCTGCTCGGCCCAGGCCGCGTTGCGATCGCGCAGCTGGGCCAGCGAGCGGATGTAGGCGATCGCGTCGTTCAGCACCTTGTTCGATTCGGCGTTGTCGCCGGCCTCATCCTGCGCGGGCGGCGCGCCGGAACCGGCCCTGGCCGGCTCGCTCGCCTTCGGCACCGGCAACGGCATCGGCGTGGCGCCACCCAGCGATACCGGTGTCGCCGCACCCAGGTGGGTGGCCGGCGCCATTGCGGCAACCTGCCCCGCATAAAGGATGTAGGTGCCGGCCGAAGCAGCACGCGCACCACCCGGCGCCACGTAGACCAGTACCGGCACCGGCAGCGCCAGCATGCGGCCGATGATCTGGCGCATCGACTCGGACAGCCCGCCCGGCGTGTCCAGTTGCAGCACGATCGCCACCGCGCCGTCGGCTACCGCGCGTTGCGCCGCGTCGTCGAAGTACTCCGCTGCAGCCGGCCCGATCGGTCCGTCCAGGGTGATCCGCGCCACCATCGCCGAAGGCGCAGCCACCGGCGGTTCGGCGCGCGACGGGGCCGACGGCACCAGCCACGCCAGCATCAGAACGATCAGCCAGCAGCCACGCATCATGATTCCGTCCTCCGCGCACGGTCTCGCGACGTCGGCCCACTGTAGCCGGTCGGGTGTACAGAAAGCGCTCATTCACGGCAACGGCGCGCTTTCGGTGGACAATCGCCATCCACGCCGGAGAATCCCCATGCCGAAGATCGATGTCAGCCAGGTGCCCGAGCGCAAGGGCTCGGGCTATCCGCCGCCGTTTGCCGCCTTCGCCGGCGCGCGCACCAAGCAGGCGCTGGGCGATGCCGGCGGCCTCGCCGATTTCGGCGTCAATCTCACGCAGCTTCCGCCGGGCGCGTGGTCGAGCCAGCGGCACTGGCATACCAACGAGGACGAGTTCGTCTGCGTGCTGTCGGGCGAGCTGGTGCTGATCACCGACGACGGCGAGCAGCCGCTGCGCACGGGCGAGTTCGCGGCGTTCCCGAAGAACTGTCCCGACGGTCATCACCTGGTCAACCGGAGCGCACAGACAGCCGTCTATCTGGAGATCGGCAGTCGCCACGCGGACGACCGCTGCCACTACCCCGACATCGACCTGCACTGGGACGGCGCGGCCGGCGTCTACACGCACAAGGACGGCTCGCCGTATCCGTAGGAGCCCGCTTGCGGGCGATGCTTTAGTAGCCGGGATTCGGGATTCGCGAGAGCATCGCCCGCAGGCGGGCTCCTACCCGTTGATGAGTCGGCAGCCTGGCTATTTCAGCGTGGCGGCTCCAGTGGCCGAACCCGCCGCGGCAGGCTGCAGGTGCTGGCCGACCAGCAGGCCGCGGATCGTGCGCAGCCGGGCCTTGATCTTCGCTTCGTTGGCCGCTCCGGTGCGCAGCAGCAAGCGCTGGCCGGCGGAGCGCGCTTCCAGCGCCGGATCGGCGAACACGTACTGGCCCCTGGACGGCAGCAGTGCCGGCGGCGTGGCGGGCTCGGGCGCGGCGAGCAAGTTGTCGATCACCACGATCAGGCGGTCATTGAAGTAGCCGTGCGGGTAGCCCAGGTGTTCGTAGGCCTGCTGGAACAGCGGATAGGCGTGCACGTACCAGGCTACCAGCGCCTGCGGATCGACCTGCTCGACGATCGCCATGTACGGCGCATAGCGGGCGGCGTTGGCTTCGCCGATCACGGTTTGGCCGTCCATTTCGCCGGTGACGAAGGCACCCTTGGGCGGCCTCGCGGGCATCATGATGCCGCCGAGGCTGCGCCCGGGCATGGCGTCGATGCTGGCCACGATGCGGTTGATGATCTGCGGGCGCACCAGCAGCAGCGACAGCTCGCTGTCGCCGGCCAGCCGCTGCAGGGCGGCCAGCACGTCGTCGTCGCTCTGGTCCAGCGCCGGCAGCGGCGCGGTGGAGGCGCTGGCCGGGACGGTTTGCGCCTGTGCCTGCGCGATCGGATGCTGGATCGGCGCCGCCGCGCTGCGGCTCGTCGCCGGTTGCGCCATTTCCGCCGTCGGCGGGCTCGCCGCCTCGGGCTGCATGGCGCGTCGCACCAGCCAGCCCCCCGCCCCGACCAGGACGATCACCACGATCGCCGCGGCGACCCAGCTTCCGGTTGATGTCTGCCTGCGCATGAACTTCCCCGTGGTTGCCTTCAAATAGTGCTGGGACTGGAGCCCGCGCGATTCGTTCAACCGGCGTGGTTCAGGCCTTCAATCGGTAGCCGCTGCGGAAGATCCACCACACCAGTCCCAGGCAGATGCCGAGGAACACCAGGGTCATGCCCAGGCTGATCCCCACGCCGACGTCCGACACGCCGTAGAAACTCCAGCGGAACCCGCTGATCAGGTACACCACCGGGTTGAACAGGGTCACCTTCTGCCACAGCGGCGACAGCATGTGGATCGAGTAGAAACTGCCGCCAAGGAAGGTCAGCGGCGTGACGATCAGCAGCGGCACCAGTTGCAGCTTCTCGAAGTTGTCCGCCCAGATGCCGATGATGAAGCCGAACAGGCTGAAGGTCACCGCGGTGAGCACCAGGAACGCGACCATCCACAGCGGGTGCGCGATCTCGAAGGTGACGAACAGCCGCGCAGTGGCCAGGATGATCGCGCCCAGGATGATCGACTTGCTCGCCGCCGCGCCGACGTAGCCGGCGACGATCTCGAACGGCGACACCGGCGCCGACAGGATCTCGTAGATGGTGCCGACGAACTTGGGGAAATAGATCCCGAACGAGGCGTTGGAGATGCTCTGCGTGAGCAGCGACAGCATCACCAGGCCCGGCACGATGAAGGCGCCGTAGCTGACCCCGTCGATGCCGTTCATGTGCGAGCCGATCGCCGCGCCGAACACCACGAAGTACAGCGATGTGGAGATCACCGGCGAGACGATGCTCTGCAGCAGCGTGCGCCGCGTGCGCGCCATCTCGAAGCGGTAGATCGCGCGGATGCCGTGGATGTTCATGCGCGCTCCCTGACCAGGTCCACGAAGATGTCCTCCAGCGAGCTCTGGCTGGTCCTGAGATCCTTGAAGTCGATGCCCAGTTCGCCCAGCCGGCGCAGCAGCACGTCGATGCCGCTGCGCTCGTCCTGCGCGTCGAAGGTGTAGACCAGTTGCTGGCCGTCAGCGGACAACTCCAGCGCGTGGCCGGAAAGTTCGGCGGGGATCGCCGCCAGCGGCGACTGCAACTGCAGGGTAAGTTGCCGCCGGCCGAGCCTGTTCATCAGCTCGGCCTTGTCCTGCACCAGGATCAGCTCGCCCTTGTTGATCACGCCGATGCGGTCGGCCATCTCCTCGGCCTCGTCGATGTAATGCGTGGTGAGGATGATGGTGACGCCACTGGCGCGCAGGCCGCGCACCATGGTCCACATGTCGCGGCGCAGCTCCACGTCGACGCCGGCGGTGGGTTCGTCCAGGAACAGGATGCGCGGCTCGTGCGACAGCGCCTTGGCGATCATCACCCGGCGCTTCATGCCGCCGGACAGGGTGATCATCTTGTTGTCCTTCTTGCTCCACAGCGAGAGGTCCTTCAGCACCTTCTCGATGTACGCCGGGTCTGGCGCCCTGCCGAACAGGCCGCGGCTGAAGCTGACCGTGTTCCACACCGTCTCGAACGAGTCGGTGGTCAGCTCCTGCGGCACCAGGCCGATCTGCGAGCGCGCGGCGCGGTATTCGCGCACCACGTCGTGGCCATCGGCCAGCACGGAGCCTTCGCTGGGATTGACGATGCCGCAGATGATGCTGATCAGGGTGGTCTTGCCGGCGCCATTGGGGCCGAGCAACGCGAAAATCTCGCCCTGGCGGATCTGCAGGTCGATCGGCTTGAGCGCCTGGAAACCGGAGACGTAGGTCTTGCTGAGCTGTCTGACGTCGATGATCGGCTGCACGCGATCTCCTGGGCCTGGGGACGGGCGACGGGAACGGGCGATGGTATGCCCTTCGACGCGGCACGGCCAGCCGCTGCTGCACCCCTGGACTTCGGCGCCGCGCCTGCGCTCAGGGCGAACGGCGATGTCGTTTCCCGCTCCCCATTCCCGATGCCGCCCGACGGCGCGCCCTTCCCCGCAGGCGGGCCGCCCATCTTCCTCGCCACCGCGCTGATCCCGCTCTCGCTGGTGGTCGCCAGCATCGGCCTGCTGCCGTTGCTCGAAGGCCAGGAACTGCCGCCGGAACCGGCGGTCCTTCGTGAGGAGAACATGGCCCGCCGGGCCGCAGCCATCGCCGCCGTCGTCTCGGACGAGGTCTCGCACCGGCGGGTGCGCGAGATCGACCTGCAGGAAGCACACTACCGCCAGACCGCACGCCCCGGTTCCGCGATCCTTCCGGCCGATCGCTCCACGCATTCCCCAGGGAACCAGACCATGCGCATGTTCCGCCAGTTGCTCATCGTGGCAACCCTCGCCATCGCAGGACCCGCTGCCGCCGCCAGCCTGCCGAACCGGCCGGTGCCGTCGCTGGACCTGCATCGGTATGCCGGCCAGTGGTACGAAATCGCGCGCCTGCCGATGTACTTCGAACGCGAGTGCCTCGATGCCGTCGTCGCCACGTACACGCCGAATCCCGACGGCACCATCCACGTGCACAACACCTGCCGCACCCGCAAGGGCCGGTCGTCGGTCGACGGCGTGGCGCGGATGAAGAAACACCAGCCGGCCGCGCTGGAAGTGCGCTTCGCGCCTGCCTGGCTGACCTGGCTGCCGATGGCATGGGCCGACTATTGGGTGATCGAGGTGGACGCCGACTACCAGTGGGCGGTGATCGGCGGCCCCGGCCGCAACCACCTGTGGATACTCTCGCGCCAGCCCACGATGGATCCCGCACTTTTGCAGACCCTCGTGGAGCACTCGCGCCAGCGTGGCTATCCGGTCGACCGATTGATGATGACCGCACCCGCCGGTGCGCCGGACCGGCCCGCGGAAAGCGCGCCGGCGCCGAACGGAGCCCCGCCCCTCCACGACCGTGGCCTCAGGCCGGCGGCACCGGAAACGCGCGGATGATTTCGAACGTCGCGATCGCGCAGGCGGTGGCCACGTTCATCGACGAATGCGCGCCCAGCATGGGGATGTGCACGGTCTGGTCGGAGCCGTCCAGCAAGGCCTGGCTTACGCCGCGGTTCTCCGAACCGAGCACCAGGCAGATGCGCTCGCCCGCGGCCACCGGCAGCTCGCGGATGTCGATGCTGGCGCTGGTGAGCTCCAGGCTGACGATGCGGTAGCCGGCGGCCTTCAGTTCGTGCACTACCGGCAGCGGATCGTCGTCGTGGCGGAACGGCACGTGCTGCTCGGTCGCACGCGAGGTCTTGCGCAACTTGCGGTTGGGCGGCACCGCCGAAGCGCCGGTGAGGTGGATCATCTCCACCCCCAGCGCGTCGGCAATGCGGAACACGCTGCCCACGTTCATCGGCACCTCGAAGTCGTGCACCAGGTAGCGCAGCGCGAACGCGGAACGCGCCGGGCGATGCTGCCAATGGTCGAGCTGCCGGTTCGCCATGCCGCGACCGGCTCAGGCCAGCAAGAGCAGCAGGGGCGCGGCAATCCCGCCCAGCAGCACGGCGCCGAACAGCCGCGGCCGGCGAGTGAAGCGCCAGGCCATGTACAGCCCGCTGCACACCGACATGAACAGGCCCAGCGCGATCGCGGCGAAGAAGATCTTCATCGGCAGCAGGTTGCGGCGCGCACCGGGTGCCGCGGGCGCGCCCTGCACCGCTGCCCGCGCGACCGGCGCGGCCTCGGCCACCGCTGCCGCCGGACGCGGACGCCGCACCGGCACCTCCAGGGTCTGCTTCTTGTGCAGCTGCGCCATGCTGGCCAGCCACGCCGGTGGCGCGTAGCTGCTGCCGCGGCTGGCCTCATGCAGGCCGAAGGTCTGCAGGCCGCCGCTCACCGCCAGGAACAGCAGCATCGGCGCGGTGAACACGCCGAGGTAGAGATGGCAGCTGCGAACGAAGCGGATCAGGCGATGCGACGACGGCATGGGCGGCGATATCCACGAAACGGGCGCACAGGGTACGCCGCTGCATGGCGCACCGGCCAGCCGTTGGCACGGCAATCCGCACTGCTGCTAACCTCGCCGCTGGACCGCCGCGATCGCGTTGCCGTGGCTCGGCGTCCACCATCGGTCGGAGCAGTGCGTGGCTTTCGAAATCGAAGAGCGTCGGATCGACGTGGCCGATCTGCAGCTGGGCATGTTCGTGTGCCGGCTGGATCGGCCATGGGAGGAGACGCCATTCGCACTGCAAGGTGTCGCGCTGACCCGGCTGGAGGACATCGAGACCCTGCAGCAGTTGTGCCGCGAGGTCTGGGTCGATGCGCGCCGCCTGGTGCCGCCGGACGCGCCGCAGGCGCTGATGCGCGCCGACGCCCCGCGCCACCGCTTCAGCAGCCGCACCCATTACGCCGATCTCGCCGCGGTCGAGGACGAGGCGCCACGTGCCCGCGCCGCGCTGGAGAACGCCTCGCAGATCGTCGATGGCCTGTTCGAGGACGTGACCAGCGGCCGCGAGCTGTCGGTCGAGCGCGTCGAGCAGGCGGTGCGCCCGCTGGTGGCCACCGTGCTGCGCAGCGCGGATGCGTTCTTCCTGGTGGAGGGCCTGCGCCGCAGCGACAGCTATTCCTACAGCCACGCGGTGAGCTGCAGCGCGCTGGCCGCCGCGTTCGGCCGACACATGGGTTTCGACGAGGAGACCATCTTCAGCCTCGCCGCCGGCGGCCTGCTGATGGACGTGGGCAAGACCCGCCTGCCGGAGCAACTGCTGCAATATCCGGGTTCGCTGGCTCCCAGCGAGGTCGACATCATCCGCTCGCACATCGGCCACGGGCTGGCCCTGCTGGACGAGGCAGGCATCGCCAACCTCGACGTGCTCGACATCGTGCGCACCCACCACGAGCGCCACGACGGCAGCGGCTACCCGGACGGCCTGGCCGGCCACGCCATCCCGATCAGCGGGCGCATGCTCGGCATCATCGACAGCTACGACGCGATGTCCAGCGCGCGTCCCTACCGCGCGCCCATTTCACGCCACCAGGCGCTGCAGCAGATCTACGCCGCACGCAACCGCCTGCATCAGGCCGAGATGATCGAGCAGTTCCAGGTCTGCCTCGGCGTCTACCCCACCGGCTCGCTGGTGGAACTGAGCACCGGCGAGGTGGCGATCGTGATGGCGCAGAACCAGGTGCGCCGGCTGCGCCCGCGGGTGGCGATCCTGAGCGAGCCGAACAAGCAGCCGCTGGACGATTTCCGGGCGGTGGACCTGATGCAGCTGGACGACGACGAGGGCGTCGACATCGTGCGCAGCCTGGCGGTCGGCGACTACGGTATCGATGCCAGCCGCTTCTTCCTGTAATGATGGCCACCCCGACGCCCGTCCACCCGCCTTCCCCCTGGCCCGCCGCCGCATGCTGAATCGCGAACACATCTTCGAGCAGATCGACGCGCACATCCGCGCCAGCGCAGGCGAGCGTTTCGCCGTGCTGATGCTGCGCGTGCCCGGCCTGCGCGAGATCAGCCTGCGCTTCGGCTACGCCCAGGGCGAACAAGCCGAGGACATGGCGCATGCGCTGATCCAGCGTTCGCTGCGTCCGATCGACCGCGTGTTCCGCGCCGGCGACGACAGCTTCGTCGTGCTGCTGCCGGATATGCTCAGCGCCAACCACGCCCTGCTCGCCGGCACGCGCCTGACCCAGGCCTTCGAGCAGCCGCTGGACGGAACCGCCTCGCCCTGGCTGGTGCGGCCGGTGATGGGCATCGCGCTGTATCCCGACCACGGCCCCGGCGCCGACCGCCTGTGTCGCCGCGCCAGCATGGCGCTGGACGAGGCGCAGCGGCGCGGCGAGCTGTACGTGGTCTACGCGCCGCACGACACCCAGGTCGAGATCTTCTACGACGAACTGCGCGAGGCGCTGGACGCCAACCGGCTGCAGGTGTTCTTCCAGCCGATCTGGAACCTGCAGAGCGACCGCCTGGCCGGCGCCGAATCGCTGGCGCGCTGGAGCAGCCCCAACCACGGCGAGGTCTCGCCCGCCAACTTCGTGCCGTTCTCCGAGCAGAGCGACCTGATCTCGGTACTCACCCGCTGGAGCATGAACACGACCCTGCGGCACGTGGCCAGCCTGCCCTCGTTCCAGGGCCTGCGCTTTGCGATCAACTTCTCGCCGCGCGTGCTGTCGCGCCCGGGCATGGTGGAGCAATTGACCGGCGCGCTGGAAATCTGGGGCGTGCCACCGACGGCGGTGATCGTGGAGATCACCGAGACCACCCTGGTCAACGACCTCGAGCTGAGCGTGCAGGTGTTGCGCCGGTTGCGCGACCGCGGCATCGGCATCGCGATCGACGATTTCGGCACCGGTTACGCCTCGATCGCCTACCTGCGCCAGTTCCCGGCCACCGAATTGAAGATCGACCAGTCGCTGATCGGCGCCATCCGCAGCGAACCGCATACCGCCAAGCTGGTGCGCGCCATCATCAACATGGCCCACCACATGGACCTGGCCACTACCGCCGAAGGCATCGAGGATGCCGCCACCCAGGCGCTGCTGATCGACATGGGCTGCGACTTCGGCCAAGGTTTCCATCTCGGCCGCCCGCAACCGGCCGCCGACTTCATCGCGCGCTTCGCCACCACGGTGCCGCCCGCGTGAGCGCGCACCGGACCACGCCACAGGGTGGTTCCCGTCGCGCCCGGAACCATGGGCGCCGCTGAGGTCGGCGGCGGCATCCGCTTCGCGCTCGACGGCGCCAGCAAGCGGTACGGCAAAGTCGTGGCGCTGCAGCCGATCGAGCTGGCATTCGAGGCCGGCAGCACCACCGCGCTGATCGGCAGCAGCGGTTCGGGCAAGTCCACCGTGCTGCGCCTGCTGCTGGGGCTCGAGCGCAGCGACAGCGGCTGCGTGCGCGTGGACGGCCGCGCCCTGCAGCCGGCCGACATCCTCGCCTTGCGCCGTCGCGTGGGCTACGTGATCCAGGACGGCGGGCTGTTTCCGCACCTCACCGCCATGGGCAACCTCGGCCTGCTGCCGCAGCACCTGGGCTGGGCGCCGCAACGCATCCGCGAGCGAGCGCAGGCGCTGGCGCAGCTCACCCGGCTGCCGTCGGACGCGCTGGCGCGCTACCCGGCCGAACTCTCCGGCGGCCAGCGCCAGCGCGTGGCGCTGATGCGCGCGCTGATGGTCGACCCCGACGCCTTGCTGCTGGACGAACCACTGGGTGCACTGGACCCGATCGTGCGCCACGAATTGCAGGAGCAGTTGCAGCGCATCTTCGGCGAACTGGGCAAGACGGTGATCGTCGTCACCCACGACCTGGCCGAGGCGGCCTGGTTCGCCCCCCGGCTGGTGCTGCTGCGGCGCGGCGCGGTGGTGCAGGACGGCAGCTACGCGGATCTGCGCGACCGCCCGGCCGACGACTTCGCGCGCCAGTTCGTGCAGGCGCAACGCACGCTGCCGGCCACGCCATGACCGGCATGCCTGCCCGCATCGCCATCGTGCTGCTCGCCGGCCTGCTGCCGGCGCTGGCGATCGCGCAACCGGTGCGGATCGGCTCCAAGCAATTCACCGAGTCGGTGATCCTGGGCGAGATCGCGCGACTGGCCGCACGCGATGCCGGCGTCCAGGCCGTGCACGAGCGCGAGCTGGGTGGCACCCGCATCCTGTGGAAGGCCCTGCAGCAGGGCGACATCGACGCCTACCCCGAGTACACCGGCACACTGACCCACGAGCTGCTGCAAGACGTGCCGGCCGACGCCGACATCGCCACCTTGCGCGCCCGGCTGAAACCGCTGGGCATCGGCATCACCGACCCACTCGGTTTCGACAACACCTACGCGATCGGCATGCGTCAGGACGAGGCGGCGCGACTGGACATCCGCCGCATCTCCGACCTGCGCGCGCACCCGTCGCTGCGCTTGGGCTTCTCCAACGAGTTCATGGACCGCGGCGATGGCTGGCCGGGTTTGCGCCGCGCCTATGCCCTGCCGCAAACGAAGGTCAGCGGGCTGGATCACGTGCTGTCCTACCGCGCGGTGGCCAGCGGCGCGGTGGATGCGATCGACCTGTACAGCACCGACGCGGAGATCCCCTACTACCACCTGCGCACCCTGCCCGACGACCGCCACTACTTCCCGCGCTACCAGGCGGTGTTCCTCTATCGGCTGGCGCTGGAGCGGGACGAGCCCGCCTTCGTCGCCGCCCTGCGCCGCCTCGCCGGCCGCATCGACGAGCAGGCGATGCGCACGATGAATGCCGCGGTGAAGCTCGACGGCCGCCGCGACAGCGCGGTGGCCGCCGACTTCCTCGGCACCCGCGTCGAGGCGGGGCGGCGCGGCCTGTGGCAGCGGCTGCGCCAGCGCAGCGTGGAGCACATCGAGCTGGTGGCGAGCTCGCTGGGCCTGGCGCTGGCGCTGGCGATCCCGCTCGGCATCGTCGCCGCGCGTCGGCGCCGGCTGGGGCAACTGGTGATCGCGGCCACCGGCGTGCTGCAGACGGTGCCGTCGCTGGCGATGTTCGTGTTCATGATCCCGTTGCTGGGCATCGGCACCTGGCCGGCGGTGGCCGCGCTGTTCCTGTACAGCCTGCTGCCGATCGTGCGCAACACGCATGCCGGCCTGGTCGGCATTGCGCCGGAACTGATGGAATCGGCCGCGGCACTGGGCCTGCCACGGCGGGTGCGGCTGCGCCGCATCGAATTGCCGCTGGCGATGCGCTCGATCCTGGCCGGCATCAAGACCGCCGCAGTCATCAATGTGGGCACGGCCACCCTGGCCGCGCTGATCGGCGCCGGTGGCTACGGCCAGCCGATCCTCACCGGCATCCGGCTGGACAGCATCCCGCTGATCCTGGAAGGCGCGATCCCCGCGGCGGTGCTGGCGCTGCTGGTGCAGGGCCTGTTCGAACTGGTCGAGCGCTGGCTGACGCCGCGCGGGCTGCGCCTGCAGGCGCGGCAATAAACGGCCGCAAGGCGGCGTCGGCTATCCTGTGGCGGGTTCAATGCGAGATTGTCGACATGTTTCGATCCTTGTTGTTGTCATTGATTCTGACGGTCACTCCGCTCGCCGTGCATGCCGCCGCACCGGCCGAGGCCGCGCTGGCCGACCTGCCGAACGTGTCGTTCCCGGCGCCGCATCGGGTCGCATCGGGCAGGTTGCAGGCCGATGACGTGGCCGCCCTGCAGCGAGCCGGCATCAAGCAGGTGATCGACCTCAGCGTGGACAGCGAGACGCCGCGCTTTGACGAGGCCGCCGCCATGCGCGCGGCGGGCATCAACTATCACAACCTGCCGATCCACGGCGCCGCCGACCTGACCCGCAACAACGTGGTGCAGTTCGACCGCCTGCTGCACCAGGCCGGCACGCAGGAAACCCTGGTGCATTGCGCGAGCAGCAACCGGGTCGGCGCGATGATCGCGCTGCGCGCTGCCTTGATCGACGGCAAATCGAGCGAAGCCGCGCTGGCAGAAGGCCGCCGCTGGGGCATGAAGAGCCTGGAGCCGGCCGTGCGCGAACGCCTGCAGGCGTGGTCGGGCAATCCGCAACACGGAAGGCAGGAGCAGAGCCTGCCCGCATCCGGCGGCACAACGCCGTAGGGCGGCACCGCCCGCCGGCTCTTGTCGCAGTGTGAAGGGCGGGCATTGCCCGCACGGCGCCGAGGCGGAATGGGCTACCATGCGCGCCTCCCACGTCCTTGCGCGGCACCGCCCTGGCTCCGATCCCCCCCTCGTCGCCCGTAACCGCACTGCCCTTGCGCGCGGTGTTGCTGATGCTGGCCAGCGCCAGCCTGTTTGCCCTGATGGCGGTGGTGATCCGGCTGGCCTCGGCGCAACTGCACCCGTTCCAGATCACGTTCTTCCGCAGCGCGTTCGGCACGCTGTTCGCGCTGCCGCTGCTGATCGGGCCGGGCTGGTCGCTGCTGCGCACGCCACGCTTCGGCTTCTACGTGATGCGCTGCGTGCTCGGCATGGGCGGCATGCTGGCGGGCTTCTGGGCAATCGTGAACCTGCCGCTGGCCGAGGCGGTGGCGCTGTCGTATTCGTCGCCGCTGTTCGTCACCATCGGCGCAGTGATCTTTCTCGGCGAGGTGGTGCGCCGGCGCCGCTGGACTGCGGTGATCGCCGGCTTCATCGGCGTGCTGGTGATCGTGCGCCCCGGCAGTGCCGCGTTCGCACCGGGCAGCATGGTCGCGCTGCTGGCGGCCGGGCTCACGGGCGCGGTGACGATCAGCATCAAGTCGCTGACCGGCAGCGAGCCGGCCGACCGCATCGTGCTGCTGACCACCTTGCTGTGGGTGCCGCTGTCGCTGCCTGCGGCACTGTCGGTGTGGCAATGGCCGCACGCCGGCATCTGGCCGTGGCTGGTGCTGTCAGGCGCGCTGGGCACCGGCGGCCACTATTGCTGGACGCGCGCGCTGCGCCTGGCCGAGGCGTCGATGCTGGCGCCCTTCAGCTATCTGCAGTTGCTGATCGTGGCGGTGCTGGCGTGGTGGATCTTCGGCGAGGCGGTGGATCACTACACCGCGCTGGGCGCGGCCATCATCATCGGCGCCAGCCTCTACATCGCCCAGCGCGAGCACGCGCTGACGCGACAACAGCGCACAAGCATGCCGCAGGTCCGCGCGGAGCCGCCAATCTAGGCCTCCGCCGACCAGCGCCTCATTCGTCAGGGAGTGCCGGCAAGTCAGGCATGTTGGCCAGTTCGGCCAACATGTCGACCGCGGCCGGGGCGGGTTCGCTCGCCAGCGGCCAGCGGCCGATCACTTCATGGCTGGCCTGGCCGAAGAAGCTGCGGATCAGCACGAACTCCTCCGCGCGCCACCGGATCGGGTTGATCGATTCCTCGATCGCGTCGATCGCCGGCCCGTGCTGCAAGGCCACGTGCGGATGGAAAATGGAGACGCCGTTGACCTGAAGTCCCTGCGCGCGCTGTGCGGCGGCGATTGCCTTGCGCAGCTCCAGCGCCGCCGCGGCGGTGACCGGGTCCGCGCACAGCACGAAGGGAAACTGCCCGCCGGTGGGGATGCAGCGCATGGCGGCGTCCAGCGTGATCGTGAACGCGTTGCCCCGCACCGCGGCGCCCGCGGCCAGCATGGCGCGCTCCGGCGACAGCTGCGGCCGTTCGGGCCGGCCTATCGGGCACAAGGCAAGGTGCAGGTTGTCGACCGACACCGGGACGCCGCTGGCGCGCTGCGAGCGGCGAAAACGCGTGGCCACGTTGGCGATCTCCACGCGCGCGTGGCCGTCGGGGCGCACCGCGAAGAAATAATCGATGCCTGCGGCAAGTTCGGCGGGGGGCGTCGGGGTCAAGCCGGTACCTCCACGACAGTCGCTGTGACGAATGCTGTTCGCAACACCATACTCCGCGCCGCACAAGCCGGGTGTGATCCGCGTCGCCGGCCACGGCGTTCGCCAATGACCGGACCCGCCGCCGCCGGCCATGCTGCCCGGCCCCTGACACCGGCTCAGCGCAGCTGGCTGTCCTTGCTGCCACGGCGGTTGTACAGGCTGGCGGCGCGCTCGCTGTCGCGCTCCTGCTGGCAGGCCACGCACAAGCGCACGCCGGGCACGGCGGCGCGGCGCGCCGCGGGGATCGGCGCTTCGCATTCCTCGCAATGGGTCAGGCCCGGGCCCTTGCGCAATTGCTGGCGCGCCCGCTGTACACCGTCGTTGACGGTAGCGTCGATCTGATCCTGCACGGCGCCGTCGCCGGCCCAGCCGGTTGCCATGGTGCTGCCTCCGCGAAGCAGGGTCGCGGGCAGGCCGCTCAGTGCGCCTTCGCCCGCAAACCCTGGATATATCCAAGCTCAGCCAACGACTTGGGTTCGCCGGGCACGAGTTTCAAGCAACCCTGGTAGGCCCCGGTCGCCTCGTCGAGGCGATGCAGCTCAACCAGCGCGTAGCCCTGGCCGCGCAGGGCCACGCACTTCAAGCGGACGGCATCTTCGGGGGTGGCGCCACTGATCCCCGCATCGCCCTCCGCTTCCTGGTACAGGGCCAGCATCTTCTCCCAGTCACCGCTGCGCTGGTAGGTGAACGCAAGTTCGCTCTTGTACTGGCTGTCCATCGGCGACAACACCAGGGCCTTCTCCAGCTCGGCCCGCGCATCGGCGTAGCGGGCCATTTCGCTGTAGGCGTAGCCGCGCGCCCAGTACGCCTGCGCCCAGGCCGGGCCGATCACCTGCACGGGCACGTCGGCCTTGCCGTTGACCGCCTTGGCGCCCATGCCGGCGTAGGCCAGCGCATCGACCAGGCCGCGGGCGCAGAACACCTTGCCCGGCTTGCCCGCGTACATCGCCTCGTACTTGCTGACGACTTCGGTCAGCGGCCCGTCGATCGCCAGCTGGATCTTGCCCGCCTCGATCATCTTCAACGCGTCGAGCACCTTCTGTTCGTCGGCATCGGCAACCTGCTTGCCCGCCTCGTCGAGCGACAGGGTGATGGTGCTGTCCGGCTTGACCGCGGCGTGCGGCGCGCAGCCGGCCAGCGTGAACGCGGCGAGCAGTGCCGCGCCGGCGAAGAGTCGTTTCATGGCATTCCCCCGAAATGATGCAGGGCGAGGATAGCCGAAGCGGGCCTGCGTCCATTGGCAGCAGGGCCAGACCGTCGGGAAGTGCCAGAATGGGCCATTCACCCACGCCAGGAGAACGCGTCGTGAGCACGCCATCGCCCGCCACTACCGAGCAGCCTGCGCTGCGCAGCGACGAGAGCGTCGCCAAGCAGCTGTTCCTGGGCAACATCCTGGAAGAGAACCTGTTCCCCTACCCGCAGATCCGCGCCCGCGACCGCGAAATGCTGGGCGCGATGACCGACGCGATCGACCAGTTCCTCGCCGACAAGACGGCCGAACTGAAGCAGTACGACCGCGACGCCGAGCAGCCGGCCGAGTTCATCCAGGCGCTGCGCGAGATGGGCCTGTTCGGCCTGATCATCCCGGAGGAATTCGGCGGCATGGAGCTGTCCAACGGCGCCTACGCCCGCGTGCTCGGCCAGACCAGCAGCCACGACAGCTCGGTCTCGCTGACCATCGGCGCGCACAGCTCGATCGGCATGAAGGGCCTGCTCTTGTTCGGCAGCGACGAACAGAAACAGCGCTACCTGCCGAAGCTGGCCACCGGCGAGATGATCGCCGCGTTCTGCCTCACCGAATCCGGCGCGGGTTCCGACGCCGCCTCCATCCGCACCAAGGCCGTGCGCAACGACGACGGCAGCTGGACGCTTTCCGGCGAGAAGATCTGGATCACCAACGGCGGCATCGCCGACTTCTACACCGTGTTCGCGCGCACCGACACGTCCGAGGGCAAGATCACCGCGTTCCTGGTCGAAGCGGCGTGGCCCGGCGTCAGCCACGGCCCGCACGAGGACAAGATGGGCATCCGTGCCTCGTCCACCACCACGGTCGCATTCGCCGACGTGCGGGTGCCGGCGGAAAACGTGCTGGGCCCGGTCGGCAAGGGCTTCAAGGTGGCCATGAGCATCTTGAACAGCGGCCGCACCGGCCTGGGCGGCGGCGCGGTCGGCGGCATGCGCTCGCTGATCCGCCTCGCCAGCGCGCAGGCGAAGGAGCGCAAGCAGTTCGGCCAGCCGATCGCCGAGTTCGGCCTGGTGCGCGAGAAGATCGCGCAGATGAGCGTGGACTGCTTCGCCGCCGAAAGCGCGGTGTGGATGGTGGCGCACCTGATCGACGGCGGCGGCAGCGACTACTCGGTCGAGGCGGCGATGAGCAAGGTGTTCGCCAGCGAGGCGGTGCAGCGCGCCTCCTACGAGGCGCTGCAGATCGCCGCCGGCAACGGCTTCATGCGCGAGTTTCCGTACGAGCAGATCACCCGCGACACGCGCATCCTGTCGATCTTCGAAGGCACCAACGAGATCCTGCGCCTGTACATCGCGCTGTCCGGCCTGAAGGGCGTGGGCGCGGGCCTTTCCGAGCTGAAGGCGGCGGTGGGCGACATCTTCAACGACCCGATCAAGGGCTTCGGCGTGCTCGGCAGCTACACCGGCCGGCGCATGCGCGAGGCCACCGGCTACGGCATCGACCGCATCGCGCACGAACTCTCGCCGCGGCTGCGCAAGGTCGCCGCCACCTACGAGAAATACACGGTGGAGCTGTCCAAATCCTCCGATGCGCTGCTGCGCCGCCATGGCAAGAAGGCGGCCGACATGCAGCACGCGCAGAAGCGCCTGGCCGACATCGCGATTGACCTGTTCGTCGGCCTGTGCGTGCTGTCGCGCGCCGACAGCCTGGCGCAGCAGTCGCATCCGGCCGCCGAGGAAGCCATGAGCATCGCCGAAGTGTTCGCGCGGCAGGCGCGCCGCCGCATGGCGCGCAATGTGCGCGGGCTGGAGCGCAACGAGGACGAGGCGATCGAGCAGCTGGCCGGCGCGGTGCTCGCGCATGACGGCTACCTGTGGGACGTGATCTGAAACCCGACCAAGGAGAACCCGCCATGAGCATCCCCACCGTCCGCGCCAGCACCGGCAGCGCGCCGTACGCGGTCGATTTCACCGACGACCAGGGCAACCGCTGGCACGCCGACGAGCCGCTCGAGGAAGGCGGCGCCAACACCGGCCCGGCGCCGCACCGGCTGCTGCTGTCGGCGCTGGGCGCCTGCACCGCGATCACGCTGCAGATGTACGCGGCGCGCAAAGGCTGGCCGCTGCGCCACGTCGGCGTCGACCTGAAATTCAATCCCGACGGCACGCCGGCCGCGGGCAACGACATCACCCGCGTGATCACGCTTGAAGGCGAGCTGGACGACGAGCAGCGCGAACGCCTGCTGCAGATCGCCAACAAGTGCCCGATCCACAAGGTGCTGACCGGCGAGGTACGCATCGCCTCGCGACTCGGCAATTCCCCTTGACACGTCGATGCCGCGGCTTGGGCCGTGCTTCGACAGGTGGCCGTGTCGGCGTCACGCACGCCGCAAACACGGCCGCCCGGACGGCCGTTCCGGGACAGGCATCGCAGGGCCCACCACGACCTCCCCCGCCACCGTGCATTGACACCGCTGCCGATACGGCGTAGACGGGCTTGGACGTGGCGCTTTCCGGGGAGAGAACGACCATGATCTTCCAGAACGTGATCTGGGCCATCACGCTGACGGGGATGGGGCTGGTGGCACTGGGCTTCGTCTATGCCATCACCCAGGCCGGCAGGCCGGCCGAAGCCGCCGAGGCCGCACGCGTCAACCGACGTTCCATCACCTTGCGCCGCGGACTGTTCCTGGCGCTGCTGCTGCTTGGCATCGGGATCGCCTGGGCCAGCCTGCGGCCCTTTCCCATCCCGCCGCAGCACGCACCACTGCAGGCAACGCAGGTGGTCGACGTGATCGGCCACCAATGGACCTGGGACGTCAGCCAGACGCACTTGAAGGTGGGTGAACCGGTTGAGTTCCGGGTGACCGCCAGCGACGTCAACCACGGCTTCGCGATCTACGCACCTGACGGCCGCATCGTCACCCAGACCCAGGCGATGCCCGGATTCACCAACAAGATCCTCTACACGTTCGACACCCCGGGCACCTACCGGATCATGTGCCTGGAATACTGCGGCGTCGCACACACCGGAATGACGACCGAACTCGAGGTTGCTGCCGCGGGGGACAAGCCATGAGCTCGCTCGAACTTTATCCGCTGGACGAGAGGCTGCCACGCGGCGAACGCGTGATGTTCAACCTCTACATGATCACCGCCCTGCTGCTGTTCGTGCTGATGATGCTGCTCGGCCTGACCATGCGCATGACCCAGGCCGAGTGGACACCGGTCCTGGCCGGCATGTTCTACAAGATCATGACGATGCACGGGGCCGGCATGGTCGGCACCATGAGCCTGGCCAGCACCGCCGTCATGTGGTTCTTCCTGCGCAAATACGTGTCGTTGCACCTGTGGGCGTTCGTGAGCAACTACGTGCTGTTCATGCTGGGCGCGCTGTGCATCATCTGGGCGGTGTTCATCGGCAACTTCGCCAGCGCATGGACCTTCCTCTACCCGCTGCCGGTGCACTCGATGGGCCTGTGGAGCAGCGGCGCAGCCGCCGCCTTCATGATCGGCTACCTGCTGATCGGCGTGGGCATGCTGCTGTTCTACCTTGACGCCGCCGCGGCGATCATTCGCCGCTACGGCAACCTGGGTCGCGGACTGGGCCTGCAATGGCTGTTCGGCGGCACGATCGACCCGACCCATCCCAAGGCCGTCGTGGCCGGCACCATGGTGATCATCGCCAACTCGCTCGGCATCCTGGCCGGCGCGGTGGTGCTGGTGATGTGCCTGATCAACCTCTACGACCCCGAGATCGCGCTCAACGCGCTGGTGGTGAAGAACCTGATCTACTGGTTCGGCCACATGATTATCAACGCCACCATCTACATGGGCGTGATCGCGGTCTACGAACTGCTGCCGCGCTACACCGGCAAACCCTACGGGATCTCGCGGCCGTTCCTGTGGTCGTGGGCGGTGAGCACGGTGTTCGTGATCATCGTGTTCCCGCACCACCTGCTGATGGATTACGCCGAGCCGCGCTGGATGCTGGTGATGGGCCAGATCATTTCCTACGCCGCCGGTTTCCCGGTGTTCCTGGTGACCGCGTACGGCGTGCTGACCAACATCCACCGCTCCGGGCTGCGCTGGAAGATGCCCTCGATGCTGGCCGTGCTGGCGCTGTTCGGCTGGGCCGCGGGCATCGTGCCGGCGATCATCGACGGCACCATCAGCGTCAACCGGGTGATGCACAACACGCAGTGGGTGCCGGGACACTTCCACTTCTACCTGCTGCTGGGCGTGTTGCCGATGATCCTCACCCTGCTCTACCACGTGGTCGGCAGCCGCCGGCGCGCGCCGGTCAACAGCGGCGCGGATCGTACCGGACTGTTCCTGTACGTCGTCGGCGGCATCAGCTTCTGCATGGCGTTCCTGTACGCCGGCCACGTCAGCGTGGCGCGGCGCTTCGCCGTGCACCTGCCGGAATGGGTGCCGACCGACCGCGTCGGCTCGGTCGCGGCGATGGTGTTGATCCTGGGCATGCTGGTGTTCGCGGTGCGCATCATCGTCGGCCTGCTCAAGGCACCGGCCGATGCCGATCCTTCGCACCCTGCTGGCTAGCGGACTGCTGCTCGTGCTCGGTGGCGCCGCGCTGACGGTCGCCACCGACGGCTTCCAGGCGTTCACCAGCGAAACTGCGCGCCGCCTCGCGGTGCGGCGCGACCCGCCGCTGGTACCGGCGGTGCTGCTGGAAACCCAGTCCGGCGCGCGGCTCAACCTGGCCGACCTGCGCGGTCGCTGGGTACTGGTCGACTTCGTCTACACCCGCTGCCAGAGCTGGTGCCTGGCGCTGGGCGGAGAGTTTGCGCAACTGCAGGATCAACTGGCTGCACCGCTGGCCGAAGACAAGCTGGTTCTGCTCAGCATCAGCTTCGATCCGGCGCACGACACCCCTGCGGAACTGTCCGCCTACCAGGAGCGCTTTCGCAGCCGCGGCCACGGCTGGATCGCCGCCCGGCCGATGAGCGATGAAGGCTCGCGCCAGCTGCTGCGCACGTTCGGCGTCACCGTGGTGCCGGACAGGATGGGCGGCTACGTGCACAACGCCGCGATCCACGTAGTCGACCCGCAAGGGCGGCTGGTGCGAATACTCGACACCGGCAACACGCAGACCGTGGCACAAACCGTGCGCGACGACATCGAACGATGATCGCCCACTGGCCACGCCTGGCTCCGAGTACGGCCGCCGTGCTGTTCGCAGCCCTGCTGCTGCCACCGGCACGGGCGTGGCTGGAAGGCCGCATGAGCTTGCAGATGCTGGTGCAGATACCGCTGTTGATCGGCACCGGTTGCCTGCTGGGCGGCGCGTTGCCGCCGCGAATCGCCGCAGGCATCGCGCGCTGGAACCGCCACGGCATCACCAGCCTGGTGCTGGCCACCCTGGCCGGCATGTTCTGGATGCTGCCGCGCTCGCTGGATGCGGCGGTCAGCGAACCATGGATGGCGTTCGCGAAGTTCACCAGCGTGCCCTTGCTGATCGGGCTGCCGCTGGGCCTGGGCTGGCCGCGCATGGGCTTCGTGGTGCGTGGCGTGTTCCTGCTCGAACTGATCGCCACGTTCTTCCGGCTGGGCTGGTTGTACCTGGTTTCGCCGGTGCGCCTGTGCAACAACTACCTGCTCGACGACCAGCAGCGCTCGGGCATGGCCATGCTGGTGATCGGCGGCCTCGTGCTGGCCGGCGTGGCCATCAAGCTGGTGTGGGGGCGTTTCGACCGGCAGTGAGCGGGCACCGCGGCTCCATCAGGCCCGCTGCGGCGCACGCAACCGGCGCAGCGAGTGACGGGTTATCGCGATCTCGCGCCAGTCATCGGCCGGCGCCCCCAGCGCCGCCTCCTGCTGTTTCTCGACCAGCGCGATGCGCAGGCCGCTGCCTTGCAGCGAGCGGGCAAAGCACAGGCCGGCTGATCCGCACGCCATCGACGTCAGCCGCCGCAACCGCCGCAGCAGATCGACGGCAGTTGCACTACCTGTGCCGGCGTCACCGCCCAGCCGAGCTGGCGCAACACTTCGATCAGGTCCGTCGCGGACGCCGCCGCGGACACGCGCATCACCAGGCCGCTCATGTCCAGGTCGACCACGGCGGTCGGGTCGACGTTGAACAAGGCGTCCTGCACCACCACCGGCTCGGGCGACCCGCCGGTCAGCGCAATGTGGAATTCCATGGGATACCTCGCTTCACCGGCATGTGTGCGGTGCTGTCGGGACCGATGCTGGCCCGCACTGCGCGGTGACGCCTTGACTCCAGTCAAGTCCCGTCACGGCGAACGATCCGCGCCACGTCCCGCGCGCGACGCCGGTCTGCAGCAAATTGCCGCAGGCCTCGGCGCGACAGGCTCGGCGGCGACGCGGGAGCTTCGGGTTCGACGCGCCCCATGCCGGGTATCGGTCGCCCGGGATCACGCACAGCGCCTCCCCGAAACCACACCGACGTGGCTGGATAGACAGCATCCATGCCGGGCTGATCAGATCAGGGTTTCCGTACTCGCCGCTTCCCCTTTTGGGGCCTGGCTCCGGATTCCCTGCCCGTTGCCCTCGTCCTCATTGCTTCTTGCGCGAATCCAGCACGCCCTGCAGCAGGCTGTTCAGGGCATCCTGCTTGCCGGATTTGCTCGCCGGCCGGGTCTCGGCTGCCGGGCTGTTGCGGCTGGCGTCACCGCCCAGCAAGCCGGCGACGGCCGAAGGATCGAGCTTGAAGCTGGGCGCGCTCGCGGTGCCGCCGACGTGCACGCCGACGCCATGTTCGGACGCGCTGCCGAGCACGCCGCCGAGCAGGCGCCCGGCCTTCGAATTGCGCAGCAGGCCGGCGGATGCCTGGTCACCGCCGGCCATCGCCTGATCGAGCTTGACCAGCATGTTGAAATCGAGCCGGCCGTCGGCAGCCATGCCGCCCTTGCCGGTGAAGCTGCCCAGCTCGGCGATCTCTGCGCTGGCCGGCTCGGCGTGGATGCCGGAGGGTGCGATCTTAAGCGTCGCGGCGGCGTGCCGGATCACCGTGTCCCGCGGTGCCTTGATGCCCGCCAGCGACAGCACCCCGCCGAGTTTCGAGCCCAGGCTGTAGCCGGCCAGGCGCGAGTCGTCGAGGGTTACCGGGCCGCTGATCACCAGCGCGTCGAGCGGGCCGCGCGCGCGCAGGTCCACGCCCACGCTGCCGCCGCTGAGGCGCGAGTCTTTCGGCAGCACCACGCCGAACACGGGCAGCAGCGGTTGCAGGTCGTCGACCGGCAACGCCTTGCCGCGCAGGTGAAGATCCAGCCCGATCACCTTGCCACGGTTGTCGAAGCTGCCGTCGACGGCGAGCTTCGCGCCGCCGCTGCCCAGCGTGCCTTGTTCGATGCGGCCGGTGCCGTCGAGCAATCGGTAGCTGGCCTGGTAGTCGATGCGCAGCGGCTGCGGCGACGGCGAACCGGACGCCACCAGCTTGAGCCGGCGCGCGTCGATGCCGCCCTTCGACGTCAGTACGCCCTTCGCCGAGCTGATCCGCGAGTCGATATCAAGCACGCCGCCGACGCCGTCGGCGCTGCTCATCAGGCCGGCGCCGACCAGGTCCAGCCCCTGCATCACCAGATGCGCCTCGACCGGCGTCAGCAGTGCGTCCTTCGCGTCCCATGGGCCGAGCGTGCCATCCAGTTTCAGGCTGCCGCCGCCGGCGATGTCGGCGCTCATCGAAAACGGAAACGCCGCACCGAGGCCCACATGGTCGGCGCGCAAATCCACTTTCCGATAGCTGCGCGCATCGCCGGCCGCGCGCTGCAGGTCGATGCGACCATCCGCGATCCGCAACCGGTCGACACTGAACGCGGGCGGTGGAGCGGACGAGGCACTGGCGGCGGGTGTCGTCGCCGTGCCGGCACCGAAATGGGAGAAGTTCCACTGGCCGGCACGATTCTGCAGCAGGCGCACCACCGGCTGGTCCAGCGTCAGCGAGGTGATCTGCACCTGCCTGTGCAGCAGCAACGGCCACAGCTTCACGCCAAGCTGCAACGATTTCGCGCTGACGAACGGCTTGTCGCCGAACGCCGGATCATCGCCGATGCGGATCTCGTCGGCATCCAGCGAGCCGGACCAGATCGAAACGTGCAACTGGCCCAGCGTCACCTCGCGGCCGAGCGCCTGCCCCAGGCTGGCCTGGATCTGCGGACGGAAGTGGTTGGCGTCGACCAGCAGCAAGGCGCCGCCCGCCACGATCAACACCAGCAGCACCAGGCCGAGCAAACCGAGCAGCAGGCGTTTCATGACCGTCACCTCGCGCAATTCCGTCGTGTGCCGATACTAGGAGCGTCGAGCTTCACCTGTCGATTCCGCGCGCCTTCGTTCGTCGCCTTCGCGTACCCTCCCCTATCAGGTGTCCCACGATGACCCTCAAGCTCTACGCCCACCCCTTCTCCTCCTACTGCCAGAAGGTGCTGATCGCGCTGTACGAGAACGACATCGCGTTCGAATGGCGCGTACTCACGCCGGATGACGCGGCCACCGACGCCGAGTTCACCGCGCTGTGGCCGATCCGGCGCATGCCCCTGCTGCGCGACGGCGAACGCACGGTGATCGAATCGAGCATCATCATCGAGTACCTCGACCGGCATTACCCCGGCGCCGCACCGCTGATTCCCTTCGACGTCGACACCGCACTGGAGGCGCGCGCGATGGACCGCTGCTTCGACCTCTACGTGCAAACCCCCGTGCAGAAGATCGTGTTCGACAGCCTGCGCCCCGCCGCCGACCGCGACCCCAGCGGCGTGAACGAGGCACGCGCGAGGCTGGATACCGCCTACGCCTGGCTGGACCGGAAACTCGCCGGCCGCCACTGGGCCACCGGCGGCGATTTCAGCCTCGCCGACTGTTCTGCCGCGCCCGCGCTGTTCTACGCCGACTGGACCCATCCCATTCCGGCGGACTTCGCCAACGTGCTGGCCTATCGGCAACGCCTGCTCGCGCGCCCTTCGTTCGCCCGGGCGGTGGACGAGGCGCGGCCCTACCGCTCGTACTTTCCGCTCGGCGCACCCGACCGCGACTGAGAGCCGCATCCCGCCGGATTGCCCGCAGCGGGACAACAGACATTCGGCTCATGCGCGGCGCGCCCGGCGCCCCTTCCACGCGTAACCGATCCCCAGCAGCACGAACCACACCGGACTCGCAATCAGCGCCTCGCGCGTATCCGGCTGCAGGCTCAGCAGTACCAGCACGAACACGAAGAACGCCAGGCACACCCAGCACATGAACACGCCGCCGGGCATCTTGTAGATCGACGCCTCGTGCAATTGCGGGCGCTTGCGCCGATAGGCCATGTAGGCAAACAGGATCAGCGACCACACGAACATGAACAGCACCGCCGACACCGTGGTGACCAGGGTGAAGGCGGTGACGAGGTCAGGAATCAGGTAGATCAGCGCCGCACCCAGCAGCAGGCAGAAGCAGGAGAACAACAGGCCCAGCGATGGCACCGCAGCGCGCGACAGCCGACCGAACGTCTTCGGCGCATGTTTTTCTTCGGCCAGGCCGTACAGCATGCGGCTGGTGGAGAAGATGCCGCTGTTGGCCGACGAGGTGGCCGAAGTCAGCACCACGAAATTGATCAGGCTGGCCGCGGCCGGGATGCCGGCCAGCACGAACAACTCCACGAACGGGCTCTTGCTCGGCTCCACCAGGCGCCACGGCGTGACCATCATGATCGCGACCAGCGCCAGCACGTAGAAGATGATGATGCGGATCGGGATCGAGTTGATCGCCTTGGGCAGGTTGCGCTGCGGGTTGGCGGTTTCCGCGGCGGTGGTGCCGACCAGCTCGATGCCGACGAAGGCGAACACCGCAATCTGGAAACCGGCGAAGAAACCGCTCATCCCCTTCGGAAAGAAGCCGTCGTCGTTCCACAGGTTGGCCACCGAGGCCTGGTGCCCGGTGGGCGAGGTGAAGCCCCAGGCGACCAGCGCAAAGCCGGTGACGATCAGCGCGCAGATCGCCACGATCTTGATCAGCGCGAACCAGAACTCCATCTCGCCGAACAGTTTCACCGTGACCAGGTTGAGGCTGAGCAGCAGCAGCACGCACAGCACGGCCGGAATCCACGGCGCCAGCCCCGGGAACCAGAACTGCGTGTATGCCGCGATGGCGATGACGTCGGCGATCGCGGTGATGATCCAGCAGAACCAGTAGGTCCAGCCGCAGAAGAAACCGGCCCACGGCCCGAGCAGGTCGGTGGAGAAATCGATGAACGACTTGTACTCGAGGTTCGACAGCAGCAGCTCGCCCATCGCCCGCATCACGAAGAACAGCATCACGCCGATGATCAGGTAGACCAGCAGGATCGACGGCCCGGCCAGGCTGATCGTCTTGCCCGAACCCATGAACAGGCCGGTACCGATCGCGCCGCCGATGGCGATCAGTTGCAGATGTCGGTTGGAAAGGCTGCGGCGCAGATGGTCGGGTTGTCCCGGCAATGCGGTCATGCGTCGAGCCTTTGCAATGAGGAAAGCGACAACATACAGAAAACCGGGCCCCGCGTGCACTCCCGCGCTACGCGCCCGCAGGCGCCGCCCGCGCGCAGTCCAGCGGCCAGCAGCCGAGCCGGATATGCCGCGTCCTGCCCAGCAGGCTGTGCACCAGCACGAATTCGTCGACGCGCCAGCCGATCGGCGCCACCGGCTCGGCGGCCACCTTGCGCGCGTCATATGCCAGGGTGACATGCGGCTCGAAACCGGCCCCGACCGGCACCACGCCCGCCTCGCGCAACAGCGCGGCAAGTTGCGCCTGGAAGGCGCGCAACGGCGCATTGCCGCCATCGGCGCGCAGCACGAACGGCAGCTTGTCGCGCCGGCCGTCGAAACTGGCCACGCGGTCGAACACCACTTCGAAAGGCGCTTCCAGCACCCGCGCTGCCGCCTTCATCGTGGCCTGCGCCACATCCGGTGGCAGCCCGGCCCAGTCGCCCAGATGCAGCAGGGTGATGTGGAAACGCTCCGGCAGCAGCGGCCTGCCGCGCAACCCGTGGCGGGTGCATTGTTCGGCGGCAAGCGCGCTCAACCGCGCCACGGTTGCCTGATCGGGGAACACCGCAAGGAACAGCCGGTCGGTCGCCGCCGCGGGTGCAAAGCCGGGAAATGAAGTCTGTGCCGCCACGCCCGTCACCCTCTGTGGTCATTGCCGGTGCGCGGCACCGGCGAGTTCAGTCCCTGCCCGCGCATCACTGCGGCAACGACGGAATCGCGAGGCTGCGCTCGGGGTCGCCGCTGGCGCCCGTGCGCAGGCCCGGCGGGATGTGCCCGACATCGCCCACCGAGATCACCTTGAACGTGCCGTCGGCCTCCACCCGGATGCGGGTGATGCTGGCATTGCCCACCGACATCTCCAGCCACGCCTGCGGATCGACGCCCATCGCGCGCACCACCATGTTGCGGATCACGTTGCCGTGGCAGACCATCAGGTCGGTCTGCTCATGACCGGATGCGGGCTTGAAATAGCGCGCGAACAGGCGATCGAACTGCGCCTTGCAGGCGGCCAGATCGGCCGGCTTTTCCTTCGCCATGATCGCGGCCCGGCGCGTCGGCGGCGTGCACTCGGCCAGATCGTCGACCACCTCGAAGCGACGCGCCGGGAAGTCCTCGCCGATCAACGCCGCCGTATCGCGCGCCCGCTGCACCGGGCTGACATACATCGCATCGAAACGCGTCGGCAACCCGGCCAGCCGCGCACCCGCCAGATGCGCCTGCGCCACCCCGAGCGGCGCCAGCTGCGGCCCCAGCTTCGGATCGGCTTTCGCATCGGGCAGGTAATAGCCGTGGCGCACCAGCACGATGGTGCGGGCAGCCGGCGCCGCCACATCGGCCGCGTGCAACGGGGCGATCAGCAACACCAGGCACAACCAGGGGAGCAGCCTTTTCATCACGAGCGATCCTGCAGCGGGTGTGGTGTCGAATGGTACCCGCTGCACGTCGTCATTCCCGTGCACCGCCATCCATGGCCATGCATGGGGCCATTCCTTCAACGCAGACCCACCGTGCCCTCGGCAGCCTTGACCAGCTTCGCCGGGTCGTAACCCACGCCATCCTTGAACACGAGGGTGACGTTCTCGATGTCCTTGATGCGCTCCGCCGGGTTGCCCCTGACCAGCACCAGGTCAGCCGCCTTGCCCACGTCGATCGAGCCGATCTCCTTTTCCACGCCCATGAAACGCGCGCCGTTCAAGGTGGCGATCCGGATGGCCTGCACCGGCGTGAGGCCCGCCTCCACCAGCAGCTCCACCTCACGCTGGTCGCCATAGCCCGCGATCACGCCACCGTAGCCGGTGGGATCGAGGCCGGCGAGCAGGGTGCCACCGGCCTCGACGAAGGCGCGTTCGAAAGCCATCTCCAACTTGAACGCCTGCGGCCACGGGGAATCCTTCATCGCCGCGACGCGCTCGCGCGCCTTCAGGTATTCGACGCGGGCCTGCGGCAACATCGCGTCCAGCACCCGCGCACCCTGCGGCGCGCGGCCGGGCACGAAAGTCTCGAACACCGGCAGCGTGGAGGTCACCGCAACGCGCTTCGCCACCAGATGCTTGATCAGCGCCCGGATTTCCGAGCCGTCGACCTTCAGCGTCGCCAGGTGCGCCACCGCGGCCTTGGTGTCCGGACACACATCCGGCTGCTTGCCGGGGCTGAACTCGGTGTCCACAAACAAGCCGTGCTCGAGATCGTCGATGCCGAGATCCGCCGCTTCGGTGAAGCCGATCGAACACAGGTGGCCGGTCACCTTGATGCCGCGCGCATGCGCCGCCGCGATCGCCGCCGACAACTCGGCGCGGGTGATGTGCATGTACGCCTTGAACGACGTCGCACCCTCGTCCATCCAGTAGTTCACCGTATCGCGCGCGTCGGCGGCATCTGCCAGCTCGTGCATCTGCGGCGTGAAGCTGCCCTTGCCTTCCAGATACGGCCCGGTGGTGTGCATCTTCGGCCCCGGAATACGGCCCGCGTCGATCGCCTTCTTCAGCGCCAGGTCGGTGTAGGGCTCGGTGCTGCCGGTGGTGCGGATGGTGGTGACGCCGCCGGCGAGGTACAGCTTGGGAAAACTCGACGCCTGCTCCGGATAGATCGCCTCCTTTGCCGCGGGATTCACCTTGGGCGCGGGATAGAACATGTGGTCGTGCATGCCGACCAGGCCGGGAATCAGCGTCTGCCCGCCGCCGTCGATGACCGTCGCGCCCTCGGGCAAGGTCACGTGGCGCCCGACCGCCGCGATGCGCCCGTCGCGCAGCAACACCGTCTGGTTCTCCCGGGCGGGCGTGCCGTGGCCGTCGATCACCCGCACGTGGATGATCGCCAGCAGTGGCTGGGCGTGCACGACATAAACCTGCGCCGGAGACGACAACACCGGCATGGCGGCCCGGGCCGGCGACGCGGCCCCGAACGCGGCGCAGACCACAACCAGGGCGAACGCCCGCACTGTACTCATGCCACGAAGATTCGACGAACGATGCATGACTGCCCCCGGTTTGCGTGATGCACGGTTCCACTCGACCGCGCCGGGCGGAATGTACGCCCAGCGCCGCCGCCGGGGAATGGCTTGCCGCGACCAATTTGTCATGTATGTTGACTGTCAAGTACACGGACTAATGAGTTGCCATGTCCCGCACACCTCACTGGCACGAGCAAGTCGTGACGCCGGCCCTGCTCCGCCACGCGCGAACCATTTACGGCACGGCCATGCGCCGGGCACTGGGCAACGCCGGCTATCACGATATTCCGAAGAACGGCCTGTACCTGATTGGCGGCATGGCACTCCACGAGCGCGGCGTGCCGCTGGGGGAACTGGTCCGGGAGTTGCGCGTGTCCAAGCAGGCCGCCAGCCAGCTCGTCGACGCACTGGTGGCGGGTGGCTACCTGCAGCGTGCCGCCGACGAAAACGATCGCCGCAAGCTGGTCGTGACCCTGACTCGACGAGGCCGCGCCGCCGCGGAGGTGCAGGCGAAAGCGCGCGAGCAGGTCGACGCCGAACTGCTTGCGCGTGTCGGTGCCCGCGCGGTCGGCACCACCCGCAGGACGCTCGCCGCCCTGATCGACCTCGGCCAGCCCGGCGAAAGTGGCCACCGACACGACTGAGCCGCTTGCTGGAACCTTTGCTCCAGCCCCACCACATGAGCGATGCCATGCACGACTATCTCTTCCTGATGCACCCGCTGCCTCCCGGCTCCGACAGAAACCCCGGCGACTGGGGTTCCTACCTAGCCCGACTTCGTCGCACCGGCCGGTTCGGCGGGGGCAGCTCGGTCGGCGGCGGCGTGTGCGTCTCCCGCTCCGGCGTCGCGCCGATCTCGATGCCACTCGCGGGCTACATCCGGGTCAGCGCGGATTCCATCGAGGATGCCTGTGCCCTGCTCGAGGGAAATCCCGTGATCGAGGCGGGCGGCACCGTCGAGGTGCGCGAGCTCCCGCGCGACTGAGGCGGCTCGGGCGCGGGACAGGTTGACGGAGCGCCTGGCGCAGAGGACAGTGACGGCGCTGGAAAACGACACGCCGGCGCGCGCCCCGGCCATCGCCAGGAGTCGTCCGGGAGGCCATCATGAGCTCCCTTCAGCCCACCTTGTTCGCCGCCATGGTGCTGCTCGCCGCAACCGGTACCGCCACGGTGTCCTCCGTTTCGCTCAACGGATTCACGCCCAAGGTATCAGCAAGGCTGCGCCCCTGCCTCGGTGAGGTTCCCTGCGCGGATCGCCTGGGCTAACCTGGCCCGAGGGGGCGCGGCATGGCGTATTGGTGGGTCAACCACAAACAGACTCGCGACCACGAGGTTCGTGGTGGCTATCTGTGGTCGCCCTATCGAAACGCCAACGGCGCGTACAACCAGACCTACGAGAACATGAAGCTCGTGCGGCCGGGCGATATCGTCTTCTCGTATGCCCACGGTCGCATCGGTTCTGTCGGCCGTGTCACCGTTCCCGCCTCGCCTAGCCCCAAGCCCATCGAGTTCGGCAATGTCGGTGATTACTGGTCCCGCGAAGGCTGGCTTGTCGAGGTCGATTTCAGGGAAGCACACCGCCCACTGCGACCCGCGGAGCATATCCAGGCCATCGCCCCGATGCTTCCACCACGTCATTCGCCATTGCAAAAGAATGGCCACGGCAATCAGGGATGCTATCTGGCTGGAATCTCCGATGCGCTCGGCCACGTGCTGATGGCCTCGCTCGATATGCAACAAGTACGCGATCTGGATCAGGAGGTCCCGTATCTGATCGAGCATGAACCCAACGCCCAGGTGCTCGACGATATCCACCGCATCGAAACAGACGCCTCGGTCCCCGAAACCCAGCGCCGGCAACTGGCCAAAGCCCGGGTCGGCCAAGGTTACTTTCGCAAACAGGTAATCCTGCTGGACGGTGCTTGCCGCGTCACCGGCGTCACCGACACCCGCGTGCTTATCGCAAGCCACATCAAACCCTGGCGCGAAGCCTCCAACGCGGAGCGCCTCAGCGGCTACAACGGACTGCTGCTCTCGCCGCACGTCGACGCCCTGTTCGACGAACAGTTCATCACATTTGAAGACGACGGCCGCATGCACGTCCATCCCTCGCTATCGCGCGACGTGCTCGATCGCTGGTCAATTGATCCGCACAGGCGCGTTGACCCATTCCGGTCAGAGCAAGCTTCGTTCCTCGCACATCACCGAGAGCTCTTCGCGCGCAAGGCGACATCCCTTTGGCTCACCTAAAATTCGCGGTGACGCTCGCACGGAATTTGTTGCCCGCAATTTCAGCGCATGAGCCCGCTCGCGGTGATACTCGGCTGCGTCGAGCCCGTTCGCGTCCTACAAAACAGCCTCCAGCCCCTTGCGATCAATCAGGTTCAGCAGCTTCAGCGAAGGACCGCTGGGCTTCTTCTCGCCAATTTCCCACTTCTGCACGGTGGAAACGCTGGTGTTGAGCACGGCAGCGAAGACGGCCTGGCTGACCTTCGAATTCTCGCGGATCAGCTTGATCTTGCTTGCGTCAATGTCCGGCACGGCGAGATGGCTCAGCGCTTCGTACTCGTGCATGCGGCGCTTGCTGATCACACCAGCCCGATGCAGGCCTGTGGCCGTCTCGTGGACTTCGGCAAGAATGCGGCTCTTGCGGACTTTGTTAGTCATGGTCTACCTCCACAAGTTCGTCGGCTTCCAGCGCGGCGGCAAGAGCTTTGTCGTCCTGACCAAGAAGATCTGACGCCAGCTCCTGCAGCGCGCGAAGCTCATGCTTGTCGATATTGGCTCGTTCGTTCTTGCCGAAACCAAAGATGAAGTACCAGCGGTCGCCTCGATTGGTGGCGACGATGGTTCGTGCGCCTCCGCGCTTTCCACGGCCGGGCAAGGCAATCCGTTTCTTGACCAACTGTCCGCCGAGGTCGGCATCGATCAGTCCTGCCTCCATCTCGATCACCGACTGGAACAGATCAGGACCGGCCAGACCCGTCTTGCCCATCCAACGGCTGAACGTCCGTGTTCTGAAAATCCGTTTCATGGCTACAACCATAGCACTTGGTGATATGGTTTTCATCTGCCCGTGGAGTCCTCGCATCAGTCAAAAAAGAAGCCCGCCATCGGCGGGCTTCTTCAGGCCAACGAGGTATCCCGTGCCCTACCCCAGCAACACCCGGTTCATCCGCTGCACGAATGCGGCGGGGTCCGGCAGCTGTGCACCGGCGGAAATCTCCGCCTGCTCCAGCAGCAGCGTAGCGAGATCGCGCGCCTTGTCCTCATCGGCCTCGTTCTCCACACGCTTGACCAGCGCGTGCGCCGGGTTGATCTCCAGCGTTGGCTTGCTCTCGGGCATGTCCTGCCCGGCTTCGCGCAGCAGACGCGCCAGGTGCGGGGCCATTTCGTAATCGGAGAGCGCCAGGCACGACGGCGAATCGGTCAGGCGGGCGGACACCTTCACCTCGCCCACGCGATCGCCGAGCAGGTCCTTGAGCTTCTTCAGCAGCGGCTCGGCCTCTTTCGTGGCCTCTTCCTGCTTTTTCTTGTCGGCCTCGTCCAGCGGTACCTCGCCCTTGGCCACGCTCTTGAGCTTCTTGCCTTCGTACTCGCTCAGGGAGCCGATCATCCATTCGTCGATGCGGTCGGACATCAGCAGCACCTCGATGTCCTTGGCCTTGAACGCTTCCAGCTGCGGGCTGCCGGCGGCGGCCTTGTAGCTGTCGGCGGTGATGTACCAGATCGCGTCCTGGCCGACGGCCATGCGGCTGATGTAGTCGTCCAGCGAGACGTTCTGTGCGGTGCCCTCGCCCTTGGTCGAGGTGAAGCGCAGCAGCTTGGCGATGCGCTCGCGGTTGTTGGCGTCTTCGCTGATGCCTTCCTTGAGCGTATTGCCGAAGGCCTTGTAGAAGGTCGCGAACTTCTCCGGTTCGTCGCGGGCGAGCTTCTCGATCAGGTCGAGCACGCGCTTGACGCAAGCCGCCTTGATGCGGTCGACCTGACGGTTGTGCTGCAGGATTTCGCGGCTGACGTTGAGCGGCAGGTCGTCGGCATCGACCACGCCGCGCACGAAGCGCAGGTAGTTCGGCAGCAGCTCTTCGGCGGCGTCCATGATGAAGACGCGCTTGATGTAGAGCTTCAGGCCCTTGCGCTCGTCGCGGCCGCCCATCATCAGATCGAACGGCGGCTGCGCGGGAATGTAGAGCAGCGTGGTGAAACTCTGGCTGCCCTCGACGCGGTTGTGCGTCCACGCCAGCGGGTCGTTGAAATCGTGGCCGAGCGACTTGTAGAAGCTCTGGTAGTCCTCGTCGGAAATGTCCGATTTCGGCTTGGTCCACAGCGCGGAGGCCGCGTTGATGCTCTCGAACTCGTCGGTGGGCTTGCCGTCCTTTTCCACCGGCATGCGGATCGGGAACGCCACGTGGTCGGAGTACTTGCGGATCAGCGATTTCAGCTGCCAGCCCTTGAGGAAGTCGTCCTCGTCGGCCTTCAGGTGCAGGATCACCGCGGTGCCGCGTTCGGCCTGCTCGACCGGTTCCAGCGAGTACTCGCCCTTGCCGTCGCTCTCCCACTTCACGCCCTCGGCCGCGGGTGCGTCCGCGCGCCGGGTCACCACGGTGACCTTGTCGGCCACCACGAAGGCGGAATAGAAACCCACGCCGAACTGGCCGATCAGGCGGGCGTCGGCCTTCTGCTCGCCGCTCATCGCCTCCAGGAAACGGCGCGTGCCCGAGCTGGCGATGGTGCCGATGTTGGCCACCACCTCGTCGCGGCTCATGCCGATGCCGTTGTCGCGCACGGTGACGGTACGCGCCTCCGGGTCCCAGTTGATGTCGATGTGCAACTCGCTGTCGCCGGCCAGGAGTCCGGGCTTGGCGATCGACTCGAAGCGCAGCTTGTCGCAGGCGTCGGAGGCGTTGGAGATCAGCTCGCGCAGGAAGATCTCCTTGTGCGAGTACAGCGAGTGGGTGACCAGGCGCAGGACCTGGGCAACTTCGGCTTCGAACTGGCGAGTTTCGGCGACAGGCGCATTCATGGGCGGATTCAACTCCATGGCAAATGAAAATGGTGGGTCGTCGCCTCCTCGGGCATGACCGGCGGACCGACCCCGCACGATCCCCGCACCGGTGGAACCGGTCATGGAAACGCGACAACTGGCCCCGAGATTCGGGCAGCCGGCCGCGGTTTCAAGGCCGGACGGCCGATAAAATGGCCCGATGACGTACCGCGGACGCTTCGCCCCTTCGCCCACCGGGC
Organism: Rhodanobacter sp. UC4452_H20; assembly: GCF_052978205.1. Next base: position 537,104 of record NZ_CM129662.1, on the reverse strand, counting down.
AACTGCACTTCGGCTCGCTGGTGGCCGCGGTGGGCAGCTGGCTGTGCGCCCGCCACGCCGGCGGCGAATGGCTGGTGCGGATGGAGGATATCGACCCCCCGCGCGAGGTGCCCGGCGCCGCCGCCGACATCCTCGCCGCGCTGCCCGCGTTCGGCCTGGTGGCGGATGCGCCGGTGCTGTTCCAGTCGCAGCGCACCGCCGCCTACGACGAGGCGTTCGCGGCGTTGCGCGCGGCCGACCTGGTATTTCCCTGCACCTGCAGCCGAAGCCAGCTCGCCGCCAGCGGCGGCATCCATCGCGACGGCCACTGCATCGACGGCAGTCACGCCGATCGCGAACCGGCGTGGCGGCTGCGCGTGAGCGATGTGGAGATCGGGTTCGACGACGCCCTGCTGGGGCCGCAACGCGAGCGGTTGCGCGAAACCGTGGGCGATTTCGTGATCCGCCGCGCCGACGGTTTCTATTCCTACCAGTTGGCCTGCGTGGTGGACGACGCCTTCCAGGGCATCACCGAGGTGGTGCGGGGCCAGGACCTGCTCGACTCCACCGCGCGGCAGATCTGGCTGCAGCGCTGCCTGGGCCTGACCACGCCGACGTATCGACACCTGCCCCTGGTGCATGACAAGGCCGGCAACAAGCTGTCGAAATCCTCCCACGCCTGGCCGCTAGACCCCGGCGAGCCCACGCCGGCGCTGCGCCGCGCACTCGCTTTCCTCGGGCAGGCGTTGCCGGACCGGCCGGTGGATGCAGACGCCCTGCTGGCCCACGCGCTGACCAGCTTCGACCCCGCCCGATTGCCGCATTGCAGCGGTAGTTCCCCCGACTGATCGGCTATAACTGGACGGCCGTTCACGCCGTTTTGCACGAGCAGTGCAGGCGCGCGACAACGGCAACATTCGCGTGCTTGACTTGGGCAAACAGGAGATCGACGGCATGACCCAGCGTACGGCTTTGGTTACCGGGGGAACCGGGGGCATCGGCAGCGCCATCGTGCGCCATCTGGCGAAACAGGGTCACAAGGTCGCCACCAATTATCGCGACGAGGCCAAGACCGCCGCCTGGCGCGAAGCGATGGCGCAGGAGGGCATCGAGGTGTGCACGGTGCGCGGCGATGTGTCCGATCCCGAATCCTGCGCGGCGATGGTGCGGGCGATCGAGGAAAAATGCGGTCCGGTGGACATCCTGGTCAACAACGCCGGCATTACCCGCGACACCACCTTCCACAAGATGAACTATCAGCAGTGGACGGACGTGATCAACACCAACCTCAACTCCTGCTTCAACGTCACCCGCGCGGTGATCGAGGGCATGCGCGCGCGCAAGTGGGGCCGCATCGTGCAGATCAGCTCGATCAACGGCCAGAAGGGCCAGTACGGCCAGGCCAACTACGCCGCGGCCAAGGCCGGCATGCACGGTTTCACCATCTCGCTGGCGCAGGAAAACGCCAAGTTCGGCATCACCGTCAACACCGTCTCGCCCGGCTACGTCGCCACCGACATGGTAATGGCCGTGCCGGCGGAAGTGCGCGCCAAGATCGAGGCGCAGATCCCGCTCGGCCGGCTCGGCCGGCCGGAGGAGATCGCCCACGCCGTGGCCTTCCTCACCGGCGAGGAAACCGGCTGGATGACCGGCGCCAACCTGGCGATCAATGGCGGCCAGTACATGGGGTGGTGATGGGGCAGGAGTGAGAGACGAGGAGTGAGAAACGAGGGAGAGCAACAGCCCGGCCGTAGGGCGGGCACGGCCCGCCGTTCTTGATTGCGCGTGCTGTCGAAAAGCACGGCGGGCGGTGCCCGCCCTACGGTTCGCCGAGCAGCTTCTCGATCACCTTGCCCACCGCCGCAAAGGCGAACGCGCCGGTGACGTGGGTGGCCGCGCCCAGGCCGCCGCCGCAGGCGAGGTTCATGGAATCGCCGCCCGGCGGCCGGGTGCCGCAGACAGTGCCGTCGGGTTGCGGGTACTGCACGTTCTGCAGCGAATAGACGGCTGAAACGCCGAAGTAGCGATCGGGGTTGCGCGGGAAATTGAAATCCGCACGGAGCTTCTTGCGGATCAGGCTGAACATTGCGTCGTGCTCCGTGCGCGACAGGTCGCGCACGCGGATCTGGGTGGGGTCGGTGCGGCCACCCGCCGAGCCCACGCTGACGATCGGCAGCTTGCGCCGGCGGCACCAGGCGATCGTTTCCAGCTTCACCCGGAACGCGTCGCAGGCATCGAGCACCACGTCGTAGCCGCGGTCGAGCAGCTCGTCCAGCGTGGCCGGGGTGAGGAAGCGCTCGATCGCCTCCAGCCGGATCGCCGGGTTGATCGCACGCGCGCGCGCCGCCATCACGCCCACTTTCGACTTGCCGTATTCGCCGTCCAGCGCGTGCAGCTGGCGATTGGTGTTGGACACGCAGACCTCGTCGGCGTCGATCAGGGTGAGCCGGCCCACGCCGCTGCGCGCCAGCGCCTCGACCGCCCACGAGCCGACGCCGCCCACGCCGATCACGCAGACATGCTTCTGCGCCAGCGTGCCCACGCTGCCCTGCCCGAACAACCGCTCGACGCCGGCGAAGCGCTCGACCGGCACGGCTACCTCGTTCATGGCATACCCGCGCGAAGCGGCGGCGGCAGGAAAACGGTCACGGCGAGCACCCTGGCGAAAACGGTCATTTTATCGCGCCGGCTTGGCCTCGCGGCAGTCGCGCAGGCTATGCTTGCGCTTATCCCTCGAAATGGAGCGGCTCCATGCGTGTTGCCCTGATGATCCTGCTCGGCCTGGTGATTGGCATCATCGGTACCGTCAACGTGATGAACGTGCTGAGCGAGCGCAATCCGATGCCCGCAGCGGTGATGCATACGCTCGGCTATCACGTGGGCGAATTGAAAGGCGCGATCAAGGCCAACCAGTGCGAGGCGGCGAAGGTCCAGCATCACCTGGCCCGGCTCGAATCCACCGCCAGCGACATCACGCCGGTGTTCGGCATGAACGACAAGGATTTCGCCGACCACGCCAGCCAGTTGCAGGACCGCCTGCACCAGGCCGTGGCAGCGGCGCCGGCGACCTGCACCGCGCTGGCCGCCGTGCTCAAGCCGGTGGGAGAGAGCTGCAAGAGCTGCCACGACAAATATCGCTGATCGCGGGCGCCGCTCAGAAGCGGATCTTGCCGCGCAGCATCTGCGCGTACATCACCCAGTCGCCGGCAAGGCTGTACAGCGGGTGCTTGAACGTGGCCGGGCGATTTTTCTCGAACGCGTAGTGGCCCAGCCAGGCGAAGCCGTAGCCGGCCACCGGCACCAGCCACAGCCAGCGCCACTGGCCGCTCGCCACGGCCAGCACCAGCACCGCGAGCACCAGCGTGCTGCCGATGAAATGCATTCGGCGACAGCTGCGATTGGCGTGCTCGCCGAGATAGAACGGATAGAACTCGGCAAAACTGCGAAAGGTCGACATGCTGCTGCTCCGCGAGCGGGCGCCCTGATTCCGCCCCGCCACATTTACCAGGCGCGTTGATATTGCACCGGTGCGTCGATCGACGCACCCAGCTGCGCTGCCGCGCGGCGGGGAAAATAGGGATCGCGCAGGCTCTCGCGGGCGATCAGCACCACGTCGGCGGCGCCGTTGGCGATGATCTGCGCGGCCTGCTCCGCGCCGGTGATCAGGCCCACCGCACCGGTGGCGATCCCGGCCTCGCGGCGGATTTGCGCCGCGAACGGCACCTGGTAACCCGGCGCCAGCGGAATCTTCACGTGCGGCAGCAAGCCGCCGCTGGAGACGTCGATCAGGTCCACGCCCAGGGGCTTCATCTGGCGCGCCAGTTCCACGCTCTGCCCGATGTCCCAGCCGCCGGCATCCGCCCAGTCGGTAGCCGAGACGCGCAGCCACAACGGCAGTGCGGCCGGCCACACCTCGCGCACGGCGACGACCACCTCGCGCACCAGACGAATGCGATTCTCGAAGCTGCCGCCGTAAGCATCGTCGCGCCGGTTGCTCAGCGGCGACAGGAACTGATGCAGCAGGTAGCCGTGCGCCGCATGCACCTCGATCAACTCGAAACCCGCTGCCAGCGCGCGTTGCGCGGCGGCGCGAAAGTCCGCGATCACCGCCTGGATACCGGCCTCGTCCAGCGCCTGCGGCGCCGGCCAGCCGGCAGCGAACGGCAGCGCCGAGGGCGCCACGGTAAGCCAGTCGCCCTGCCCCGCCGGCACGGGGCCGTGCCCGTCCCACGGCCGCAGCGTGCTGGCCTTGCGCCCGGCGTGAGCCAACTGCATGCCGGCAATCGCGCCCTGCGCCTTGATGAAACGGGTGATCGGCTGCCATGCCTGCAACTGGGCGTCGTTCCACAGGCCGGTGTCCTGCGGCGAGATGCGCCCCTGCGCGGACACCGCCGAAGCCTCGGCGATCACCAGCGCCGCGCCGCCGACCGCGCGGCTGCCCAGGTGCACCATGTGCCAGTCATTGGGCACGCCGTCGGTGGCCGAGTATTCGCACATCGGCGACACCGCGAGGCGGTTGCGCAAGGTCAGGCTGCGTTGGGCAAGCGGATCGAACAGGTTCATGGGAAATCCAGCGTCACGGAACGGTTGAGATGCAGACGGCGACGCCGGGAATCAAGCCGCCGTGTCGTCGCGCGCGACGAAAGTCGCATCCTCCCCGGCCAACCAGCCGGCGATGCGCGCGGCGACCGGCGCCGGCGCCTTCATCCAGCCGAAATGGTCGGCCGGCGTGCCATCCAGGTCGTCGCGCAAGATCGTCTCCACGCGACGCGCGGCTGGACCGAGCTTGCCCAGCAGCCATGCCAGCGAGGCCGGCGGACCGAGCCAGTCCTGCTGCAGTCGCAGCGCCAGCACCGGCAGTTGCAGCGCGGCCAGCAAGCGCTCGAAATCCTGCGTCATGCCGGCCACCGCATAGCGGCCGCTGCGGCCGCTGCGTGCCCAGTCGGCGATCACGCCGCGCGCCTCGTTGCCGCCGAAACCGATCCGCCGCCCGGGCAGATGGCCGACCAGCGCAGCCAGCCAGGGCGCCAGCGCATAAGCGGCACCAATCAGCCAGCCGTGCCGGAACCGCCGCCAGTACGGCGCGCCACTGGCGACCAGCACCATGCCGGCGAAATCGTGCGGATGCAGGCTGGCGTAAAGCAGTCCGAGCTGGCCGCCGAGGCTGTGGCCGCCCAGCCAGCAGCGCGCCTGCGGCCAGCGCTGGCGCACCGCCGCCATGCCGGCGGGCAAGTCGTCCTGCAGCAATTGACGGTAACCCCAGTTGCAATCGCGGCCGGCGCGCCGATCGCTGGAGCCGATGCCGCGCCATTCATGCAACACCACGGCGACGCCGGCCACCGCCAGCGCCTGGGCCAGCGGCAGGTAATGCCGCGCCGGCATGCCCATCGCCGGCATCCAGTACAACAACTGCTGCCAGCGACCGGCCGGAAGCGTGGCCAGCAGCTCGCAGCGCGCGCCGTCTGCGGCGGTGACCGGGATGACCAGCGACTCGGCCGCGACAGGGGCGTTCTGGATGAAATGGTCGGGCATCCCGACAGGCTAGCGAATTGCCCTCGCCACTACAAAAAGAGGCCGGCTTGCGCCGGCCTCCTCAAGCAGACCTCGCCACCGCCATCAGACGGGGGTGACGTCTTCGGCCTGCAGGCCTTTCTGGCCGTCGACCACCTTGAAGGTCACCTTCTGTCCTTCCTGCAGGCTCTTGAATCCCGAACCAGTGATGGCGCGGAAATGCACGAACACGTCGGGGCCGCTTTCACGGCTGATGAAGCCGAAGCCCTTGGCGTCGTTGAACCACTTGACTGTACCCGTTTCACGATCCGACATGACTCACACTCCGATCCAATCCAGACTCTATCGACTAACCGGCCACAGGGGGGCCGACGGTTTACTGAGCATGCCAAGGTCGGGTGCAACGGACGGATTCAGGAAATCCCCAGTGGGCACTCACGCCGCCAAGCAGACGCAGCGATTCAAGCATAACGGATTTTTGGAAGAAAAGTGATTTGTCAAGCGGCTCGTCGTGACAGCCGTCCCGACAGCCGAAATCCGTTGCCGATCCGCGCCCCTGGCGGGCCGGGGCGGGCTCGCCGACAACCGACCCCTGCCGACCCCGGCGCGCGGGTTTCAGGTTTTCTTTACTTCACTTGCGGTTTAGTTGATTCGTTCGACCTTCCGCCAGACCGGGTGCCTGCGGCCTGCCCAATGCACAGGAGAGCATCATGACCACCCCGTTCCGCCTGGCCCTGGCCGCCGCGGTCGCCATCTTGCTTCTCGCCGGCTGCGCCAGCGACACCGAGACCCGCCCGGCGACGGTCACCTCATCCCGCGCCGCCACCACCCGTTCGACCGCTCCGCCGACGCCCGCCCAGCGCCCCAGCCACCACGCCACCGCGCCCAGCGATGCGAGCCTGCCGGAACAGACCGGCATACCCGCCTGCGACGACTACCTGTCCAGCTACCTCGCCTGCCACCGTGCGGCCGGCATCTTCTCGGCCGAACAGCTGCCACTGCGTTACGAGGCGATGCGCACCAACCTGCTGCGCGATTCGCAGAACCCGGATGTCCGTCCGCAACTGGGCGAGCGCTGCAACTCGCTGGCGCGCAGCCTGCGCGAGGCGCTGCATGGCAAGTCCTGCAGCCCCAACCCGGCTCCGGCGGGCAGCACGCCGTAGGCAGGGCGCCTAAGCCAGTCGACGCAGCTCGGTGCGCAGCGACCGGGCGAAGGCGGCCGGTCGCGAGCGGACCACCCGCACCTGCGGCGTGCCATGCCAGCGCGCGGTATCGAGGATGGCTTGTGCCAGTTCCGCCAGCAGGCGCGGCGCGATCGCCACACCGGGTTCGAGTTCGATCGACTTGACCTCGAACAGGCCATCGCCGCGATGCGCCTTGGCGTCGAGCCGCCCGACCAGCCGGCCGCGATGCAGGATCGGCAGCACGAAGTAGCCGTAGCGCCGTCGCGCGGCCGGGACGTAGCACTCCAGGCTGTAGTCGAAATCGAACATCGCGCGCAGCCGCGTGCGGTCCCACACCAGCGGATCGAACGGCGACAGCAGTGCCGTGCGCGTGGCGCGCAGCCGCCCGCCCAGCGCCCGTTCCAGCAGGTCGGCGTGATCGCGATGCACGTAGCCGGGAGTCGCCCAGCCCTGTACCGCCACGGCCAGCAGTTCGCCGCTGGCCAGCAGCGGCGCCAGTTCGGCAGCGCCAACGCGCGGCTTGAGCCGGTGGTAGTCGGCGATCCACGGGGCCGGCGCCACGCCCAGTGCGCGCACGCCGTCGAGGACGAAGCGGCGACGCAGCGCGGCGGCCGGGAGCGTGGCCACCCGCGGATCGGGCGGCGGGTCGAGTTGCGCCAGCACCCGTTCGCTCAAGTCGTACACGCGCTGGAAGCGATCGCGCCGCAGCACCATCAGTTCACCCAGGGCGAACCACGCCTCCAGCCAGCGCTTCTCCGGCTTCCACTCCCACCAGCCCGAGCTGGCCGCACCCTGCTCGCGGGCAAAATCCGCCGCGCGCACCGGGCCCTCGGCGCGAATCCGCTCGAGCAGGCCGTCCATCCCGCTGCGCTGTTCGCGATGCATGCGTGCGGCGTGTCGGTGCGCCCAGTGTCCACCGCGCTGGTCGCTCCACGCACGGTGCCACGGCAGATCGGCGGCGCTGACGAAGCAGGCCTCGTGCGCCCAGGTTTCGGCCAGCTTGCCTTCGGCCAGCGCCTCGTCCAGCCAGGCCATCGGGTAATCACCCAACCGCGCGTGCAGCACCAGGTACGGGCTGCGCGCCACCACGTGGATGGTGTCGATCTGCAACAAGCCCATGCGCTCGATGGCGGCCACCACGTCGGCGCGCCGGGCGCGTCGCCGGCTGGCCTGCAGCAAGCCCTGGGCCGCCAGTTGCAACAGGCGCGCCTGGGCAAGGCTGAGGGTGGGCGAAGCTGAAGCCCGGCTCAATGGCGTGTCGCCGTTGCCCGCATCGGCGGGCGATCTTGAGCGGACATATACACATCCCTTGCTAGGGTCCAGAGGAGTTCGGGTGCGGCGGCATGCGCGACCGGACCCCCGTGTTTTTTCGGACACTCATTCTGGCATGGAGGATTCCATCATGAACTTCAGCACTCCCCTGTACGGCTGCCTGTTGGCCGGCGGGTTGTTGTTCGCCGGCGCGAGCCTGGCGCAGGACACCCCTGCCCCGGCCGCTTCCGCCACCGCCACCGATACCGCCACGTTCAACACGCCGCAGGGTCAGGTCGTGGTCAAAAGCGCACCGGCTCCGGCGCCGACGATCGCCCCGGCGCCCTCGTTCCAGCAGTTGGCGGCGGGCGGCAAGGGCATCACCGAGGAACAGGCCTCGGCCTATCCTCCGTTGGCCAACGACTTCCTCAACGCGGACAGCAACAAGAATGGCAAGGTCAGCGAAGCGGAATACGCACGCTGGGTGAAGCAGCTGCATTGAACACGCGGACGCGATGCCCGTGAATCGTGCATTCACGGGCATCGGATAAACTTGCCGGCCTGAATCGACGGCCGGCATGGCGCTCGCCGCGCATCGGAAAGACATCATGAAACTCCCGCTCGTCGCAGCCTGCGCGGCATGGGCCTGCGTGGCTGCTGCCACGGCGCATGCACAGAATCCCGACCCGATGGACATCCGCGGCTGCACCGCGATCGAGAGCGATGCGCAGCGGCTGGCCTGCTACGACCAGGCCACCGGCCGGGTCAACCTGCCGGTGGCGCAGAAGCGCACGGTGCAGGCCGCCGGCGGCGAAGTGTTCGGCCACGACCATCCCGGGGCACCCGCGGCCGGCCCCGGCAACAGCGAGGTGGCCGTGCCGCTGTCGCTGCTTGACAGCCGCTGGGAGCTGGCGCCGGAAAGCAAACTGGGCACCTTCAACGTACGCGGCTACAAGCCGGTCTACGTGCTGCCCATCTTCGCCAGCAGCAACCAGAACAACCAACCGCACAGCCCCAACCCCGACAACGACGCCACTGGCAGCGAGCGGCTGGACAACATCGAGGCGAAGTTCCAGCTGAGCCTCAAGGCCAAGGTGTGGCAAGGCGTGTTCGGCGACGCCGGCGACCTGTGGGTGGGCTATACCCAGTCGTCGCGGTGGCAGGTCTACAACTCCACCCTGTCGCGCCCGTTTCGCGAGACGGACTACGAGCCCGAGGCGATGCTGATGTTCGACACCAGCTACCACGTGCTTGGCTGGGAGGGACGCCTGCTCGGCATCGGCTTCAACCACCAGTCCAACGGCCGCGGGCTGCCGTTGTCGCGCAGCTGGAACCGGCTGATCGCCAACGTCGGCTTCGAACGCGAAGGCTGGACGGTGATGATCCGCCCGTGGTGGCGCATTCCCGAATCGCGAAGCATCGACGACAACCCCGACATCAGCGATTACGTGGGGCGCGGCGAGGTGGAGATCGTGCACGAGTGGAACGGCCAGGAATTCGGTCTGACCTTGCGCGACTCGTTCCGCGGCGGCAGCCGCCAGCACGGATCGTTGCGCTTCGGCTGGAGCTTTCCGATCGCCGGCAACCTGCGCGGCTACGCCGAACTGTTCAAGGGCTACGGCGAGAGCCTGATCGACTACAACCACAACGCCACCTACCTCGGCGTGGGCGTGTCGTTGCTGGACTGGTATTGAACGCGCTGCCGCAACGCGTCGCCGGGCACGCGTAGGGCGGGCACCGCCCGCCAGCCGTCGACGACAAAGGCGGCCGTGCCCGCCCTGCGCATCATTCACAACCTCTCAGTGGTGATGGCCACCCGCACCGTGCACGTGGCCATGTGCCAGCTCTTCCTCGCTGGCCGCGCGCACGTCGGTCACCTCGATGGCGAAATGCAGGGTCTTGCCCGCCAGCGGATGGTTGCCGTCGATGAAGACCTTGTCGTCCTCGACGCGGGTGACGGTGACGTTGATCTCGCCCTGCGGACCGCGGCCCTGGAACTGCATGCCGGGCTGGATGTCCTCCACGCCCTGGAAGGCCGAGCGCGGCACTTCCTGCATCAGCTCGGGATGGTGCACGCCGTAACCCTCCTCGGGAACCACGTCGGCGGTGAACTTGTCGCCCGCCGAGCGGCCTTCCAGCTGCTTTTCCAGGCCCGGTACGATCTGGCCGCCGCCGTGCAGGTAGGTCAGCGGATCGCGACCGGCGGAGCTGTCGATGACCTGGTTCTGATCGTCGGTGAGGGTGTAGTGGAAGGCGGCAACGGAATCTCGGGCAATCTGCATCATCTGGCCTCGTTCGGGGGTCATGGGGGCCGACCACGGTCGGCAAAGGGACAAAGCCTATCAGACCGCGCGCGCATGGCCTGCGCAGGGGGCGTCCCGAGCGCCGCCGACCAGCTCAATGCAGGCCGTGGCGATCGCCGTGGACCGCGGTGACGGGATGGTTCACCCCTGCAAGCGGGCCCGCGTGTCGCGACCGATCTTCTGCGGCGTGTCGGTGGGCGCGTAGCGCTTGACCACCTGGCCGTCGCCATCGACCAGGAACTTGGTGAAGTTCCACTTGATCGCCTCGCTGCCGAGGATGCCCTTGGCCTGGCTTTTCAGCCATTGGTACAGCGGCGCGGCGTGCTCGCCGTTCACCTCGACCTTGGCGAACATCGGAAAGGTCACGTCGAAGCGGGTGCTGCAGAAATCCTTGATCTCGGCTTCGCTGCCCGGCTCCTGGTGGCCGAACTGGTCGCAGGGAAAGCCCAGCACCACCAGGCCCAGCTCGCGCTGTTCGCGCCACAAGGCTTCCAGGCCCTCGTATTGCGGAGTGAATCCGCACTGCGAGGCGACGTTGACCACCAGCAAGGTCTTGCCGCGCCACTCACCCAGCGATCGCGGCTTGCCGTCGATGTCGGTCACGGTGAAATCGTGGATGCTGGTCATGGCTTGCTCCGGAACTGTGGCGGGTGTCCGGCCAGCGTACGCCATCGAGATGGCTCGGGCATATCCATATGCGGCATGCTCCTTTGGCGCCGGCGGTGCGCGCGGCTACCGTCAAGGCGTTGCCGCCACGCCGGATTCGCCGTGCTCCACCTCGCCCTCGTGCTGCTGTCCCTGTTGCTGCTGGCCGGCGTGTTCAGCCGCGCGCCGGACGATCCGTGATCGGCGCCACTCACCCCTGGGTGGCGGGGATCTCGAACACCTGGCGCAGGTAGGCCACGTAGGCCGGGTCATCGCACATGTTCTTGCCGGGGGAATCGCTGAGCTTGGCCACCGGCTGGCCGTTGCAGCGGATCATCTTGATCACGATGTTGATCGGCGCCGGCCCCACGTCGTTGGTGAGGTTGGTGCCAACGCCGAAGGCGAGCTGGCAGCGGCCGCGGAAATGCGCGTAGAGCTGCATCACGCGCGGGATGTCCAGGCCGTCGCTGAACACCAGCACCTTGTTGCGCGGGTCGACGCGGTTGTCGCGGTAGTGCGCCAGCACCTTCTCGCCCCAGGCGAACGGATCGCCGGAATCGTGGCGGGTGCCGTCGAACAGCTTGCAGAAGTACATGTCGAAATCGCGCAGGAAGGCATCCAGCCCGTACACGTCGGACAGCGCGATGCCCAGATCGCCACGGTATTCGCGCGCCCACGCCTCCAGCGCCGCGACCTGCGAATCGCGCAGCCGCGGCCCCAGCGCCTGGTGTGCCTGCAGATACTCGTGCGCCAGCGTGCCCAGCGGGGTCAGGCCCAGTTCGCGTGCCAGCCACACGTTGCTGGTGCCGGCCAGCTGCGCGCCCAGTTCGTCGCGCAAGGTGGTGACCACCTCGTGCTGCCAGCGCCGCGAATACCGCCGGCGGGTGCCGTAATCGGCGATGCGGCACAGCGTGTAATCCGGCGCATCGCGCAGCATGGCGATCTTGTCGTGCAGGCGCCGGCGCCCTTCGGCCAGATCCAGCCCGGCGCTGGTGCGGCGGAAATATACCTCGTTGACGATCGCCAGCAGCGGCACCTCGAACATGATCGTGTGCAGCCACGGCCCGCGGATGCGGATCTCGATCTCGCCGGGCACGGCGGCCGAGGGCGCGATCTCCACGTACTTCTCGTTGAGCTGGAACAGGCCCAGGAAATCGACGAAATCGCTCTTGATGAAACGCCAGCTGCGCAGGTAATCCAGCTCGTCCGCGCGAAAACGCAGGCGGCACAGCGCGGCCAGTTCGGCGCGGATGTCGTCGACGCACGCGGCCAGGTCAATACCCGGCGTGCGGCACTTGAAGCGGTATTCCACCTCGGCCGCGGGATACTGGTGCAGCACCACCTGCATCATCGAGAACTTGTACAGGTCGGTGTCGAGCAGCGATTCGATGACCATCGGGCGCCCAGGGGAGGAAGAAGCGGCAGCACCGGCCATTATCCATGGTCGGCCATCGGCGCCGGGCAAAATAAAACCCCATCGGCCAGGGGAGGACCGATGGGGCTTGTCAGGCGGCCTCCAGGGGAGGTAAGGCCGGCCCCTCAGCAAGGCGATGGATTGCCCCGCTTCCTGTCGCCGTCACGGCGATACACGGGCTTAGTGTGTGCGCGACGACGTGAGTTCAACGTGCACGCCCGCCGCCGTTCAGCGCCGCGACAGGTGCGCCGGCCCGCCCGGCGCCAAAGCTGGCCCTACACTGGGCCCATTGCACGGAGAATCCCATGCGCGGAACCTCGATCGACGCCCCCCGGATGACGCGGATCACCGCCCTGCTTGCGATCGCGCTGATGCTTCTCGGCAGCAGTCGATTCGTGCGCGCCGCCGAACTCCGCATCGACCTGGGCCATGGTGCCACCCGCTGGAGCACCGCCACCCTGCTGGCGCGCCCGGATGCGCGCACCATCACCGTGCTCGGCGACGTGGCGTTCAAGCGCACCCGACACTACCGCGCCGTGCCGCTGACTGCCCTGCTGCCCGGCATCGTGGCCGGCGATCACCTGCAATTTGTCGCGAAGGACGGCTTTGTCGCCGAAATACCCGCCGCGCTGATCCTGAGCCGGCGCGGCAGCGTCGCCTGGCTGGCGATCGAGGAGCCGGCCCGGCCGTGGCCGGCGTTGCCTGGCGGACACGGCCGCGCCGGCCCGTTCTATGTCGTGTGGACGCAGCCGCGCGCGGCGGGCGTGGGACCGGAGCAATGGCCATATCAACTGGCCACGATCCGCCGCGCCGACAGCATGGCCGCGCGTTTTCCGGCCATGCTGCCGGACCCGCGAACGCCGGCGGACAGTGCCGTGCGGCGAGGGCTGGCGGTGTTCCAGCGCACCTGCTTCGCCTGCCATACACTCAACGGCGCCGGCGATGCCCGACTCGGGCCGGACCTCAACATTCCGCACAACCCCACCGAGTACCTGCGCGCCGACCTGCTGCGCGGGTACATCCGCGATCCGCAATCGCTGCGCCGCTGGCCGCAGGCGAAGATGCCGGGCTTCGACACGCGGGCGCTTTCCGACGCCGACCTCGATGATCTGCTGAGCTACCTGCGCCACATGGCGGGGAGAAAAACATTGCCGGGCGGCGGGCACTGAGTTTTCAGCGCGGCGCGGCCTGAGCCTCCGCACCGTGTGGCGGCGTCATCAGCGCTTCCAGCGCGCGATCGCGGCGCGGCTTCGGGTCGCGAGCCAAAGCGCGGACGTCGGCGTAGAACGCCGTCCAGTCCTGCCCCGAGCGCTGGAACAGCACGTCGAACGCCGGCACCCAGTGGTCGTACAAGCCGAACGGCAGCAGCCGGGCGTTGTTGATCGGCTGCGCCACCCACGCGTCGTAGCGATGGTCGCCGGGCCATCGGCGTTCGCGCCACTGCGCGTAGCGTTCGCGGAACGCGGCGATCGCGGCCTGCTTGCCGGCTTCCATTGCCTCGGCATCGACGCCGCTGGCGTACAACAGCTTCAGGCGCTCGCGCAGATCCAGCACGAGCCGGGTGAAGCCGTCGGCGATCGCGTCATCGTGGCCTTGCGCCGGCGGCAGGCCGCGCGAGGCGCGCCATTCGCGCAGGCCCTGGCGCTGCACGAAGCTGGCGAAGGATTCGTTGAACGCGCTGTCGCTTTTCACGTAGATCAGCTGGTGCGCCAACTCGTGGAAGATCGTGCCGGCCAGCTCGTCGTCGTCCCAGCGCAGCATGCTGGACAGCACCGGATCGGCAAACCAGCCCAGCGTCGAATACGCCGGCACGCCACCGATCCACACATCGTCGCCGCGGGCCTTCCAGCGCGCCGCATCTGCCTGCGCCGCCTGTTCGCTGAACCAGCCCCGGTAAGCCACGCAACCGGCGATCGGAAAGCACTGCGGCACCGCCTGCACCGAATGGCGCGGCGCAGCGAACACGTTCCACACCACGTAGTCGCGATCCAGCGGCACGTAGCCGGTGTAGCTGCGATTGTCAGGCAGGCCCAGCTCGCGCGAGGCGAACCGGCGCGCCTGCAGCGCCAGGCGCAGGCGCGCGGCCAGCTGCGGGTCGGTGTGCGGGTCGGCGAGCACGCGCTCGATCGGGCGTCGATGCACGATGAGTTCGGCTTGCCCGTGGGCGGCCTGCGCGTAGTAGCGCACGCTGGTGCAGGCGGACAGGGCAAGTCCCGCCACCATCAGGAGGGCAAACCGGAATATCGCGGCGGATACGCTTGACGGTCGCGAAGGCATCCGCCGATTGTGCCTGAACGCCCGGCGCTACCGGGCGCGGCGGGGGTCAATGGCGACGGTCGTCGCGGTCGCGCGAATGGCGTCCGCCGCGCTGCGAGTCACGATGTCCCGAGCGGCCATCGTCGCGGTAATGGCCGCGGTCGTTGTCGCGATGGCGGTAGTCGCGTCCGTAGTCGCGCCCGTGATAGCGTGGATAGCGCGAACCGCCGTACCAGTGCGAGCTGATGCCGACGGTCACCCCGGGTGCGTAGCAGCAACCGTAGTAGCCGCCGTAATAGGCCGGCCCGTAGTAGCTGTCGTAAGGCGAGGCGTAGTACGTCGTGCCGCTGCCGTAATACGCGTCGCCGGACGACCCGCCGCCACGCACGTAGGTATAGCCGGGGTCGTAATAGCAACCGGACAGCGCCGCCGCTGCCACCATCAATCCAACGCAAGCGAGCAGTCGTTTCATGGTTCACCTCCGCGGTGCTTGTCAAGCTCCACGCTGGACCATGCCGCTTGAACTCTGCCTGAGCGGACCCGGCGCCTGGCACCGGCCCGCCCGCGGAGATTCAACCCTTGCGCTTGCCCAGGTCGTCGCGCGGCGATGCCGTCACGGATGCATCGCCCGTGCCGGTCACCGGCGCGTGCATCTCCGTCACGTTGGGGGTCGGATGCGACGGGTTGGCGCCAGGCCACGACGGCTCGCGCTGGTCCCGCTCATGCTTGGCGTCAAGCAAGGCCTGGATATGCGCCACGGCCTCTTCCGGGCTGATGTGCGCCACCGGCCGGTCGGCCGGACGAGGGCGCGCGGGCGACGACTTGGGCGCAGGCCGGGTTGCGACCCGAGGTGCGGCTGGCCGCGTGGCCAACGGCTTCTTGGCCGCTGCCTTCCTCGCGGCAGGCTTCTTCGCGGACGCGGCCTTGCGTACGGCCGGCTTGCGCGATGCCGCGCTGGCGCTGGCGCGCGATTTCTTTGCTGCCGGCTTCGGCGCGGCCTTGCGGCCAGCGACCTTCTTTGTCTCTGGCCGCCGGGGCGTCGCCTTCTTCGCGCTGCGCGGGCCGGTCGTGCGCTTGGCGACGGCCTTCTTCGCGGCGGTTTTCTTCGCCGGGGACTTCCTGGCGGCTGCCTTCTTCACGGCGACCTTTTTCGCCGGAGCTTTCTTCGCAACTGATTTCTTCGCAACTGATTTCTTCGCAACTGATTTCTTCGCGACGGACTTCTTCGCGGCGGCTTTCTTCGCGACTGGCTTTTTCGCTGCGGACTTTTTCGCCGATGCTTTCCCTGCCGCGGACGTCTTCGCTGCCGACTTGCGGGTCATTGCCATGCGTTCGTTCTCCTGCGGTGAGCGGTGAGCAACGCGGCCAGTATGCGCGTATCGGCGCGCGACGGCATTACGCAGCGCAAGAAGCGTTCATCTGCGGGCCGACCGAACGCGCGCTCAGCCCGGGTGCATCAGCGCGTCGAGAAAGTGCGGCAGCACGCGATGATTGATCGCGATGGTGAACAGCACGCCATAGGCTGCGCCCCACAGGTGCGCGCTGTGGTTGACGTTGCCCTGCCCGCGCCGGTCCATGTAGATCGAATAGGCGGTGTACAGCACCGCGTAGACGATTGCCGGCATCGGGATCACCAGCACGATGATCTGCTGCCAGGGCGCGATCAGGATGTAGGCGAACAGCACCGCCGACACGGCGCCCGACGCACCCAGGCTGCGATAGTCCGGGTTGTTCCGGTTCTTCAGCCAGGTCGGCAGGATCGAGACCACCAGCCCGCCGATGTAGAACAGCGCGAACCCCAGCGTGCCGAGCACGCCGGTGTAGAACGGCTCCATCGCACGCCCGAAGAAGAACAGCGTGAACATGTTGAACAGCAGGTGGCCGAAATCCGCGTGCACCACGCCGTAGGTCACCAGCCGGTGGTACTCGCGCTGGCGGGTGATCGCCGGCGGCCACAGGATCAGGTCGTTCATCAGCCGCGCGTTCTTGAACGCCATGAACGAGACGATGCAGGTGATGGCAATGATGGCCAAGGTGATCGGCATGGACGGTTCCGCGACGCAAAAGTCGGCATCTTGGCGCCTTGCCCCGGGCTTGTCGACTCGCCCGGCGCCCCGGCGCACTTATGCCCGGCGCGGCGCGGCTTATGCGAAAGCGGCAGTGTCGCCGCCGTGGCTGCCCCTCTATCATCTGCCGTTTTGCACCGCGCCCCGCGGTCGGACGAAACACATGAGCCCGCTCCGTTACCTGCATCTGGACGTCTTTGCGGCCACCCTCGGCGGTGGCAACCACCTGGGCGTGGTGATCGGCGCGGACGGCTGGGACAGCGCGGCGATGCAGCGTTTCGCGCGCTGGACGGCGCTGGTGGAAACCACCTTCCTGCTACCGCCGACCGACCCCCGGGCGAGCTATCGGGTGCGCATCTTCACGCCGCACGAGGAGATCCCGTTTGCCGGCCACCCCAGCATCGGCAGCGCCCATGCGGCGCTGGAAGCAGGTCTGGCCACGCCGCGCGACGGACTGCTGTGGCAGGAGTGCGGCGCTGGCGTGTTGCCGATCCGGGTCGAAGGCAGCGGCGCCATGCGCGAACTGCTGCTGCGCTCGCCGGGCGAACGCGTGCTGGCGACCGGCCGCGACGCAAACCCGCTGCTGGCCGCAGCGCTGCACGGCGTGACCGATGGCGCGCTGCCGCCGGCGCTGGTCGACGGCGGCCGACGCTGGTGGCTGGCCGAGGTCGCCGACGAGGCCAGCCTGCGCGCATGGCAACCCGACCACGTGGCCATTCTTGCGCTGGCCCGCGCCAGCAGCAGCATGGGGCTGTGCGCCTTCGCACGCGTGGCATCGGATCAGCCGCGACTGGTGGTGCGCGCATTCCCCGCCGGCGTGGGCATCGTCGAAGACCCCGCCTCCGGCGCCGCCAACGGGTTGATCGCCGCCTGGATCGCACACGCCGAACCGCATGGCCCGCTGGCCCGCGGCTACCAGGTCAGCCAGGGCCGCGAGATCGGCCACGACGCGCAGCTGATGGTGCACATCGACAACGACGCGATCTGGGTCGGCGGGCGCAGCCACACCATCGTCGACGGCAGCCTGGCCTGGTCGGCGTGAGCTTCCAGTCTCTCGGTGCCGGTGAAAGCGGCTTTCTGCTCGGGCGCTGACACGCACGCGCCCACGGCTTAAGCTCGTCGCACCTGCGACCGCCGGGAGCGCACGATCGTGTTCCATCCCTTGCACAGGCTGGGCCGTGCCCTGGCCCGTTACCTCTCGAAGCCGCGCGTCGGCGGCATGCATTTCGGCACCTCGCGCCACGACATGCTGGAGGCATCGCTGCGGCCGGCCGACGTGCTGCTGGTCGACGGCAACAGCCGCATCGGCACCGCGATCAAGTACGTCACCCAGTCGAGCTGGTCGCACGCGGCGTTGTACGTGGGCGACACCCTGCGCGACCGCTACCCCGCGCTCGGTGCGCACGTGCTGATCGAAGCCGACGTGGTGGAAGGCGTGCGTGCGCTGCCGCTGCAGGCGTATCGCGGGGCGCACACGCGCATCTGCCGCCCGGTCGGGTTGCACGCCGGCGAGATCGAGCAGGTGATCGAACACGCCGCGCGTCGCCTCGGCCAGCGCTACGACATGCGCAACGTGATCGACCTGATGCGCTACCTGCTGCCGACGCCGCCGGTGCCCGGACGCTGGCGCCGGCGCCTGCTGGCGCTGGGCAGCGGCGAGCCGACCCGGGCGATCTGCTCGTCGCTGATCGCGGCGGCCTTCCACAGCGTGCGTTATCCGATCCTGCCGATGCTGGACCGCGACTACCGCCAGTTGCGCGGCACCCAGCGCGCGCGCCAGGAGATCCTGCACATCCGCAGCTCCAGCCTGTTCACGCCGCGCGACTTCGACATCTCGCCCTACTTCCGCATCATCAAGCCGATGATCGAGAGCGGTTTCGATCCGCACCACCTCCACTGGGCGACCCTGGCGCCCGGCGACCTGCAACCGTCGGCGGGATCGCTGCAGGCCCCGCGATGAATCGGCGCGCCGCTCAGCGCAGGTTCGGCAGCGCCGCGAGGCACGACTCGCGGCAAAGGTAGCGCTGGTTGGTTTCCCCGCCGTCGTACAGATAGGCTGCCCCGCCGGCGAAAATCTCCCAGTGGTAGAGCTGGCCCGCACGGCGCAGGGTGCCGCGGTAGCTGCACGGCATGATGATCGCCTCGGCGTCGAACGTGGCCGGGTCGACCACCTCGGCCAGCGTGAAATACCGCGCCACGTCCGCGCGACTGAGCGTCAACGCGCTGCAGATGTCGGCGTCGGCGCGCGTGGCATCGACCTGCCGCTGCAACGAAACAACCTCGATGCCGCCATTGCCGCGCACCGGCACACACGCAGCCAGCGCTGCGCTCAGCAGCACCAGGCCCAACGCCTTCACGGCTTGCCCCCAGCGGTCAGCGCCTGCAGCAACTGGGCGCCCTCGGTGACCTCCTTGCGGGCGATCGCGCCGTGCGCGTAGACGTCGCCCAACAGGTTCAGGCCGAACAGGCCGACCAGAATATCCACCAGGTACTTGAGCGACTTCAGTTGTTCCGGCGTCGGCGCCTCGAACGCCTTCTGCGCGGGCTGGAACGTGCCCACCACCTCGATCCCCAGCGAGTCCTGGTTGGAGGGATAGCGCGAGGGATACGGCTTGCCCAGTTCATGTCGCGAAAGGTTCTTCGCGCGGGTACCGAAGCCCACGCCTTTCGCGTGCATGAGCGAGGCAATCGTCTTCAGTTCCTGCGGATCGCAGCCGTGTTCGACCTGGCAGCGCGCCTGCAGCACACCGACGTGCCAGCACACCTGATCGACGCGTGCGGTCTGGCAGATCTTGCCGGCCTTGTCGATCAAGAAGTGCGCGCCGGTCTGCTTGCCGCCCGCGTACGCTTCGAGCGTGCTGGTGGCGGTGGAGGAATCGGTACGATGCAGCACGATCGCGTGGACGGCATCCAGGCTGCCATGCTCGATCGACGCATACAGCTTGACCTCGATCGCCGGGTCGACCAGCTTGCCCTTGTCCAGCGTTGCCATCGGCCGCCCTCCCCTGGAGATGCGCCGCCGCCCGATGGCGGGCGCGGCGCGTTGGAAATTCCGTCGCACGATGCTGCAGCCCCCGGCCGGAGGCGTCAAGCAACCGGCATCAGGCCGCCGCGCCCGCCGCCTGCCCCGACGCCCACGCCCACTGGAAGTTGTAGCCGCCGAGCCAGCCGGTGACGTCGACCACCTCGCCGATGAAGTAGAGGCCGGGCACGAGTTTCGATTGCATCGTGCTGGAGGAGAGGCCATCGGTGTCGACGCCGCCGAGAGTGACTTCGGCGGTGCGGTAGCCTTCCGTGCCGCTGGCGGTGATCGGCCACGCGGCGAGCTGCACGCCGATCTGCGTCAGTTCGGTCTCGCGGTACTGGCGCATCGGGCGGTTGCCGAGCCATTGCTCGCACAACCGCTGCGCGAGGCGCTTCGGCAACACCTCGCCGAGCACGGTCTTCAGTTCGGCCAGCGGCCGCGCCGTGCGTTGGTCGACCAGCCAGGCGCCGACGTCGAGGTCCGGCAGCAAGTCGAGGCGCAAGTCGTCGCCGGGCTGCCAGTACGAGGAGATCTGCAGGATCGCCGGGCCGCTGATGCCGCGATGGGTGAACAGCAATCCGGCGCGAAAACCCTGCCTGCCCACGCGGGCCTCCACCCTCGGCAACGCCACACCGGCCAGATCCGCGTAATGCTCCTGGTGCTTGCCGCTCAGCGTCAGCGGCACCAGGCCGGCGCGCGTGGGCAGCACGGCGTGGCCGAACTGGCGCGCCAGTTCGTAACCGAAACCGCTGGCGCCCATGCTGGGAATCGACAGGCCGCCCGAGGCGACCACCAGCGACTCGGCATGCACCTCGCCGCGCGCGGTGTGCACGCTGAAGCCCTCCGGCGTCCTGCGCACGCGTTGCACGGCGCAGTTCGCCTCCACCGTGACGCCGGCCGCGGCGCACTCGTCCAGCAGCATGCGCACAATCTGCTTCGAGGAGTCGTCGCAGAACAACTGGCCCAGCTCCTTCTCGTGCCAGGCAATGCGATGCTTCTCGACCAGCGCGATGAAGTCCCTCGGCGTGTAGCGCGCCAGCGCGGACTTGGCGAAATGCGGGTTGGCCGAGAGGTAATTCGCCGGCGTCGTGCCCAGGTTGGTGAAGTTGCAGCGGCCGCCGCCGGACATCAGGATTTTCTTGCCGACCTTGTTGGCGTGATCGACCACCAGCACGCGCCGGCCGCGCTGGCCGGCGGTGATCGCGCACATCAGGCCGGCGGCGCCGGCGCCGATGATCAACACGTCGGTTTTCAAGAACTCACCATGGTCACGCCATCAAGCTCGTTGTTCGTCATCCCGGCGCGGCGCCTTTCAACGACCGAAGGGTCGGTCAAGCCGGGACCCGGTGACTGTGTCCGTTGAAAGGCGCCGGATTCCGGCTTGCGCCGGAATGACGGAAGTGAGGGTTGCGCCATTATCGCCCAGCGCCATCGCTTACACTTTGCCTCCTGTTCCCAGCGAGCCGCCGCCATGCCTTCCTTCGACGTGATCTCCGAAGTCGACAAGCACGAACTGACCAATGCCGTCGACCAGGCCAACCGCGAACTCGGCACGCGCTTCGACTTCAAGGGCGTGGACGCGAAGTACGTGCTGGACGATGGCGTGATCGCCCAGAGCGCCCCCAGCGAATTCCAGCTGCAGCAGATGCTGGACATCCTGCGCGCCCGCCTGATCGCGCGGAAGATCGACGTGCGCGCGCTGGACGTCGGCGACCCGGAAACCAACCTGGGCGGCTCGCGCCAGAAGATCACCGTCAAGCAGGGCATCGAGCAGCCGGTGGCGAAGAAACTGGTGGCCGAGCTGAAGGCGGCCAAGCTCAAGGTCGAGGCGCAGATCAACGGCGACAAGCTGCGCGTCAGCGGCAAGAAGCGCGACGACCTGCAGGCGGCGATGGCGGTGTTGCGCAAGTCCGAGGTCGAGCTGCCGCTGCAGTTCGACAACTTCCGCGACTGAGTTCAGGCCCGCGACAGCAGCCGCCCGCCCATCGCCGCATTGACGGCCACCACCACGGCCACCGCCAGCGCATGCGTCAACAGAGCGTAGGGCGGGCAATGCCCGCCGCTCTTGTCGCGATGTCGCAAGGCCAAAAGCCGGCGGACGGTGCCCGCCCTACGCGGCGCGTGCGACGCTTCTGCCGAATCCCTACGCTTTCGACAACAACCGCCCGCCCATGGCGGCGTTGACGGCCACCACCGCGGCGACGGCCAGCGCGTGCGTCAGCAGGTCGGTGGCAGCGGAGTCGAACGCATGGCAGATCTCCAGCAGGCTGGCCGAGGCGGCGGCGCTGGCCAGGCCGATCAGCACCGCGGTGAGCACCGGCCGCAGCGGGCAGGCGCGGCGCAACAGCACGATCAGCAGCGCGGACAGCGGGATCGAGAAGGCGATGATGAAGACCAGGCAATCGGCGGACTGATGTACCCCGGCCACTTCCGTGCCCGGCGCGACCCAGTTGCGCAGGCAGCCGAGACCACTGGCGCCAATCCACAGCAGAGCCCCGGGCACCGGCAACCAGGCCCAGGCGCCATGCCGCCCCGGCACGCCCAGCGCGAACGCCGCCCAGGCCGCGCCCACCGCCGTAAGCACCGCGCCGATGCCGGCCCAGGCCAGGTCCGGCGTGGCGGCCCATCGCCGCAGCATCGGGCTGGCGCCGTAATGCAGCAGCAGCCCGACCGCCAGCGCCGCCACCAGCGACAGCCAGCCGGCGGTGCGCAGCCATGGCGGCAGCAGTCGCCGCACTGGCACCAGCTCGGTACCCAGGCGGTCGATCAGCGCCTCATGGACTCGCGGGTCGGACATCACGTCAGGGTTCTCCATGGAAACGCCCGCGCAGCGCCTTCAGCGCGCGATGCAGGTTCACTTTCAGTGCGCCGGTGTTGCGCCCGGTCAGCTCGGCCGCCTCGCTGAGGGAGCGCTCGTGCAGGCCGAGTTGTTCCACGGCCTCGCGCTGGCCCGGCGGCAGCCCGGCGATCGCCTCGCGCAGGCGCTGCGCGCGCTGCTCGCTCTCGGTAGCGGCGCTGGCGTCGTCGCGGTCCGGGTGATTGTCCAGCGCAAATTCATCGTGCAGTTCGCGGCTGTCGCGGCGGCCGCGGCTGCGCAGGGAGTCGATCGCGCGGCGGCCGGCGATCGCACCGAGCCAGGCGTCGTAGGAGCGGGCAGGATCGTAGGTGTGGCGCACTCGATGCACGGTGAGCAGGGTTTCCTGCACCACGTCGTCGAGCTGGTCCTGCGCCACGCCCTGGCGTCGCGCGACGGCGCGGATCAGGGCCACCGAATCGGCCAGCAGCTTTTCGTAGGCGCGCCGGTCGCCGGCCTGCGCAGCGGCCATCCACGCCGATCGGCGCTGGTCGGGCGATTCGCTGGCGGCGGCGGATTCGGCTGGCACGGTCCGGACGAGACTCATCCCGCGGAGAAGTCCACTATCTAGACCCATGAAGGCGGTGGCGGTCAAGGCTTGCACCATGTTCGCTCCACGACGGAACGCTCCACCGAAGTCTTCGCTGCATCTGGCGCCGACGTTACCTCGTATCCGCATGTAACCCCGGCGGAGGCGGCGGCGAATCATCAGGCAACCACCCACGGATGAAAACTCCATGCTCGTGTTGATCCTCGCCTACCTCGGCGGCGTCCTGACCATCCTCAGCCCGTGCATCCTGCCGGTGCTGCCGTTCGTGTTCGCCCGCTCCGACCGGCCGTTCATGCGCAACGGTTTCCCGATGTTGCTTGGCATGGCGATCACCTTCGCCGTCGTCGCCACGTTGGCGGCCCTCGGCGGCGGCTGGGCGGTGCACGCGAACCAGTACGGCCGCTGGGTGGCGATGGCGGTGCTGGCCTTGCTCGGCCTGACCCTGCTGTCGACCCACCTGGCCGAATGGATCACCCGCCCGTTCGTGGCGCTGGGCAACCGGCTGTCGCAGCGCTCGGCCGGCGATGGCGACTCGGTCTGGGGCGCGGCCGGTCTCGGCGTCGCCACCGGCCTGCTGTGGGCGCCGTGCGCGGGGCCGATCCTCGGCCTGCTGCTGACCGGCGCGGCGCTGAACGGCGCCAGCGTGCAGACCACCCTGCTGCTGCTCACCTATGCCGCCGGTGCGGCCACCTCGCTTGGCCTGGCGCTGCTGATCGGCGGCAAGGTGTTCGCACTGATGAAGCGCTCGCTGGGCGTCGGCGAGTGGGTACGTCGGGCGCTCGGCGTGCTGGTGCTGTGCGGCGTGGCCGCGATCGCGCTGGGCCTGGACACCGGCCTGCTCACCCGCGTCTCGCTGGCCAGCACCAGCGGCATCGAACAGAAGCTGATCGACGCCGTGCGCCCGGCACCGGCGCCGCAACCACAGCTCAAGGCCGGCGACCCGCTGCCGGTGGAAGGCACGTTCCCGTCGCTGGCCGGCGCCACACAGTGGCTCAACAGCCCGCCGCTGACCACCGCATCGCTGCGCGGCAAGGTGGTGCTGGTCGATTTCTGGACCTACTCCTGCATCAACTGCATCCGCTCGCTGCCGTACGTGCGCGGCTGGGCCGACAAGTACAAGGATCACGGCCTGGTGGTGATCGGCGTCCACGCACCGGAGTTCGCCTTCGAAAAGAACCCGGCCAACGTGGCCAAGGCGGTGAAGGATCTCGGCGTCGACTACCCGGTGGCGTTGGACAACGATTACGCGATTTGGCAAGGCTTCAACAACCAATACTGGCCGGCGCACTACTTCATCGACGCGCGGGGACAGATCCGCCACCACCACTTCGGCGAAGGCGAATATCGGCAAAGCGAGGACGTGATCCGCCAGCTGCTGGCCGAGGCCGGCCAGAAGAACCTGCCCGGCGGCTACGTGCGCGACGACCATCGCGGCGTCGAAGCCGCCGCGTCGAACGATCCCACCCGTTCGCCCGAGACCTACGTCGGCTACGCCCGCGCCAGGAATTTCGTCGGCGGCCGCGTGGCCCGCGACGAGGCGCACGATTACCGCGCGCCGGCGGCGCTGGCCGCCAACCAGTGGTCGCTGGACGGGCGCTGGACAGTGCACGACGAGGACGCGCAGCTGGAACAGGCCGGTGGCGCCATCATGTATCGCTTCCGCGGGCGCGACCTGCACCTGGTGCTCGGCCCGGCGGCCGATGGCAAGCCGATCCGCTTCCGCGTCACCATCGACGGCAAACCGCCCGGCGCCGACCACGGCATGGATACCGACGCCGACGGCAACGGCACCGTCACCGGCCAGCGCCTGTACCAGCTCGTACGCCAGGCCAACGGCAGCGGCGAGCGGCTGTTCGAGATCACCTTCCTCGACCCCGGCGTGCGGGCGTACGCCTTCACTTTCGGCTGAGCAGGATCGCGAATGCCTTTGCCTCTGCAAATCCCGAATCCCCAATCCCGACGGAGGAAGCCATGTCACGTCTCGATGAAACCCTCGCGATGGATCGCCGCCGCTTCCTGCGCGCCGCGCTCGGCGGCGGTGCGTTGCTGGCCGTGGGCGGCGGCTGGCTGGTACCGCGCCTGCACGCGGCGGCGAACACGCCGGTGGGCCAGCCCGGCAACGTGCTGCTGGAAATCTTTGACGATACCGGCCGCGATCTCGGCGCGCACGAGGTACCAAAGCTGGTGCTGAGCGACGCGCAGTGGCGGCAGAGGCTGTCGCCGGCGTCGTACGAAATCATGCGTCACGCAGGTACCGAGCGTGCATTCAGCGGCGAGCATGAACGCCCCGCCGTGCCCGGTCTGTTCCGCTGCCTCGCCTGCGGCACGGCGCTGTACGACGCAGCCACCGAGTTCGACTCCGGCACCGGCTGGCCCAGCTTCTGGCAGCCGATCGCGCGGCGCAATCTGGTCGAGTCGACCGACCACCTGTTCGGCATGACCCGCACGGCGATCAGCTGCAAGGGCTGCGACAGCCACCTCGGCCACGTCTTCAATGACGGCCCGCGCCCGACCGGCCTGCG
This sequence comes from Rhodanobacter sp. UC4452_H20, assembly GCF_052978205.1. The sequence continues at coordinate 511,544 of NZ_CM129662.1, read as the reverse complement.
CTATTGCATGAACTCGGTGGCGTTGCGCTTCGTGCCGCGCCGGATGGCCTGAACCGCCGGCCGCACCCGGCTTGGATTCCGCCGCGGCTGCCGCCATCTGCAGTGCAGGGTATCGCCTGCCCGTCGCCGGAGTCTGCCGTGAGTACCGCACTGACCATCCCCTGCCCGCATTGCAGCGCACTCAACCGCGTGCCCGCCGAGCGTGTCGCCGAACACCCGAACTGCGGCCGCTGCAAGCAGGGCTTGTTCGAAGGGCATCCGGCGGAACTCACGACCGTGAACTTCGACGCGATCGCCGGACGCGGCGACTTGCCGGTGCTGGTGGATTTCTGGGCGCCGTGGTGCGGGCCCTGCGTCGGTTTCGCGCCGGTGTTCGTGCAGGCTGCCAGCAAGCTCGAGCCGCGACTGCGGCTGGCCAAGCTGGACACCGAGGCGCAGCCGCAGATCGCCACGCGCTTCAACATCCGCAGCATCCCCACCCTGATCATGTTCAGGCAGGGCCGCGAGATCGCGCGGCAGTCCGGCGCGCTGAACGCGGCGCAGTTGCAGCAGTTCGTCGAAGGCGCGCTGGCGCGCGGCTGATCAGCGCGCGGCCGTACCTGCCGCCTGCCAGCGCAGCCAGTCGATCACCGCCGCCACAGCCGCGCGGGGCTTCGCCGGCGGGCGCACGATCCAGTACGAGGTGCCCAACGGCACGTCGAGTCGGCCGAACGGGCGCACCAGGCTGCCGTTCGCCACGTCGTCCGCCGCCAGCCGATGGCGCGCCAAGGCCACACCCTGCCCCTGCATCGCCGCCCGCAGCACCAGGTCCGACGAGGTGTAGCGCGCGCCGCGCTGCAACGCGAGCTTTGCCGGTCCGTGTGCACCGCGCCACGCTTCCCATGACGCCTGCGGATCGCGGTCGTGCAGCAAGCGCAGGCCGGCCAGATGCGCCGGCTCCGAGGGACGTCCGGACGCCTGCCACAGTGCCGGGCTCATCACCGGATACAGCGCATCGTCCAGCAACGCCTCGGCATGCAGTTCCGGCCAGGGCCCCGTGCCCATGCGGATGGCCAGATCGATGCGGCCGTCGTCCAGCGCATCGAGGCGTTGCTCCACCTGCACCGACAGCTCGATCTTCGGATGCGCCTTTTCCAGCGCGGGCAGGCGTGGCAGCAGCCAGCGGATCGCGAACGAGGGCGAGGTGGACAGCGTCACCGCGTGCGCCGGCCGGGTCTCGCGCAAGGCCGCGACCGCCTGCTCGATCGCGCGCAGGCCGGCCAGCGTGGCACGCCCCAGCGCCTCGCCCTGCGGGGTGAACACCAGCGCACCGCGCCCGGCCGACGCGCGCAGCAGCGGCACGCCGAGCCAGTGATCCAGCTCGGCGAGGTGCCGGCTCACCGAGGAGTGCGCCATGCCAAGTTCCCGCGCAGCGGCACGCACGCCGCCATGAGCATGGACCATGGCGAAGGCGCGCAGGGCATTCAGCGGCAAGTCTTCCATGGTCGCAATTCTAGACCATTGAAGTCACCGCACCGACCAGCAAAGCGGACCAGCCTGTACTGCATTCGACCATTGCCTGGATGGAAGCATGAACGTGGATGCATGGCTTGCCGCCGCCGCGCTGCTCGGCGTGGCGGCAATCAGCCCCGGCCCGAACAATCTCGTGGTGCTGCAGGCCGCGGGGCAGGCGGGCCTGCGCGGCGCGCTGCCGGCGATCGCCGGCATCGTGACCGGTGGGCTGTTGCTGCTGGCGCTCATGGCGCTGGGCGCGGGCGCGGCATTCGCCACCTGGCCGCCGCTGCGCCACGGTGCCGTCGTGGTCGGCGCGCTGTACCTGGCATGGCTCGGCCTGTCGCTGTGCTTCGCCGGCGTGGCGTCCGCGCCGCCCACGGGGTCGGCGCGCCTGCCGACGGGAACGCTGGGCCTGGTCGGCTTTCAGTTCCTCAACCCGAAAAGCTGGGTGCTCGTGCTGACCGTGCTGGCGGCGCTCCCCGCCGCCGGCCTGCGCGACTACCTGACGCTGGCCGGCCTGTTCGTGCTGATTCCCGCCACGTGCCTGCTGCTGTGGGCGCTGCTCGGCGCCTGGCTGGCCTGCTGGCTGGCGCATCCGGCGGTGCGCCGCGGCGTCGACATCGCGATGGGTGCGCTGCTGATGGCCTGCGCCGTGCTGCTCCTGATCGAGCCCTGACTTCTCTCCCTGCCCGAGGTTTCGCCATGACCGTTTTCCATACCGTCCCCATCCGCCGCGTGCTTGCCCTGGCCGGCAGCCTGCGCCGCGCCTCCTGGAACCGCAGCCTGCTCCACGCCGCAGCGCTCCAGGCGCCGGCCGGCATGCAGTTGGACGTCTACGACGACCTGGCCACCGTGCCGCTGTTCGACGAAGACCTCGAGCAGCGCGAACCCGCAGGGCCGGCCGGCGTGAAGGCGCTGCGCGCCGCCATCGCCGCCGCGGACGGCGTGGTCATTGCCACGCCCGAGTACAACCAGGCACTGCCGGGCGTGTTGAAGAACGCGCTGGACTGGCTCTCGCGCGAAAGCCCCGCCGGCGACGTGCTCGCCGGCAAGCCCGTGGCCGTGCTCGGCGCCAGTTCCGGTCCGTGGGGTACCCGGCTGGCGCAGGCTTCGCTGCGTCAGGTGCTGCACACCTGCGGTGCACTGGTGATGCCGGGCCCCAGCCTGTTCGTGGCCCGCGCCGCCGATCGCTTCGACGCCCGGGGTTGGCTGACCGACCCGTCTACGCTGCAGTCGCTGCGGTCCCTCCTGCTCGGCTTCGAAGGGTGGATGGAGCGCCTGGCGCTGCCGGCCATGCAGGATGCGCCGCTGGCCGTGCCGGGCTGAGCTGGCACGGGCCACCCATGCCTTTCAGCACACTCGGCACGTGCGCCACGCGTTTAGGCTTCGGTCTTTACGCCCAAGGAGACACCTGTGCGCAAGTCCCTGCCGTTTGCCCTGATGGCCGCCCTGCTGTTGACGGGGTTCACCACTGCCGCCGTGGCGGCCGATACCCCCAAGCCGGCAGCGAGCACCGAGGCAACCGGCAAGGACGGCTTCCAGTTGCCGCCGTTTCCCGCCGATGCGCACGTGACGCAGACCACCACGGTCGATGGCAAGACGCTCAAGTACACCGTGACCGTGGGTTCGCTGCCGGTGCGCGATGAGAAGGGCAACAAGACCGCCGAAGTGGTGTTCACCGCCTACACCATCCCCGGCAAGGACCGGCCGGTGACCTTCGCGCTCAACGGCGGCCCGGGCGCCTCGTCGGTCTACCTCAACCTGGGCGCGATCGGCCCGAAGAAAGTGAGCTTCGGCGATGCCGGCGACTCGCCCTCCGACCCGCCGGTGCTGAACGACAATCCCGGGACCTGGCTGGGCTTCACCGACCTGGTCTTCATCGACCCGGTGGGCACCGGCTACAGCCGCGCACTGGTCGACGACAAGCAGGCAACCAAGGATTTCTACAGCACCGACGTCGACATCAAGTACCTCTCGCGCATCATGTACGACTGGCTGGTGAAGAACGGCCGCATGGATTCGCGCAAGTACTACGTGGGCGAAAGCTACGGCGGCTTCCGCGGCCCGCGCATCACCGAGTACATGCAGACCCAGCTGGGCGTGGCGATGAGCGGCGTGACGCTGATCTCGCCGTACCTCGACCCGTCGGCGTGGAGCGACGACACCGTCTCGCCGCTGCCGTGGATGACCACCCTGCCCTCGATCGCCGCCGCCCACCTGGAGCGCGAGGGCAAGCTCAGTGCCGAGGCGATGGCGCCGATCATCGCCTACACCCGCGGCGAATACGCGACCACGCTGATGAAGGGTCGCTCCGACCCGGCCGCCACCGAGGCGATGATCCGGAAAGTGACCGAGCTGACCGGGCTGGACCCGGTGTTCGTCAAGCGTTCTGGCGGCCGCATCGAGACCCAGGCCTACCTGCGCGAGGTGTATCGCGCCGAGGGCAAGCTGGGCAGCCGCTACGATTCCAACGTCACCGCCTGGGACCCGTTCCCGCATGCGCCGTCCCAGCGCACCGGCGACCCGCTGCTCAACAGCATCATCGCGCCGACCACCAGCGCGATGGTCAACTTCGTCACCCAGACCGTGGGCTGGAAAGTCGCCGGCCGCTACAACGCGCTGAGCTACGAGGTGAACCGCCTGTGGCACGAGGACGACGATGCCCGCGAAGGCTCGGTCAGCCAGCTGCGCGAGGCGGTGGCCAACGACCCCAAGCTGCGCGTGCTGATCGCGCACGGCTGGGATGACCTGTCGTGCCCGTTCATGGTCTCGGTGCTGGCGGTCGACCAGATGCCGGCGATGGGCGACCCGACCCGCGTGCAGGTGAAGGAATATCCCGGCGGCCACATGTTCTATTCGCGCGCGGACAGCCAGGCCGCGCTGACCCGCGACGTGAAGGCGTTGTACGGCGCCAGGTAACGCCACCCACCAACCGCGGGCCGGGCTGGGCCGCCATGAACCAGCGCACGCTGTTCCACGTCGACGCCTTCACCACCACGCGCTTCCGGGGCAACCCGGCGGGCGTGGTGCTCGGCGCCGACGGCATGTCCGATGCCGAGATGCAGGACCTCGCGCGGGAACTGAAGCACTCCGAGACGGCCTTCGTGCTGGCGCCGGACGGCGCCGACCACGACGTGCGGCTGCGCTACTTTTCCCCGACCACCGAAGTGCCGTTATGCGGCCACGCCACGATCGCCACCCATTACGTGCGGGCGGGCTTGCCCGGCTTCGGCGACAGCGAGTTCCGGCAGAAGACCGCCGCCGGCATCCAGCGCATCCGCATCGGCCGCAACGAGGCCGGTGGCCGGCGCGTCTTCATGCAGCAGGAACGCCCGCGCATCGACCCGCCGCTGGATGCATCCGTCCGCCACCGCATCGCCGCCGCGCTGGGCGTGACCGACGACCAGCTGACCGCGGCGCTGCCGCTGCAGGTGGTATCCACGGGCCATGGCAAGGTCATGGTGCCACTGGAGCCGACGGTCGATCTCGATGCGCTGGCACCACGAATGTCCGCGCTGGCGGCACTGAGCGCGGAGATCGGCTGCAACGGCTATTTCGTGTTCCAGTTGCGCAAGGGCCAGGCCGCCACCGACGGGCGCATGTTCGCCCCCGCGATCGGCATCGACGAAGACCCCGTCACCGGCAACGCCAACGGCCCGTTGGGTGCCTACCTGGTCAACCATCGACTGATGCCGCACGACGGAGCGACGCTGCGCTTCGCCGGCCACCAGGGCCGCGCGCTGCGCCGCGACGGGGTCGTCCACGTCGAGGTGCGCATCGTGGACGACGCGCCGGTCGAGGTGACCATTGCCGGCGATGCCTGCATCCTGTTTGCCGCGTCGCTGGACGGCTGACGCCGGCGCCCGGCCGGCTGTTCAGCGCGCCAGCAGGCCGGCGCGCACCAGATATTGCACGCTGAACATCCGTTGCGGGTCGGTCCATGATCGTTGCACCGCCAGCCCGGCCTTGTCCGCCAGTGCCGCGAAATCTTCCAGCGAATACTTGCAGCTGTATTCGACCTGGATCGCCTCGTCCACGCCGAAGCGTACCTTGCCGCGCCCGATCGCCACGTGCTGCTCGCGCCGGCTGACCAGCTGTGTCTCGATACGCCCGGCCATCGGGTTGTAGCGCGCGCGATGGGCGAATGCCGCCAGGTCGAAGTCGCTGCCGATTTCGCGGTTGAGCCGCGCCAGCATGTTCAGGGTGAACTCGGCGGTGACGCCGGCGGCGTCGTTGTAGGCGGCCTCGATCAGCGCCGGGTCCTTTTTCAGGTCCACCCCGATCAGAATGCCGCCGGCGTCGCCCATCTCGTTGCGCATCTTGCGCAGCAGGGCCACCGCGTCGTGCGCCTCGAAATTGCCGATGGTGGAACCCGGGAAATACAGCACCGTGCGTCGCGGCGCCCGCGGCGGAATCGGCAGGCGCAGCGGCTTGCTGAAATCGGCGCACAGCGGCTGCAGCGGCAGTTGCGGAAACTCCTGCGCCAGGCACTGCACGCTCTGTTGCAACGGCTCGGGCGAGATTTCCACCGGCACGTAACTCACCGGCTCGCGCAGGTGGCGCAGCAGCATGCGCGTCTTGCGTCCGCTGCCGCTGCCGTACTCGACCAGCCGCACGTCGCTGCCGAGGGTGTCGCCGATGTCGGCGGCGTGCTCGTCCATCAACGCGATCTCGCAGCGGGTGAGGTAGTACTCCGGCTGCTCGCAGATCTGCTCGAACAAGGCCGAGCCGCGCTCGTCGTAGAACAGCCACGATGGCAACCGTTTGGGCTTCAGCGCCAGCCCGTGCCGGACGACTTCGAGCAATTCGCCGGCGGGCGGGCGGCGTTCGTCGTCGCGAAGGCCGCAGGCTTGCACACTGTTCATCGATCCTGTCCCAGTCGCAGCCCGGCAAACTGCCAGCGGGCGTGGGGTGGAAAAAAGTTGCGGTAGCTGGCGCGCAAATGATCGCGCGGGGTGACACAGGAGCCGCCGCGCAACACCCATTGCCCGCACATGAACTTGCCGTTGTATTCGCCCAGCGAACCGGCCAGCGGTCGATAACCGGGGTAACCGACGTACGGCGAAGCCGTCCATTCCCATGCGTCGCCGTACAACTGCAGCATCCCGGTCCCGGCCTGCGCCGGCAGCGGATGGAACCGTTCGCCTTGCTGCAGGTTGCCCTCGATCGGCACGCCTTGCGCGGCCGACTCCCATTCCGCCTCGGTGGGCAGGCGGGCGCCGGCCCAACGCGCAAACGCATCGGCCTCGTAGTAACTCAAATGGCAAACGGGCTCGGCGGGATCGAGCGCACGCACGCCGGACAGGGTGAACTCGCTGGCCAGGTCGTCCTGCCAGTAGAGCGGGTGTCGCCAGTTTTCGCGCTGCACGGTGGCCCAGCCATCGGACAGCCACAGGCCGGGCTCGCGATACCCGCCCTCGCGCACGAACGCCAGGTATTCGGCATTGGTCACCGGCCGGTTGGCCAGCGCGTGCGGTTGCAGCAGCGCGCGGTGGCGCGGGGTTTCGTTGTCGAAGGCGAAGCCTTCGCCCCGATGGCCGATCTCGACGATGCCCTCGCGGCCGGCGATGAACCTCAGCGGCACCGGCGGCGCGTGCGCGGACGCCGCAATCGCCGGGCGCAGCGCCGGCTGCAAGGGATTGCACCAGAATGCATGCTTGATGTCGGTCAGCAACAACTCCTGGTGCTGCTGCTCGTGCTGCAGGCCGAGTTCGACCAGGCTCGCCAGTTCCGGATCGTCATGGCGCTCCAGCAAGGCCAGCACCGCCTCGTCCACGCGCCGGCGGTAATCGCGCACCTCGTCGAGCGAGGGGCGCGACAGCAGGCCGCGCTGCGCGCGCACGTGCATCGGGCCGACCGACTGGTAGTAGGAATTGAACAGGTAATGCCAGGCCGGGTCGCGCGGCTTCCAGGCCGGGTCGTGCGCGAGCACGAAGGTCTCGAAGAACCAGGTGGTATGTGCCAGGTGCCATTTGGCCGGGCTGGCGTCGGGCATGGACTGCAGTTGCATGTCCTCGGCCGTCAGGTTCGTGCACAGCGCCTGCGTCTGCTGGCGCACCTGGGCGAAGCGCGCTGCGATACCGGCCCGAAGCAACGGTGAATCGGCACTCATGCGCGATACCGCAATCGCGACGGCCTGCCAAAACGGTGGTGGGTCAGCGGCATGGTGGTACGGCAAGGCATACCCGCAAGGATGCCGCGAAACTTGTTCAGAAGTTGTGATCCAGGCACACCTGAAGGCGAAGCGCAAAAAAGCGCGAGCCCGACCGAAGCCGGGCTCGCGCGGGTGCCGCCATGCGGCGTGGATCAGTTGCCGGCGTAACCGTCGTCGCGGTCGTAGCCGTCATCGCGGATGTAACGCGTCTGGTAAGGGTCGTCGTAAACCACCGTGCGGGTTTCCACCACGCGGCGGGTCACCACCGGCGCGCCGTACTCGTACACCACCGTGCGCGGCGCGCGATAGACGACCGGCGGATCGTAATAAACCGGAGCCGGCCGCATGGCGTCGGCGACCAGACCGACCACGGCGCCAGTGACAATGGCACCGGCGATCCAGCGACCGCCGCTCCAGTGACCGCCATGACCGTAGTAGCCGCCGTGATAACCGCCATGGTAGCCGCCGCGATGGCCATGCCCGCCCCAGCCGTGCGCGGACGCGCCCAGGGGCATCGCCAACGCGGCGACCAGCGCCAGACCGATCGCGGCATTCTTGCCGGAAGCACGCAAACCCGCTGTATTCATGATCGCTCTCCGTTGTACGCGCGGATAGTCGAGCGCGCGGGCTTAATGCGCACTGAAAGGCTCACTGCTTGATGCGCGCCGTGTCCCACGGGTTGATCCCCGTCGCAGCCCGGCGCCGGCGCAGCAGCCAGCAACCATGAATGTCGGCGCGGCGGGCGAAGTCGAACGGGATGCTCGCTGCGCTCCAGTCCTCGATCTCGAAGTGCGCTTCCAGCGCCTCGCGATCGAGCCTGAAGCGGCGAAAGTTGTTGGAGAACACGATCACGCCGTCGCGGGTCAGTCGCTCGTTGCAGGCTTCGAGCAGCTTCACGTGGTCGCGCTGCACGTCGAAATCCTCGGCGCGCTTGGAGTTGGAGAATGTCGGCGGGTCGACGAAGATCAGGCCGTAACGGCCGCGATCGCGCTGCAGGAATTCCAGCGCGTCGAACTGCATCAGCCGATGGTCGGCACCGATGAAACCGTTCAGCGCGAGGTTGCGCGATGCCCACTCCAGATAGGTGGCGGACAGATCCACGCTGGTGGTTTCCAGCGCGCCGCCGGCTGCCGCGTGCACGCTGGCGGTGGCGGTGTAGGCGAACAGGTTGAGGAAGCACTTGCCTTCGGCCAGCTCGCGGACCTTCGCGCGCACCAGCCGGTGATCGAGGAACAGGCCGGTGTCCAGGTAGTCGGTGAGGTTGACCAGGAACTTCAGGCCGTCTTCCTCCACCTCGATGAACTCGCCGCGCTGGTCGAACTGGCCGTACTTGGAGCCGCCCTTGCCGCGTTCGCGGGTCTTGATCGCGATGCGCTCGCGCGGCACGCCGAGCACTTCGCCGGCGACGCGGGCAATCTCGCGCAGGCGCTGGCGCGCCACGTCGCCGGGAATGTCGGCCGGCGCGCGGTACTCCTGGATGTGCAGGTGATCGTCGCCGCCGGTGTCGCCGTAAACGTCGATCGCCGCGGCATACTCGGGCAGGTCCTGGTCGTAGGCGCGCCAGCAGCGGATGCCTTCGCGCGCCAGCCGCTTGCGCAGGTGCCGGACGTTCTTCTCCAGCCGGTTCTTCAGCATCTGCGCGCCGGGGGAGAGCGGCTTCGGCTCGCGTGGCTTCTCCTCCCGCGGCTTCAGGTCGAAGGTCAGCAGCACGGTTTCCAGCGCGCCGTTGTACAGCGCGTAGCGCTTGTCCGCGTGCAGCTGCATCGCGCGGCCTAGCTCCACGTCGCCGGCCAGCACCGCGGCACGCCAGCCGGTGAAGCGCTCACGCAGGGTGTCGCCCAGCGCACGGTACAGACGCGGCATCTCGGCGCGGTCGCCCAGGCGTTCGCCGTATGGCGGGTTGGTGATGACCAGGCCGTGGTCGACGCCCGGCGGCGGCGCGACACGCGTCACGTCCTGCTTGTCCAGCGTGAAGAAGCCGGCCACGCCCGCGGCTTGCGCGTTGCGTTTGGCCGTCTGCACCATGTGCGGGTCGGCGTCGGCGCCGAAGAAGCACGGGCGCAGCGCGCGCAGGCCGGCCTCGGCGCGCTGCTTCGCCTCGTCCAGCAGGCCGCGCCACAGCGCGATGTCGTGCTGCTGCCAGCCGAGGAAGCCGAAGTATTCGCGGCGCAGACCGGGCGCCACGTCGGCGGCCATCAGCGCGCCTTCGATCAGCAAGGTGCCGGAACCGCACATCGGATCGAGCAGCGCGCCGCCGGCCGCGTAGACCTCGGGCCAGCGCGCGCGCAGCAGCATGGCGGCGGCGAGGTTTTCCTTCAGCGGCGCCTCGCCTTGTTCCTCGCGCCAGCCGCGCCGATGCAGCGGCGAGCCGGCCAGGTCCAGCGACACGGTGGCGCGGTCGCGGCGCAGGCGCAGGTTGATGCGGATGTCAGGCTCGTCGGTGTCGATGTCCGGACGCGAACCATCGCGCTGGCGGAACTGGTCGACCACCGCGTCCTTGGTGCGCAGGCCGATGAACTGGCTGTGGTTGAGCTTGCTCAGCGCAGTGCCCGCGTCCACCGCGAAGGTCGCGTGTGCGGCCAGATGCCGGCTCCAGTCGATGTCCTGCACGCCGCGGTACAGCGCCTCGTCGTCGGGCGCATCGAACTCGGCCAGCGGCAGCAGGATGCGGCTGGCCAGGCGCGACCACAGGCAGGCGCGATAGGCGGTCTCCAGCGTGCCGGAGAAGTGTGCGCCGGCCAGCGCCTCGCGCACGTCGAGCGCGCCGAGCGCGACCAGCTCGTCGCGCAGCAGGTACTCCATGCCTTTCGGGCAGGTGGCGAAGTAGTGATTCATGCGGCGACGGCCAGTTGGTCGAGCATGCTGCGGAATTGCGTCGCGATCATGTCCATGCTGGAACCCAGCCGGTGGTCGTCGTCCAGCACCAGCAGCGGCAGGCGGCGCTTCGCGGCGAACGCCTGCACGCCGGCCAGCGGGCACACCTCGTCGCGCCAGCCATGGATCAGCATCGCGGGGACGCCGGTACGCAGGTCGAACGCCCGCGCGTACCCCGGGATTTCGCTGGGCGTGGCTAGCAGCAGCAGACCGGCCACCGGCACGTCCAGCGAAACCAGCCCGGAGACGAAGGCGCCCATGCTGGAGCCGACCAGCAACGGCGGCGCCTCCAGCGATTCGATGGTGGCGCGCAGACGCGCGATCCGCGGTGCCACCGAACCGGCATGGCCGCGCGCGTCGTCGCTGCGGTAGTCCGGCCGCTGCGTGCGCCAGCCCAGCGACTCGGCCAGCGCGGCCAGCGCGCTGACCTTGGTCGCCTCCGGCGCCGAATCCGAGCCGTGCGAAAGAATGATCTGGCCGCGCATGGCGGTCTCCGGAAAAGGCCGAAGGCAAGACGCGCATGGTAGCAGGCGGCGTTTCCGCCTCCGGCCGCGCCATGCGAGACTTGGCCGATGCCCCTGACCCTCCACGACCAGCCGCTGCCCTACGTCGACCGGCTGCCCGAGCGCCCGGCCGAGACGGTCGAGCTGGTGGTGATCCACTGCACCGAACTGCCCGACCTGGCCATGGCGCGCGAGTACGGCGAACGCGTGCTGCACGCCAGCGGCACCGGCAACAGCGGCCACTACTACGTCGACCGCGACGGCGCGGTGCTCCGTTACGTGCCCGGCACCCGCATCGCCCATCACGTGCGCGGGCACAACGCGAATTCGATCGGCATCGAACTCGTGAACGCGGGCCGCTACCCCGACTGGTTCGATTCGCGCCGCCAGACCATGACCGAGCCCTACCCCGCCGCGCAGATCGACGCCCTGCTCGCCCTGCTGGCGCGGTTGCGCGACGAGTTTCCCAGGCTGCGCCTGATCGCCGGCCACGAAGACCTGGATACCGACCTGATGCCGGCCAGCGACGATCCCGCGCGGCAGATCCGTCGCAAGCTCGACCCCGGCGTGTGCTTCCCGTGGGATGCCGTCGTGCCCGCCTGTGGCCTGCAACGGCTGCGCTAGACTGCGGCTCCGCCACCCCGGTCCGCCCCATGTCGGAGTTCACCGTCCAGCCGCTGCTGCGAACGCCGCTCGTCGCGGCGCACGACGTGCACTGCCGCGGCGAGTGCCGCCACCGCAGCGCGGAGGAATGCGCGGCTGCGACGCACCTGGTGTTTCCGTATCGCGGCCTGTTCCTGCGCCACGTCGGCAGCGCGCAGTCGGTGGCCGACGCGAACCACGTGTTGCTGTTCAACGCGGGCCAGGGCTACCAGGTCAGCCATCCGGCGAGCGGCGGCGACGCCTGCCTGTCGCTCTCGATCGCGCAGCCGCTGCTGCGCGAGCTGGCGCCGGCTGCGCTGCTGCAGCGTCGCGACGAACCGGTGTTCCACGGCCAGTCGCTGCGCATCGACGAGCGCGCCCAGGTACTGGTGGCGCTGCTGCGCCACAGCCTGCGCCACGGCAGCATCGAGCCGCTGGAAGCGGAGAGCCTGGCGCTGACCCTGCTCTGCCGGAGCCTCGGCCCGCGCACCACCCACGTGCCCGGTGCCACGCGGGCACGCCAACGCCTCGTGGACCGTGCCAAGCTGCTGCTCGCCAGCGACCTCACCCGCCGCTGGACGCTGGCGGAGATCGCGGCGGAGATCGGCGGCTCGCCGGTCTATCTCACCCAGGCTTTCCAGCAGGTCGAGGGCATGCCGCTGTACCGCTATCACCTGCGCCTGCGGCTGGCGCATGCGCTGGACCGGATCGCCGATTGCGAGGACGTCGCCGCCCTTGCGCTGGACCTCGGCTTCTCCAGCCACAGCCACTTCAGCGCCGCGTTCCGCCAGGCTTACGGCCGCACGCCCAGCGCGTTCCGCCAGGCCGCGCAGGCGCGAACCTCGTGAGTCGCTAAAGATCCTGACAGCCGCCCGAGCCGCGGCGTGGTCTCCTGCGTCTGCCCGCTCCCGGGCAACCCACGGAGAAACCCCATGAACGAGAAAACCTGCGCCGCCTGCGACTACCCGCTCGACGACAACGCCATCGAAGTCACCATCGGCGGCCGCACTGTCGAAGTCTGCTGCGAGGAATGCGCGCAGAAGCTGCGCGAGGCGGCAGCGCAAGCGTGAGTGGCGAAGTCCCCCCGCCACAGGATCGGCGCCCCTCGGGGCGCCGATCCGCCGCGACGCGTCCGGGCTGCAACAACTGGCTGCGCCATCGCCAGCGGCTTTCGACGCCCGCGACTTCCTGGCCGCGCTCGATCCCCGGCAGATCACCGTCACCTTCGACCGCTGAACGGGGATCGCGGGGCGCCGCCGCTATACTGGCGCCCCCCGGCAAGGATCCCCCATGAGCGAAGACCACGTCGCCGAACTCGTCGAACTGCTGCAGCTCGAACGGCTGGAAGACAACCTGTTCCGCGGCCAGAGCCGCGACATCGGCACGCGTTTCGTGTTCGGCGGCCAGGTGCTGGGGCAGGCCTTGTCGGCGGCGCAGCAGACAGTGGACCCGGCGCGCGAGGCGCACTCGCTGCACGCCTATTTCCTGCGCGCCGGCGACATCCGCGCACCGATCGTCTACAACGTGGAACGCACCCGCGACGGCGGTTCGTTTTCCTCGCGGCGGGTGGTGGCGATCCAGCACGGCCAGCCGATCCTCAACGGCTCGATCTCGTTCCAGCTCGCCGAGCACGGCGTGGAGCACCAGACCTCGATGCCCGAAGTGCCCGCGCCGGAAGACATCGAGCCGATGCATCCGCTGCCGGCCGACGAACTGGCGCGGCTGCCGGTGAAACTGCAGCGCTGGCTCGGCATCGACGGCCCGTTCGAGTTCCGCCAGGTGTGGCCGCGCGACGAGATGCACCCGGTCAAGCGCCCGCCGATCCAGCACATCTGGTTCCGGCTCACCGCGACGATCGACGATTCGCCGATCCTGCACCGCGCGCTGCTGGCGTACGCGTCGGATTTCCACCTGATCGGCACCGCCACCTTGCCGCACGGCATCTCGTACATGACCCAGAACGTGCAGATGGCCAGCCTCGATCATGCGCTGTGGTTCCATCGCCCGTTCCGCGTCGACGAATGGCTGCTGTACTCGTTCGACAGCCCCACCGCGCAGGGTGGGCGCGGCCTGGCACGCGGCCAGATCTTCAGCCGCGACGGCGCCCTGGTCGCCTCCAGCGCGCAGGAAGGGCTGATCCGCGTGCGCAACGGCGTGGCCGGGGACGACTGAACGCCCGGTTCAAGGCTGTTCGCGTAAACTTCCCGCATGCGCCAGATCTATACCTCCCCCCGCCCGGAAAACATCGATTCGGTGGTCGCCCTGATGGCCGAGCACGGCATCCAGGCGACGGTGTCCAATCGCTCCAACTACCATCGGCGCGGCTGGCAGCGGCACAGCTATTCGCCGCGCCGGCAGGATCGCAGCCAGTGGCCGCAGGTGTGGATCACCCACGCCGACGACTACAGCCAGGCGCGCAAGCTGCTGATGGGCCTCGGCATCGAGCCGGTGATCCGCCACGGCGAGGAACTGGCTGCCACGCGCAACGCCTCGCCGCTGGAGCGCCGCGCCCGCATCGCCACCCGCGTGCGCCGCGTGCTGCTGCTGGCCGTGCTGGCGGTGTTCGCGGTGCAGATGCTGCGCTACCTGCGCGTGTTCTGAACCGGGCCGCGCCGGCATAGAATCGGGCCATGCGCCGCTCCGATCCCGTCCGCCTTTTCCAGACCCTGCCGCATGCCTGCGGCTACTACGCCGAGCGCACGGCGCAGAACCTGGTGCTGGACCCGGCCGCGCCGCAACTGGATCAACTTTACGGGCCGGCGCTGGAACGCGGCTTCCGCCGCGCCGGCGGCCACCTCTACTACCCGCATTGCCCGCAGTGCCACGCCTGCACGCCCTGCCGCATCGACGTGGAAAACTTCCGGCCGGATCGCGCGCAGAAGCGCTGCCTGAAGCGCAACGCGGATCTCACGGTGGTCGAATGCATGCCCGGCTACAACCGCGAGCGCCACGCGCTGTACGAGCACTACCTGCGCACGCGTCATCCCGGCGGCGGCATGGATGATGCCGACGCCAGCGATTTCCGCCGCTTTCTCACCGCGCCGTGGAGCCCCACGCTGTTCCTCGAACTGCGCCTGGGCACGCGCCTGCTGGCGCTGGCGGTGACCGACGTGTGCCCGAACGGGATCTCCGCCGTCTACACCTTCTACGACCCCGCCGAAACCGCGCGCAGCCTGGGCACCTGCGCGATCCTGCAACAGATCGAACTGGCCCGCCGCCGAGGCATGCCCTGGCTGTACCTGGGTTTCTGGATCGACGGCCACCCGAAGATGGATTACAAGCGCCGCTTCAAGCCGCTGCAGGTTCGCGGCACGGATGGCTGGCGCGAACTGGCGTAGGGCGGGCACTGCCCGCCGCTTCGCTGGCGGCAGAGGAGTGAGTGAAGAGGAGCGAGAAGTGAGAGAAAGCGGGATGACGCAGACTGGATGCTTTCTCTCACTCCTCACTTCCAACCTCTCACTTCTCGCTCCATCGGATACGGGTAGAGCTTTTCCAGCGGCATGGAGATGCCGTCGTCGCCGACCACGCGGCAATGGCTGCGGTCGAGCTGGCGCGGGTCCTCGACGCCGCAGCTGTGCGCGATGATGCCCACCTCGTGCATCACGTTGCGGGCGTAGTTCGCCACCTTCTCGCACTTGTCGGTGACCACCAGGCCGCGCTGCAGCTTCGGGTTCTGCGTGGTGATGCCGGTGGGACAGGTATTGCGGTTGCATTGCAGCGACTGGATGCAGCCCAGCGCCAGCATGAAGCCGCGCGCCGAGTTGACAAAATCCGCGCCGGTAGACATCGCCCGCGCCACGTCGTAGGCGGTGATGCACTTGCCCGAGCAGATCACCTTGATGCGCTGGCGCAGGCCGCGCCGGATCAGCACGTTCACCAGTTCCGGCAACGCCTCGTGCAATGGCAGGCCGACGCCTTCCATCAGCGTCTGCGGCGCCGCGCCGGTGCCGCCCTCGGAGCCGTCGACGATGATGAAGTCCGGTGCGCTCTCGATGCCGCGCAGCTCGACCTCGTCGCACAGTTGCTCGATCCAGTCCATGCCGCCGAACACCGCCTTGAAGCCGGTCGGCTTGCCGGTGAGCTCGCGGATGTGCGCGATCGCATCCATCAGCTGCGCCACGTTGGCGATGTCCAGGTGGCGGTTCGGGCTCTGCGAATCCTCGCCGACCGGGATGCCGCGGATCGCCGCGATCTCCTCGGTCACCTTGGCGCCCGGCAGCAGGCCGCCCATGCCCGGCTTGGCGCCCTGGCCGAGCTTGATGCTGACCATCTTCACCTGCCTGTGCGCGCAGATCGCGAGCAGCTTGTCGTCGTCGAGCTTGCCGTCGCTGGTACGCACGCCGTACTTGGCGGTGCCGATCTCGAACACGAGGTCGCAGCCGCCCTCCAGGTGGTACGGCGCCAGACCGCCTTCGCCGGTGTCCATCCAGATGCCGGCCTTGGCCGCGCCGATCGACAGCGCACGCACCGCCGGCGCCGACAGCGCCCCGAAACTCATCGCCGAGATGTTGAAGAACGCGGCGTGATCGTACGGCTCGCGCGCGTACGGGCCGATGCGCACCGGCTTGGCATCCACGTGGTGATCGCCCAGCGCCGGGAACGGTGCGTTGACGAAGAACGGCACGCCTTCGGCGCGCAGGTCGCGGGTGGAGCCGAACGCGTTGGTGTTCTCGGCGTTTTTCGCGGCGCGATAGACCCACACGCGCTGCGCGCGGTTGAACGGCAGCTCCTCGCGATCGCTCGAATACAGGTACTGGCGAAAGAACTCGCCCAGGTGCAGGAACCAGTAGCGGAAGTGGCCGATCACCGGGAAGTTGCGCAATACCGCGTTGGCGGTCTGGTTGCGGTCGATCACCCATGTGGCCATCAGCACCAGCACCGCAACCGCCAGCAGCATCAGCGCCAGCAGCGCGAAGGTCTCCACCAGTACCACCAGCCAATGCGAAAAACCCGTCGATTGCATGCCGCCTCTCCCCCGTCGTCATCCGGTGCGATGCCGCAAGCGTAACCCAACGGCGCGCACCGCCTGGCTCACAGCTCGATGCGCAACGCCTCTTTCGCGCGCACCGCCTTGGCCACTGCCGCCTCCAGCGTGCCGGCGCGCGCCAGCGTCACCGCCATGCGCCGGCGGCCCTTCACCTCCGGCTTGCCGAAGATGCGCAACTGCGTGTCCGGCTCGGCCAGCGCCGCGGCCACGCCGTGGTAACGCGGCCCCGTGCCATCGCCTTCGACCAGCACTGCGCACGAGGCCGACGGTCCGTATTGGTGGATCACCGGGATCGGCAGGCCGAGGATCGCGCGCGCGTGCAGCGCGAACTCGGAAAGCTCCTGCGAGATCAGCGTGACCAGGCCGGTGTCGTGCGGCCGCGGGCTGACCTCGGAGAAGATCACCCGATCGCCCTTGACGAAGAACTCCACGCCGAACACGCCCCAGCCGCCCAGCGCGGCGGTCACCGCCGCAGCCTGCCGCTGCGCCTCGGCCAACGCGGCCTCGCTCATCGGCTGCGGCTGCCAGGATTCGCGATAGTCGCCGTCCTCCTGGCGATGGCCGATCGGTGCGCAGAAACTCACCCCATCGGCGTGGCGCACGGTGAGCATGGTGATCTCGTAATCGAAATCGACGAAGCCCTCGACGATCACCCGGCCCTTGCCGGCGCGCCCGCCGGACTGCGCGTACTCCCACGCGTGCTGCAGCTCGTCGGCACCGCGCACCACGCTCTGGCCCTTGCCGGACGAACTCATCACCGGCTTGATCACGAACGGGTAGCCGATCGCGGCCGCCGCCTCGCGGTACTGTGCCTCGTCGTCGCAAAAACGATACGGCGAAGTCGGCAACTGCAGTTCCTCGGCGGCCAGTTTGCGGATGCCTTCGCGATCCATCGTCAGCCACGCCGCGCGGGCGGTCGGAATCACCCGCTGCCCTTCCTTCTCCAGCGCGATCAGGGTCGGCGTGTGGATCGCCTCGATCTCCGGCACCACCAGGTCGGGCCGCTCGGCCTCGATCACCGCACGCAGCGCGGCGCCGTCGAGCATGTCGATCACGTGGCTGCGATGGGCGACCTGCATCGCCGGCGCGTCGGCGTAGCGATCCACCGCGATCACCTCCACCGCGTAGCGCTGCAGCTCGATCGCCACCTCCTTGCCCAGCTCGCCGGCGCCCAGCAGCAGCACGCGCAGTGCGTGGTCGGTATGGGGCGTGCCGAATGGCTTCATCGGGTTCTCCGGTGCGGGCAAACCGGCATTGTATGCGGCCACGCGGGGCGTCCGGCGGCGGCGTTCACGGCATGCCGGAAGTTCGCTTGCATAAGATATCATTTTGATATCTAATTTTCCCACCTCAGGGAGACTGCTCATGAACGAACATCAAGGTTTTTCGGTCGCCGGCATTCCTTTCGTCGGCTTTTGCCTGGTGCTGGCCGGCATCGGCGTGTGGCTGGTGCTCGGCGCCATCCACGGCCAGCCGGACGCGCCGCCGCTGGCGCGGTTGCTGGGCGGCGCGCTGCTGCTGGCGATCGACGGCTTTCTGCTCAAGGGCTTCTTCCAGGTCGCGCCGAACGAGGGCCAGGTGCTGCAGCTGTTCGGCAAGTACGCCGGCACCGTGCGGGTCGAGGGCCTGCGCTGGACCAACCCGTTCTACTCGCGCCAGCGCATCTCGCTGCGCGTGCGCAACTTCGAGAGCGGCAAGCTCAAGGTCAACGACAACGACGGCAATCCGATCGAGATCGGCGCGGTGGTGGTGTGGCAGGTGCTGGATACCGCCGAGGCGGTGTTCTGCGTCGACGATTACGAGGACTTCGTGCACATCCAGAGCGAATCCGCGCTGCGGCAGATGGCGCAGAGCTACCCCTACGACGCCCACGACGACGGCAAGCCCTCGCTGCGCAGCCACGGCGAGGTGATCAACAACCACCTGCGCGACGAGATCCAGGCGCGGCTGGAGAAGGCCGGCGTGCAGGTGATCGAGTCGCGCATCAGCCACCTCGCCTACGCCCAGGAAATCGCCCAGGCGATGCTGCAGCGCCAGCAGGCCGGCGCGATCATCGCTGCGCGCACCCGCATCGTGGAAGGCGCGGTCAGCATGGTCGGCATGGCGCTGGAGCAATTGCGTGCGCAGGGCGTCGTGGAACTCGACGAGGAGCGCAAGGCGACCATGGTCAGCAACCTGCTGGTGGTGCTGTGCGGCGAACGCGGCACCCAGCCGGTGCTGAACACCGGCACCTTGTACTGACCCGTGGCCGGCGAAAAAAAAGCCTACCCGCTGCGCATCAGCGCAGCCGTACTCGACGCCATGCAGCGCTGGTCGGACGACGAACTGCGCAGCGTCAACGCCCAGATCGAGTACGTGCTGCGCGAGGCATTGCGCAAGGTCGGCCGGCTCAAGGCCGGCCCGATCCGGCCGACGCCGGACGACGATACGGACTGAAGCGACGTGGCCACGTCGCCGATCGGCGCCCGACCATCAACGCGTTCTGGCGCTCACCGCCTGCAATTGCGGCAGCTTCAGCAGGCGCACCTTCGGATGTTGCCCACCCGTCACGAACAGCCACGGCCCCTGCAGCACGATCGATTGCACGGGCGGCACGCCGTCTTCGGCGCCGAGGCGTTGCAGCGGCCGGCCGTCGCGGGCGTCATAGACGACCAGCTCGCGCGTCTGCGGATCGACCACCAGCAGCCAGTCGTGTCCGGCACCCTGCCAGTGCACCAGCTGGTTTGCCGCGGGAAGTTCCGTCGTTTCATCGGACGCCGGCAGCCACGACCACAGCAGGATCGCCGACAGCACGACGAGCAGCACGATGCCGGGCCGGCGCAGACGCTGCAGCAAGCGCCCGGGCCACGCGGCCGTGTCGGATGAATGCCGAAGGGCGATGCGCATGTCCATGCCGCCACCATCGCCGTCGACGATGACCGCCGCATGACACTTGCCGAAACTATTCGTGACGCGGGCGCAGCGCCCAACCCAGCGCCAGCCAGCCGATCACGAAGGCCAGCCCGCCGAACGGCGTGATGATTCCCGTCCAGCGCGGCGCACCGAGCGCCAGCGCGTACAGGCTGCCGCTGAACAGCACGATGCCGGCGGCAAACGCCACCGTCGCCACGCGCGCGCCGCGGCCGTGACCGAGCGCCACGGCGAGCGCCAGGGCCAGCGCGTGCCAGGCGTGATATTCCACCGCGGTATGCCACAGCTCGACGGCACGGGCGTCCAGCATGCCGCGCAAGGCATGTGCGCCGAACGCGCCGAGCAGCACCGCGCTGGCACCGGCGAGACCGACCAGCAAGGCAGTGGCGAGGTGGGCAGGTTGTCGCATGGGCGGTGAATCTCCCGCACCGTCGGCGCCGCGGCGCGGCCGGTGTCGTATGCTTGAACGGATGAAGCTGCAGGATTCTCGCATGAAGTCACTTCGCACCCGCCTTGCCGCCCTGCTTGCGCTGCTGGTTGCCGGCACGCTGCTCGCCGGTTGCCACGGCGCGACGCCGCTGCCGTTCCGCCTGACCGACCTCACCGGCCACATGCCGCAGCTCGAGTTCAACCTGACCAGTGACGAGAACAAGCCGGTGTCCGCCACCGACTATCGCGGCAAGGTGGTGCTGCTGTTCTTCGGCTACACGCATTGCCCGGACGTCTGCCCGCTGACCATGGCCCAACTGCACGTGGTGATGAAGAAGCTCGGCGCGCAGGCCGACGGCGCACGCATCCTGTTCGTCAGTGTCGACCCGACGCGGGACACGCCGGCCGTGCTGCACGG
This sequence comes from Rhodanobacter sp. UC4452_H20, assembly GCF_052978205.1. The sequence continues at coordinate 491,133 of NZ_CM129662.1, read as the reverse complement.
CTACGTCAACGCGTTCGACAAACATGCGATCGGGCTCACCGGCGCACCGCGTGCGGTCGAGGCGCTGGTCAAGCGCTACCGCTCCGCGTTCACCCGCGAGCCGTCCGGCAAGGACGGCAACTACGAAGTGAGCCACAGCTCGGCGATCTACGTGTTCGACCGCGACGGCAACCCGCGCGTGCTGTACACCCCGGCCGACAAGCAGGACGACCTGGTACACGACCTGCAACTGCTGCTCGACCAGGGAGAACCGACATGAAGCACGCCCGCCTGTTTGCCCTGCTCGCCGGACTGTCGCTCGCTGCCGGCGTGCATGCCGCGGCCGCCGACCAGGTGCACGCCAGCCACGCCTGGATTCGCGTGTTGCCCGGCACGTTGCCGGCCGGGGGTTACGTCACGCTGGAAAACCGCGGCGACCAGCCGGTTGCGTTGACCGGCGCGCGCAGCACGGCATACGCGGAAGTGATGCTGCACCACAGCTCGACCCAGGGCGGCATGAGCCGCATGGCCATGGTCGAATCGTTGGCGATCCCCGCGCACGGCAGCGTCGTGCTGGGGCCCGGCGGCTATCACCTGATGCTGATGAAACCGGCCGCGGCGGTGTTACCCGGCAATCGGGTGCAAATGCAACTGCAATTCGACGACGGCAGCAGCCTGCCGGTCGACTTCGTCGCCCGCCCCGCCAATGCGCTGGGCGACGAGGCCCCCGCGTCTGCCCATTCCGGGCACTGATTCAACCCGCTCAGTCGTGCGCGCTGCCGGCGATCACCGCCGGCGGCAGCGGCTTGCGCGGCAGGCGCCCGTTGCGTGACAACCGCATCCAGTGGCGCAGCGCGATCAGGCCGCCGACCGACTCGATCAGCGCCGCCGGCACCCAGGTGATCAGCCCGCCGACCATCTGCCCGGTCAGCACGTTGAAGGTAAACGCGCGGCCGCAGATCTCGAAGATCGGATAGAGGTCGGTGCGCGAGAACGTGATGATCGCGCCAGCCAGGATCTGCGGCGTCATGGTGATCGCCGGCGACAGCACGCGCATGCCTGCCACCATGCGACCCGGCGGATGCGGGCGGTGATCGAGCACCAGTGCCCAATAGGCAAAGCCGCTGAGCAGCATCGTCCAGTTCATGAAGCGGTACACGCGCCAGTCCAGCATCGCCAGCGTCTGCAGGCCCGGGATCAGCCAGATCAGCACGAACACCACGAACAGCACGGTGACGATCGTGGGATTCATCAGCACGCCCATCACCGACCGCCACGGCCACGACCGCTGCAACGGCCGCAGCCACCGCGCCCGCCACGCCAGCGGCAGGCCGGCGCGCAGCGCACTGGCCGGATAGGCGATGACGATCAGCAGCGGCGCCAGGTGGTGCAACAGCAACTGCTGCAGGCGATGCATGAAGAACTCATGCTCGGCGTAGTAATCGAGATAGGTGTGCAGCGACAGGTAGATGATCGCCATGCCGACCCAGAACGCCAGCCGGCGGCTGGGCGGCACCTGCAGGCGGCGGCTGCCACGCCAGTACAGCACGCAGGCCAGCACGAACGTGGCCAGGAACAGCCACGAGAACTCCCACGGCACCACCCATTTCAACAGCGTTGCAATCACGATCGGCTTGCTTCCACGTCCGTCAGCACCGGCACGACCGGCGACCACCGCCCAGCATAGTGCGCCGCGCCGGCCCCGTCTGCCCTGCCGCGGACGGTCGCTTGCGGCAGATTGCCGCCATCAGCGTCGACGCCGGCCGTGGCGGGTGCGACGCCAGCCGTACAGCAGGCCGATCAGCACCACCAGCGCCGGCACCAGCACGATGTTGATCACCTTCACGCGCAGGCCCAGCGCGTCGATCTCGGCATTGAGCTGGTGCTGCACGTCGCGCAGCTCCTTGTTGATGGCGAGCTGGCGCTGGCGGAACTGCTCGATCTCGCGGCGCTGCTCGGGGGTGACCGTGCTCGACCGCGCACCCTTGGCCGGCTGCAGCTCGTCCAGCCGGCGGCGGGTGTCGGCCAGCTCCTTCTCCAGCTCCTGCTCCTTCTGCAGGAACTTCTGGTCGGCCACGTTGCGCAGCGCCTGCACCCGGGTGAACGGCCGCTGCGAGGTGGAGCGCGCGCGGATCGACAGCAGCGCCGACGAGCCGCTGAGGTTGTCGACCAGGTTGGTGACGAAATCACCGTTGTTGGCGAAGATGCGCACCATGGTCTGGCCCAGCACGGTCTGCGGCTCCACCCACAGACGATCGCTGAGCACGTCGGTGTCGGCCACCAGCACCACCTGTGCGTTGGCCGCCGAATGCGCACGGTGGCCCGGCTTGCCGGCGTCCTCGGGAAACGCGCTGACGAAGGTGCCGCGCAACCGCGCCGCCAGCACGTAGTGCGCGTTGTCCGCCTTGTAGTCTTCGAGCAGGCTGGTCGGGTCGCTGCTGGCATCCATCACCCGCTGGGTCGGCGCCAGCTCGGCGTCGGCACTGCTCTGCAGCAGCGGGACCAGCCGCGCGGTCGCGGTCCGGGTGAGGTCGAAATGGCCGATGCTGGAGACGTTGATGCGCTGCAGGCTGGCGGTCACCGGATCATTGCGGTTGAGCTCCTGGTCGCCCAGCCCGAGCATTGCCGGATGGTTGAGGCTGCTGCCGGCCAGCTCGATCTGCAGGCCGCGGCTGCGGTCCAGCACCACCTCGCGCGGCTGGTATTCCACGCCCCACGCGGCGAACAGGCGCGGCAGGTCCGAGGCGTGCGCAGGCAAGCCGCTGATGTCGGGCGTGAACGGTGCGGCGTCGAGCTCGGCATCGGGATCGACGAACACCACCAGGTGGCCGCCGCCCATCACGTACTGGTCGATCGCGTACTGCGCGGCCGGCGGCAGCTGCTTGGGGTGGATCAGCAGCAGCACCTTCAGGCGATCATCCACGTGCTGCAGGGTGGCGGCGTCGAGGGTCTTCAGCTCGAACAACTGGCCCAGCTGCTGCATCACCGCCCAGGGCTGCTCGCCCAGCGCCAGGTCTCCCTGCACCGGCAGCGAGCTGAGCACGCCGATCTCCGGCTTGCGCACCTGGTTCAGCTCGTACAGCAGCTTGGCGATGTCGTATTCGAGGAAGGCCTCGCGCGAGGGATCGAAGAACGCGATCGAGAGCGATTTTTCCGGCGTGCCGGCGTCCTCCGCACCACGCGCCTCGCCCGGCGCCATGGCGCTGCCGGCCAGTCCGAAGAACACCCGCTCGCCGTTGCTGCCGCCATTGGCGGCAATCAGCCCGCTGCCCTCGGCGCCCGCCTCGTCGTCCGAATACGGCACCGGGTCGATCACGCGCAGGCGGATGCGCCCGTGCGAGCGCGCCACCATCTCCTGCAACATCTCGTTGACGCGCCGCTCGTAGCTGCGCAGCTTGGGCAGGTCGCGGGTGGCGTGCTCGGAGAAGTACAGGGTCAGCTGCAGTGGCCGTTGCAGGCTGTCCACGATGTGCCGCGTGCCGGGCGTCAGCGTGTAGAGCTGGTCAGCGGTCAGGTCGATCCGCGTGGCATGCAGCCAGCGGCTGCTGGCCACCACCAGCGGCACCAGCACCAGCACCAGCGCCACCAGGCCGGCGTACAGCCAGCTGCTGCGGGTCAGGCGCAGCGGCGTGGTGAGCAGGCGGGGCAGGCGCAGGCGCGGCATCGTTCAGCGCGTCCGCTTGAGGTCGAGCAGCAACACGCCGGCGACCAGCCAGCCCAGCGTGCTGAGCACGAAGTACAGCAGGTCGCGCAGGTCGAGCACACCGCGCGAGATCGCCTCGAAATGACGCAGCATCGAAAGGTGCGCCACGGCGTTGATGAGGCGCCGCGGCAGCGCGCCCTGGAAGAAATCCAGCACCTGCGGCTGCCCGGCCAGGATCAGCAGCACGCAGACCAGCGCGGTGAGGATGAAGGCCACCACCTGGCTGCGCGTCAGCGCTGACAGGCAGGCGCCGATGGCGATGAAGTTGCCGGCCATCAGCCAGCTGCCCAGGTAGCCGGCCAGGATCACGCCGTTGTCCGGCGCGCCCAGGTAGTTGACGGTGATCCAGATCGGAAAGGTCAGTGCCAGCGCCAGCCCGATGAACAGCCATGCGGCGAGGAACTTGCCGAGCATCGCCTGCCACAGCGTCAGCGGCAGGGTCAGCAGCAGTTCCAGCGTGCCGCCCTTGGTCTCCTCGGCCCACATGCGCATGGTGATCGCCGGCACCAGGATCAGGTACAACCACGGGTGCATCACGAAGAACGGCTGCAGGTCGGCCTGTCCGCGCTCGTAGAAATCGCCGACGTAGAAGGTCAGGATGCCGGCGAGCACCAGGAAGATCACCAGGAAAACATAGGCCACCGGCGTCGCGAAGTAGCTGCCCAGCTCGCGCCGCACCACCGCGTTGACCGGACTCATGCCGCCACCCCGCGGCCGACTTCCTCACCGCTGGTGATCTGGCGGAACACCTCGTCGAGGCGGCCGCGTTCGAGCTGGATCTCGGAGACTTCAAGCCCCTGCTCTTGCAACAGCCGCTCGACCGGTTCCAGGATGCGCTCGCCCGGCTTGGGGAACACCGTGACGCGACCGTCCAGCGGATCGATCTCCACCCCGGCCACCTGCGGCAGCCGGCCCAGCATTTCCTGCGACATGCCGCTGCCCGGCGCACTGAACGATACCGCGCCGTGATAACGCGAGCGCGCCTCCAGCTCGGCGGGCGTGGCATCCGCCAGCAGCTTGCCGCGGGCGATGATCACCACCCGGTTGCACAGCGCGTGCACTTCTTCCAGCAGGTGGGTGGAGATCAGGATCGTGCGGTCGCGCGCCATCATGTCGATCAGCTGGCGCACCGCGTGCTTCTGGTTCGGGTCGAGGCCGTCGGTGGGTTCGTCCAGCATCAGCACCGGCGGGTCGTGCAGGATCGCCTGGGCCAGGCCCACGCGTCGGCGCAAACCCTTGGACAGCGTGTCGATGCCCAAGCCGAGCACCTCGTCCAGCTGCAGTTGCTGCACCACCGCATCCATGCGCCGATAGCCCGCCTCGCCGCGCAGCCCGCGGATGCGCACGATGAATTGCAGGAACTCGCGCACGGTCATCTCGCCGTAGCTGGGTGCGCCCTCGGGCAGATAGCCCAGCGCGCGCTTGGCCTTCAGCGGTTCGCGCATCGCGTCGTAACCGCACACCCGCGCGCTGCCGGAGGTCGGCACCAGGAAGCCGGCGATCATGCGCATGGCCGTGGACTTGCCCGCGCCATTGGGTCCGAGCAGCCCCAGCACCTGGCCCGGCTCGACGCGGATGCTCAATGCATCCACCGCCGTGAGGTTGCCGTAGCATCGGGTGAGTTTGTCGGTTTCGATCATGTCCGCGAGCGGGCTGTGGCCGGGCTGGCGACGCGCTGGCCGCCGGCCAGTCGGGGCGCCGGAGTGTCCCGGCAATGTACCGCAAGAGCGCCGCGACCGCGCGCACGGCCGGCGTGCAGTCGCAGGGGCGCCCAAGAAAAAGGCCCTTTCGTCACGAAAGGGCCTTCATCGAACAGCTGCCGTGCGCCAGGTTTATTCGGCGGCAGTGGCAGCCGCAGCCGGTGCGCTGGAGGCGGCCGGTGCGGGCGCCGAACCTGCGGCCGCCGGTGCACCGTTCTGCTCGGGCGGAAGCAGGCCTGCTTCCTGCTCCGGCGTCTGCGCCGGCGCGTCGAGCAGCGGCAGCGACACCTGGTGGCGTGCGTAGCTGGTGATCGCACCGGTGGAATCCCTCACCTCTGCCGCGACCACGATGTCGTAGGGCGGGTTCACGGTGCTGTCGAACTTGTAACCGTGGGTCTGCGCGTAGGCGGTGAGCATCTTCACGGTCTGCGGCACGCCGTTGAAGGTGCCTTCCCAGATGCCCTGCAGCGTGGAACCGCCGAAGGCCATCATGCCGCGCACATCGCCTTCCACCACCAGGTTGCCGAAGCGGTCGCGGGTGCCGGCCGTGGCGGCGGCCGCGGCGGCGGCTGCGGCGGAAGCGGACGGCGCCGGCTCGGCGGCGGCGGTCGCGTCCAGCGTGGGCGCGACGGGAGCGGTCAGCTGCTCGCTCTGGCCGTTGATGGTCAGCGTGCTGGAGTCGATCGGCAGGGCCACGTCGAAATCGAAATCCGGATCGCCGTAGTTCGTGATGAACAGGATCGCCGGGCCGGTCACGTTCACGCCCAGCTTCTTGGCCTGCGCCTTCAGCTCGGTCTGCGACTGCGCCAGGATGTCGTCGAGCACTTCGGAGCCGCCCTTGCTGCGGTCGATGTGACGCGTGACGAACAGCACCGGGGTCGGCTGCGACTGCGCGATCTTCGGCATCAGGCCGCTGTAGTCGACGTTGGCCACGCCGGCCAGCACGTTCTGCAGGTTGTTCAGGCTGAACTGGATGAACGAGTCCGGATCGCCGTGGATGTACAGGTTCGCGAAGCGGTTGATCAGGTTCCAGCCGTACTGCACGTCGTACGACCAGGTGATCTGGGTCAGGCGGCCGTGACCCTGGCGCTCGAGATCCAGCGTGAAATGCTTGTCCAGACCGCGCCAGTTGTTGTCCAGGTTCCAGACGATGGTCGCATCCTGGGTGTTGTTGTCGATCTGGTCGAACTGCGGCGTGGCGCTGGCGATGGTCAGACCGCCGTCACCCAGCTTGGGGTCGGTGCTGGTCCAGCTGATCTCGGAACCCGGGCCATACGCCTTGCCGGAGAACTTGAACTGCACGCCGCTGTCCTGTGAACGGAGCACGGAGTAATCCGGGAAGCGCCGGAAATTGTTCAGCAGGTCGTACACCTGGCGCATGTCCTTGCCGACAACCTGTGAGCGTTCGACGTGCCCGCTGGAGGGCATGACCACCGCCGCCACCACGCCAATCACCGCGACGATGACCAGGGCAACCAGAAATTCAAAGACACGCATCATTCCAGAGTTCTCCGAAGCGTCTTTACGCCATACCTTGAGTGTGCCCCAACAGCTGCGCGGGCCCAGGGGGCAGCAGCGGGGGTCGGCAAACGCCGAAGCCGCCGATGTTACTTGCTCGCGGGCTTGAACGCCATCCGCCCGCAGAGGCTCCCGCCGCGGCCGCGAAGGCAGCTCCACCCAAGGCGCGCAACCCCGTCGGAGCTCATACGATGCCCAGTTCCAGCGCCTTCAGCACGGCCCGGGTGCGATCGCGCACGCCGAGCTTGGAAAGGATGTTGGAGACGTGGTTCTTGACCGTGCCCTCGGCCACCTTCAGCGAGTTGGCGATCTCCTTGTTGCTGTAGCCGCCGGAGAGCAGGCGCAGGATCTCCGTCTCGCGCTCGGTCAGCGGGTCGGGCTGTTCGAGGCTGGTGAACTGGTTCTGCATCCGCGCCACGCCGGCCATCAGGCGCTGGGTGACCATCGGCGCCACCAGCGAGCCGCCGGCGGCGACGGTGCGCACGGCCTCGACCAGCTGCTCCAGCGAGACGTCCTTCAGCAGGTAGCCGCGCGCGCCGGCCTTGAGGCCCTGCAGCACCAGCTGGTCGTCGTCGAAGGTGGTCAGGATGATGGTCGGCGGCAATTCGTTGCGCGCCGACAGCGCCTGCAGGACTTCCAGCCCGCTCATGTTCGGCATGCGCAGGTCCAGCAGCATCACGTCGGGCTTGATCCGCGGCACCTCCAGCACGGCCTGCGCGCCGTCGGCGCACTCGGCCACCACGCGGATGTCCTCGGCCAGGTCCAGCAGCGAACGGACGCCCTGCCGCACCAGGTTCTGATCGTCGACGAGACAGACGGAAATCATCGGGGATCCTCGGTCATGGGTGACTGGCGGCTGGCTGGGTGGTGCCCCTAGGTAAGCGCCGTATTGTTGCACGGCTTCCGCCGCGGGCGACCGCGCCTGCACAAGGGCTGCCGCCGAACCGCTTACGAAACATCCAGCGCCGGCGGCTCGAACCGCGAGGGCGTGTGCGCCAGCGCCGCCTGCTCGCCCAGTGGCAGCCGCACGGTCAGCGCAAAGCCTCGGCTCAGGCCGGCATCCAGCGACACGCTGCCGCCGAACTCGGCCAGGCGCTCGCGCATGCCGGACAGGCCGTTGCCTTCGGCCACCTGGTCGGCGCCGCGACCGTCGTCGCGCGCGTGCAGCCCCAGCTGGCCGGCCTCGGCGTAGGCAAAATTGAGCCACAGGTTGCGCGCGCCCGCGTGTCGCGCGGTATTGGTGACGATTTCCTGCGCGCAGCGCAGCAGCACCTGGGCGCGCTGCGGGTCCTCCACGCTGAAGCGCGGCGGCATCGCCACGTGCACGTTCAGGCCGGGCACGCCCTCGGTGAGGCCGCGCAGCGCCTGGGTCAGGTCGATCGAGTCGTCCTGGCGCAACTCGCTGACCACCTCGCGCACGTCGGCCAGCAGCAGCTTGGCCGTGCTCTGCGCCTTGCGCACGTGCGCCGCGGCCGCCTCGTTGGTGAGGTGGCAGGCCACTTCCAGGTTCAGGCTGAGCGCGGTGAGATGGTGGCCGATCAGGTCGTGCAGGTCGCGTGCGATGCGCATGCGCTCGGCGATCCGGCTCGATTCGGCCAGCAACGCCCGCGTGGTGCGCAGCTCGGAGTTCAGGCGGCGCTGCACGTCGCTCTGCTCGGCCTGCTGGCTGGTCGCCAGCGAGGCGATGTAGGTCAGCGCCGAGATGCCCAGGTAGATGCTGGTCTGCAGGAAGGCCAGTCCGACGCTGTGGTCGTACTCGGGGAAGTTGACGAACACCGCGACCAGGCTGAGGTTCTGCAGCACGATGCACAGCACGCCCAGCCACACCGGCAGCAGCCACGGCAACGCCACCGCGCTGATCGCCATCAGCATCGCCGACAGGCCGCTGTGGCTGTACCAGCCCACCGCCATCGCGAAGAAGCTCATCGCCACCAGCCCGATCAGGCGCAGCCCCTGGTAACGGCGCTGGCCGAGGTTGCTGGTGACCACCCAGTACAGGAGGCCGAACAGCAGGTAGCACAGCGTCCACATCAGCAACGCGAGGTTGGGCCGATGCAGCAGGCTCACCCGTTCGGCCGCCCAGCTGGTGATCAGCGGGGTACCCACGCACAGGTAGGTGAACAGGCCGGCGTAGCGCAGCAGCCGCACGTGGTTGAAGTTGGACAATTGCATGCCCGGCATCATAGGGGAGCGCGCCACGCGCGCAATGCGCGGGAAGTCACGCCCGGCCAGGCCTTGCCGGCACCGCTTTACGCCGGTTTTACATGTTCCCGGCTTGATGCCAGCGCGACAGCCGCATGGCATAATGCGCCGTCCGGGAGCCGCACCGTCGACTCCTGTCCCGATTCCACCATTGCGGAGCAACGAATGGCCCTTGCCATCCGCGACGTGCGCGAGCACGACCTGGATGCCGTGCTGGCGCTCAACAACGCCGCCGGTCGCTCCATCCTCACCCTCGATGCCGGCCAGTTGCGCTACTTCTTCGAGCACGCGAACTACTTCCGTGTCGCCGAGATCGACGGCCACATGGCCGGTTTCCTGATCGCCCTGCGCGAAGGGCTCGACTACGACAGCCCGAACTACCGCTGGTTCGCGGCGCATTACCCGCAGTTCGTCTACATCGACCGCATCGTGATCGCCAACGCCTACCGGCGCCACGGGCTGGGCCGCATTTTCTACAGCGATGTGCACAGCTACGCCGAAGTGCGCGTGCCGCTGCTGACCTGCGAGGTGTTCCTGGAGCCGCGCGACGACGTGGTGGTGCTGTTCCACGGCACCTACGGCTTCCAGGAGGTCGACCAGCAAAAAATGGGGCCCGACGGCCCGCAGGTCAGCCTGCTGGCGAAGGACCTGCCCAGCTACGCGTACGTCCGCGACACCTGGCTGGAGCACGGCGGGCTGCCCGACACGGCGTGGCTGGCCGAGCGCGAGCTGCCGCACGACGACAGCGGCCAGCGGCGTATCGCCCGCGAGCGGCACGCATGAACGCCCGCGCCGAAACCAACGACGCCTGCGACCTGCGCTTCGGCCAGGTCGGCATCGCCTGCGTGCGCGTGCGCCGGGTCGACGCCGCCGCGCTGTGCGACGAACTCGAACGCCGCGTGCGCGCCGCGCCGCAGATGTTCGCCCGCGCCGCGGTAGTGCTGGACCTGAGCCACCTGTCGAGCCTGCCCGACGACGGCGCGGTCGACGCCCTGCTGGAGGCCGTGCGCAGCGCCGGCATGCTGCCGGTGGGCCTGGCCTACGGCACCAGCGAGACCGAGGCGCTGGCCAAGCGCATGGGCCTGCCGCTGATCGCCAAGTTCCGCGCGGCGTACGAACCGGCCGCGGCCGCGCCGGCGGCAGCCCAGCCGGCGCGCACCGAACCCGCGCCGCCGCCCGAACCGATCCTGTCCACCCCCGCCGCCGGCAACCGGCAAAGCACCGAGCACCACATCGGCACGGTGCGCTCCGGCCAGCAGGTCTACGCGCGTGACTGCGACCTGATCGTCACCGGCACCGTCGCCAACGGCGCGGAGGTGATCGCCGACGGCAACATCCACATTTACGGTGGCCTGCGCGGGCGTGCCATGGCCGGCGCGCAAGGCGACGAGAAGGCGCGCATCTTCGTCTCCGGCTTCCGCGCCGAGCTGGTCGCGATCGCCGGGCAGTACCGCGTGTTCGAGCAGATTCCGGCCGAACTCGAAGGTCAATCCGTGCAATGCTGGCTGGAAGGCGAAAAGCTGCTGATCGCCAGGCTGTGATCGTTCACCACGCATCCTGTACAACAAGAACAACCACGCGGAGATGGGCCCTTGACTGCTGAGATTATCGTTGTCACCTCCGGCAAAGGCGGCGTCGGCAAGACGACGACCAGCGCCTCGCTCGCCACCGGCCTGGCCATGGCCGGCAAGAAAACCGCGGTGATCGACTTCGACGTCGGCCTGCGCAACCTCGACCTGATCATGGGCTGCGAACGCCGCGTGGTGTACGACTTCGTCAACGTCGTGCACGGCGAGGCCACGCTCAAGCAGTCGCTGATCAAGGACAAGCGCTACGACAACCTGTACGTGCTGGCCGCCAGCCAGACCCGCGACAAGGACGCGCTGACCATGGAAGGCGTCGAGAAGGTGCTCGACGGCCTGTCCGCGGAGGGTTTCGAGTACGTGGTGTGCGACTCCCCCGCCGGCATCGAGAAGGGCGCCCACCTGGCGATGTACTTCGCCGACCACGCCGTGGTGGTGGTCAACCCGGAAGTGTCCTCGGTGCGCGATTCGGACCGCATCCTCGGCCTGCTCGCCAGCAAGACCCGGCGCGCCGAGAAGGGCGAGACCCCGGTCACCCAGCACCTGCTGCTGACCCGCTACAACCCGGCGCGCGTGGCGATCGGCGAGATGCTCAGCGTGAAGGACGTGGAGGAAATCCTCGGCATCGAGGTGGTCGGCGTGATCCCCGAATCGGAGAACGTGCTGACCGCCTCCAACAACGGCATCCCGGTAATCGTCGACGCCAACTCGCAGGCCGGCCAGGCCTACGGCGACACGGTGGCCCGCATTCTCGGCGAAGAGCGCCCGTTGCGCTTCATCGACGTGCCCAGGAAGGGCTTTCTCCAGCGCGTGTTCGGAGGTTGATCACGATGGGTATTCTCGATTTCCTGAAGCGCAAGCCCGAAGCCACCGCCACGGTGGCGCGCGAACGCCTGCGCATCATCGTGGCGCAGGAGCGCTCCACCCGCGGCGCACCGGACTACCTGCCGATGATGCGCAACGAACTGCTCGAAGTGATCAAGAAATACGTCCACGTCGACCTCGATGCGATCAACATCAACTTCGAGCGCGACAGCGGCCACGAGATCCTCGAACTCTCGGTCACCCTGCCGGAAGGCAAGCAGGCGGCCAAGGGCGAGAACAAGGACGAAGCCAGGACCGGCTGAGCCGCGGCCAGCCGGTTTTCATCATTCGACAGCCCGCCGGCACCCTGTCCGGCTCCACTCCGCCGCCACCGCACGCGCCCGGCGCACGACCATGCATCCCGACATCACGCGACCTTCCGGCGATCCGGCCCGCACCGTGCTGCGCATGGCCGACATCGGATTCGACGCGCCCGCGGCGCTGCTCGGCCGCTTCGGCCTGCACCTGCAGCGGGTGGCGGCGGGTGAACCGATTCCCGGCAGCTTCTGGGGCGAGGAGGAGGCCGGCATCATCGGCACCACCGTCTACGCCCGCGACGACACGCCGGCACACTCGCTGCTGCACGAGGCCGGCCACCTGATCGTGCTGCCGGCGGACAGACGTCCGGACGTCCATACCGACGCCACCGATTCGATCGAGGAAGAAGACGCCACCTGCTACCTGCAGATCGTGCTGGCCGACGAGCTGCCCGGCGTGGGCCGCGAACGCCTGATGCGCGACATGGACGCCTGGGGCTATTCGTTCCGTCTCGGCTCGACCCGCGCGTGGTTCGAACACGACGCCGAAAATGCCCGCGAATTTCTCAAGGCGCGCGGCCTGCCGCACGCCTGACGCAGGTCCCCGGCTCCGAACCCCGAATCCCGGCTACCTGGCGTGCCAGTTGCCGTCGCGGCCCTTCTCGTACTTCTGCTTGACCGCCGACCAGGCGACCTTGTGCGCCGCTTCCTCGCGTGACTCGTCGCCGCGCCGCTCGTCCTTGTCGGCGTATTCGTCCCAGGCGCTGTTGAATGCTTCCTTGTAGATCTCCTGCGCGTGCCTGGGCAGGTGGTCGCGTACGGAATCGGGCAGGTTGCTGATGGAGGAATAAGGCATGGCCGCAGGCTCCGCAATGGGTGGTGAGGCTGGGTACCGTGTACCGCGCGCGATCAACCTGCCGTCAATTCCATGTGGTCTGCGCGGCAAGCACCTCCGCTCAGCGACGCGAGACGTGCGGGTCGTTCGGCACGTACCAGCGCCACGGCTCGTCGACCGCGCGGGTGATGCCGACGCGCGGCGTGATCACCGGCGCGGCCGGCGGCGGCACGCCATCGTCGACGATGCTGAAGCCGCCGGCGCCGTCGACCAGGTCGATGCCGTCCTGCGCGCGGTCGATGCCCATCGCCTGGCACAGCCGCGCCGGTCCGCGGCACAGGTCGCGATCGCTGCGGCAGGCGGGGCGTGCGGCGCGCATCGCAGCCAGCCCGTCCAGCGGCGCCAGCGCGCGCAACAACACCGCCACGCCCTCGCCCTCCTCGCCGCAGACCGGGTTGCAGCACCAATGCATGCCGTAGGTGAAGTACACATAGAGCAGCCCCGGCATACCGAACATCGTCGCATTGCGCGCCGTGCGGCCGCGCCAGGAGTGCGCGGCCGGATCGGTCGGCCCGCAGTAGGCTTCGGTTTCCACGATGCGGCCGCTGCGGCCGTCGGCGTGCCGCAGCACCTTGTTCAGCAGTTCCGGCGCCACCGTGCGCGGGTCGCGCCGGTAGAATGCGCGCTCCAGCACCATGGCGCGATCAACCCGCCGGCTGCGGCTGGTAGTTGCCGACATCCGCGCGGAATCCGATGGCCAGCCGGTTCCAGCCGTTGATCGCGATGATCGCCAGGGTGAGATCGACCATGGCCTTGTCGTCGAACTGGGCGCGTACCTCGTCATACAGGGCGTCAGGCAGGTCGTTCGTCGATACCAAGGTGACCGCCTCGGCCCAGGCCAGCGCGGCACGCTCGCGCGCCGAGTAGAACGGCGCCTCGCGCCACGCCGCCAGCACGTGCAGCCGCTGCTCGGTTTCGCCGGCGGCGCGCGCGTCCTTGCTGTGCATGTCCAGGCAGTACGCGCAGCCGTTGATCTGCGACACGCGCATCTTCACCAGCTCGATCAGCGAATGCTCCAGGCCGCTGCCGCGAACCTGGGCTTCCATCGCCAGCATGGCCTTGAAGGCGGCCGGCGAGGCGGTCCTGTAGTCGATGCGTCCACTCATTCCTGTCACCTCTCGTCAGTTCGAACCGGTTCGAACAGTTGCTGCGCGTCGGCGTAGCCGAAGTCGGCAACCAGTCCCTCGAAATTTCCGCTCTCGCGCATGCGCGCCAGCGCGTGATCGACGGCCGCCAGCGCCAGCGTGGTCAGCCGCGTGGCGGTGCTGACCCGGGCCACGCCGAGCCGGAAAAGCTCGGCCAGGCCGGGCATGCCGGCGCCTGCCGCGACGTTGACCGGCGCGTCGAGCGCGCGCACCAGCGCGGCCAGCGTGGCCGGATCGGCCAGTCCGATCGGATAGATGCAGTCGGCGCCCGCGGCGAGATAGGCGCGGCCACGCTCGATGGCGTCGGCCAGGCGTGCGGCCGGCTCGGCGCCGTCATGCTGCATCCAGTGATCGACCCGTGCATTGATCACGATCGGCACCCCGGCCGCGTCGGCGGCCGTTCGTGCCGCGCGCACCCGCGCCGCCGCCGCGGACGCCTCGCGCAGCGGGCCGTGGCCCGGCATGCCGTCCTCGATGTTGATGCCGACAGCGCCCGCGGCAATCACCGACTGCACCGTCGCGGCCACCTCCGCCGGCGTCTCGCCGTAGCCGGTCTCGATGTCCACCGTCACCGGCACCTCCGCCGCGCGCACGATGCGGGCGACCGCCGCCAGCACCTCGTCCAGCGGCGCCTGCTCGCCATCGGCGTAGCCCAGCGACCACGCCACGCCGGCGCTGGTGGTGGCCACCGCGGCGAAGCCCCGCCGCGCGAACAGCCGCGCGCTGAGCGCATCCCAGGCGTTGGGCAGCAGCAGTACGCGGCTGCGGTCGTGCAGGCGCCGGAACGCCTGCGCCATGTCTGTCCGGGCCCGTGACTGCATCGTCGCGCGTCGCCTCGTCTGGCGGAGTTGACCTTGCAGCATACGCCGCCGGCCACACTGGCGCATGGCGCCTGCTACAGTCGGCGCCGATCGACCCGAAGCTGTCGCGGGCTGCGCCCGTCGCGACGGAGGAATCCATGACCACGCGCCGACTGGTGCTGTTGTTCGATGGCACCTGGAACAAGCCGGAATCGAATACCAACGTGGAGCGCCTGCGTCGGCTGATCGCGCCGCGCGACGCACTGGGCAACGTGCAACAGGTCAACTACATCCCCGGCGTGGGGGTGAAGCGCGGGATCACCCACCTGCTCGGCGGCGCGTTCGGCTATGGCCTCTCGGGCAACGTGCTGGATGGCTACCGCTGGCTGTGCGACACGTGGCAGGCGGGCGACGAGATCTACCTGTTCGGTTTCAGCCGCGGCGCCTATACCGCGCGCAGCCTGGGCGGCCTGATCCGAAAATGCGGCCTGCTCAAGCGCGACGGCCGCGGCAAGCTGTCCCGCGCCGACGCAAGTCACGCCTACGATTTCTACCGCGACGTGGAGACCAGGCCCGACGACCCGGCCGCGCGGGCATTTCGCCAGCAGCACTCGATCGAGGTGGACATCCATTTCATCGGCGTGTGGGACACGGTCGGTTCGCTCGGCATCCCCGACACTGCCTCGTGGTTTCCGTTTGCGCGCTCGCGCTACCGCTTCCACGACACCGAGCTGAGCAAGATCGTCAAGCACGCCTACCAGGCGCTGGCGCTGGACGAACATCGCGGCGATTTCCAGCCCGCGGTGTGGACGCGCAATCCGTACACCGTCAAGCCCGGCGAATCGCTGACCTCCAAGAAGCGCGAACAGGTCGACGTCGAGCAACGCTGGTTCATCGGCTCGCACTCCGACGTGGGCGGCGGCAATCGCCGCGACGGCGCCGGCCGCAAGCCCGACCCGCTGCCCGACCTGGCCCTGGCCTGGCTGCAGACCCGCGCGATCAAGGCAGGCCTCACCTGCAGCGAACTGCTGGTGCCGCCGCCTGATGCATGCACGGGCGTGCCGCGCGACTCCTACAAGGAGTTCATGGACGGCCTCTACAAGGAGTTCAAGCCGCCGTTCGACCGCACCGTGGGCAGCGGCGTCAACGAGAAGGTGGACGAATCGGTGTGGCGTCGCTGGCTGGCCGACCCGGGCTACCGTTCGCCCAGCCTGGTTCGCGCCCTGGCCACCGCGACCGTGTTGATGTCGGTGGAAAGCGTGACCGACCCGGTCGCGCCGGTCGGCAGGCGCGGCGGTTGATCCACGCTTGACGGGCGGCCGGCGGTTTCCACTACGATGGCCCGATGGGAGATGGCATGCCTCCCGTTGCGGGCGCGCGACGCGTCCGCAACCAACCACCCCGGGTGCTTCCGCCACGAGGTTGATGATGCCTGCAACGCCGGTTCCCGGCGGCGCAGGCCTGCCTGTCGCTGCGGTCGCCGGAACCTTTCCTGCAACGGAGTAGCGCACGTGGGTCTGACTGGATTTGTCGCGATCGGGCTGGGCGGTGCCCTCGGTTGCTGGTGCCGCTGGGGCCTGGGCCTGCTGTTCAACCCGCTGTTCCCCACCCTGCCGCTGGGCACGCTGGCCGCCAACCTCACCGGCGGCCTGCTGATGGGCGTGGCAATCGGCCTGTTCCGCCATTTCCAGGCCGCGTCTCCGGAGCTGCAATTGTTCGTGATGACCGGCTTCCTCGGCGGCCTGACCACGTTCTCCACCTTCTCCGGCGAAGCGGTCACCCTGCTGCTGCGCCAGCAGTACCTGTGGTTCGGCGGCCACGTGCTCAGCCACCTGGCCGGCTCGCTGGGCATGACCGTGCTCGGCCTCGCCCTGACCCGCAACCTGCTGCGCCACTGAACGGGAGACCCCATGAATCACCAAGCCCTGCAACACGGCGCGCACCTCACCTTCTATTGCCATGCGCGTGCACGTCACGAAGGCATCCTGCTTTCCGAGTGGCTGCTGGCGCAGGCCAAGGCGCTGCATATCGGCGGCGGCTCGGTGTTCCGCGCGATCGCCGGCTACGGCCGCCACGGCGTGCTGCACGAGGAGCAGTTCTTCGAACTGGCCGACGACCTGCCGGTCAAGATCGAGTTCGTGCTGCTCGACGAGCAGGCCGAGGCGCTGCTGCAACGGCTGCGTGAGGCCCGCGTCGACGCCACGTATGCACGCTGGCCGGCAAGCTTCGCGGTACTCGGCGATTCGCCGCAGCCGCATGGGCATCATCAAGGCACGAGGTAGCGCATGAGCCAGGACGACCTCAAGAACCGCGCCGGGGAACTGCTGGCGCAAGCCGGCATCCACATCAACGGCCACGACGCGACCGACCTGCAGGTACACGACGAACGCCTCTACGCCCGCGTGTTTGCCCACGGTTCGCTGGGCCTGGGCGAGGCCTACATGGACGGCTGGTGGGACGCCGCCGACCTGCCCGGCCTGTGCACCCGCCTGCTCAGTGCGGGCATCGACCAGGGCCTGAAGACCCTCGACACCGTGCTCGCCCACCTCAAGGCGCGCTTCATCAACCTGCAGCGCGGCGAGCGCGCGTTCGAGATCGGCAAGGCCCACTACGACCTCGGCAACGACCTGTTCCAGGCCATGCTTGGCAAGCGCCTGGTGTACTCGTGCGGCTACTGGGCCAAGGCCGACAACCTCGACGACGCGCAGGAGGCCAAGCTCGACCTGGTCTGCCGCAAGCTGCAGTTGAAGACCGGCCAGCGCGTACTCGACATCGGCTGCGGCTGGGGCGAGGCGTTGAAGTATGCCGCCGAGCACTACGGCGTCGAAGGCGTCGGCATCACCGTCTCGCAACAGCAGGCCGACTACGCGCGGGAACTCTGCGCCGGCCTGCCGATCGAGATCCGCCTGCAGGATTACCGCGAGGTCGACGAGCCGTTCGACGCGGTGTATTCGATCGGCATGTTCGAGCACGTCGGCGGCAAGAACTACCGCAGCTATTTCGAAACCGTGCGCCGCTGCCTGAAGGAGGGTGGCCTGTCGCTGCTCCACTGCATCGGCAGCAACGGCGCGCCGGCGCAGACCGATCCGTGGATCGAGAAATACATCTTCCCCAACTCGATGATCCCCGCCGCCAGCCAGGTCGCGGCCGCGCTGGAAGACCTGTTCGTGGTCGAGGACTGGCACAACTTCGGCGCCGACTACGACCGCACCCTCACCGCCTGGCGCGCCAACGTCGAATCCGCCTGGCCCACCCTGCCGGAAACCTACGACGAACGCTTCCGGCGCATGTGGCGCTACTACCTCGCCGTCTCCGCCGCGGTCTTCCGCAGCCGCCGCGACCAGCTGTGGCAGATCACCCTGAGCCCGCACGGCGTGCCCGGCGGCTACCGCGTGCCGCGCTGACGCGCGCGCGGGCTCAAGTCATTGCCGCCGCGCCGTGCCGAATATCCAGGGGATGCCTGAGGGCTTTCATGTGCACCAGGGAACGGATGGAAGGGTCATGCGGAAAACCGGGGGCACCCGTCTCCAGGCCGGCATGCTGTCGCTTCTGGGGCTTGTGTTCGCGCTCCTGCTGCTACTCGATGTCGCCTATTTCATCCATGGGTCGCTGGAGCTGTTCCCCACGCAGGAACAGCAGGGGAAGATCAAGGGCATCGCGGCGCTGGCAGGGTTCGGTTTCGCGCTCGTCGAACTGGTGATCCTGGCCCTGCTCAGGCGGCTTTGCGCGCGCACCCATCGAACCCGAAACTCCGTGAAAGCATCCACGCCCGACGGCATGACGGGATTGAAGACAGCTTCGCTCCGTCCGGATTCGTTGCCACCTCCAGCGCGGGGCCCCACTGAATCGCATTGACGGCCCACGCAATGGCGGCTGCCAAAACAAGAGCATATTAGGGACGCGAACAAGGGGCGGAAGAAATGAATTGGCTGTAATCCAAACGAGCCCCGACCTAGCCGGCGGCTACCACCCATCCCACCCACTCCACGCAAATCGCAGGCGGCACCATGACCACCTCAGCTCTGGTACTCACGCTGTTCCTCGCCTGGACATTACTGCTGCTGGTAGTGATGGAGGTGCTGCGCAGCTACCTCGTCGTCACCGGCCGCGTCCGCTCGAACGGGTTCGCGCCCGACAACGCGGGCCTTTCGCCGTTCATGCAGCGGCTCGCCCGGGCACACGCGAACTGCATCGAAAGCCTGCCCGTCTTCGGCGGGCTGTTGCTGGTCGCGCTGGTCACGGATCGGACCGAGGTCACGGATGCGCTGGCCCCCTGGCTGCTGGGCGCGAGGGTCATCCAATCCGGCATCCACCTGGCTTCGACCAGCGTCATCGCCGTCAACGCCCGCTTCACCGCCTTTGCCGTGCAAATGGGCATTGGTGTTTACTGGACCTGGGGGCTGCTCGGCCTGTAGGTCAAACGAGGTCGGCGTCATTCAAGTTCAAACGCCACAAACTCTCCCAGGGAGCCGAAATGGATAGCCAGAACAAGTATTGGTTTCCCGCCAAACGCTACGGCTGGGGCTGGGGCCTGCCGACTCGATGGGAGGGTTGGGTTTGCCTTGCCGTCTATGCGGGGTGTGTTGCGCTGATCTTTCATTTCCTGCGACCAGCGGCCGACCCCGTCATGTTCGCGCTCAGCCTGGCATTGCTTACCCTCGGCCTGATCGCCGTGTGCTGGCTGAAGGGCGAACCGCCGCGCTGGCGTTCGGGCGACTGATCGGCATGGACGATCGCAGACAATCCGGGGTACCGGATTGAACCGCCACGCGCTTGCCGCAACACTCGCAGGCATGAAGCACCTGCTCGCCCACATCTCCCTCTGCCTGCTCCTGTTGCTGCCCGCGGCAGTCATCGCCCACCCCGCGCTGTGGGTAGTGAAGGATGCCGATACCACGATCTACCTGTTCGGCACGGTGCACCTGATGCCGAGCGACGCCAGTTGGCACGACCCGACGCTGGACCGGGCGCTGGCAGACAGCCGGACGTTGTACATCGAACTGACCGACGACGACCCGGCGAACATGACGGCGCTGGTGCTGCGCTACGGGATGGATGCGACGCACCCGTTGTCCAGCCAGCTCAGCCAGTCGGAGGCGCATCGGCTGGACCTGCTGGCGAACAAGCTCGGCGTGCCCGGCGGCATGCAGACGCTGAACGTGATGCGCCCGTGGCTGGCCGCGCTGACGCTGGCGGTGACGCCGCTGCTGAAGGCCGGGCTCGACCCGGAGCATGGCGTGGACAAGCAGCTGAAGGCGCAGATGAGCGCCGCCGGCAAGCCGGTGCTGGGCCTGGAAACCGCCGAACAGCAGATCCGCTTTCTCGCCGACATGCCGCGCGCGATCGAGCTGGCCCTGCTGCGCTCGACCATGCGCGACGCGAACAAGGGCACGTTCCGGCTCACCGAACTGATCGACGCCTGGAAGGCCGGCGACGTGGACGCCATCGCGCGCATCGGCAACGACGACATGCGCCTGCACGAGCCGAAGCTCTACCAACGGCTGCTGGTGCAGCGCAACCAAGTGTGGGCGACCAAGATCGCCGCCATGCTGCAGCAGCCCGGTACAGTCTTCATCGCCGTCGGCGCGGCACACTTGGCCGGGCCGGACAGCGTGCAGGTGCAGTTGCGAAAGCTCGGCATCTCCGCTCAACGAAATTGAGGCCATCGCCGTGATGAAGTCCGCAGGGATCGTTGCATTCGCACTGGTGTGTCCGCTTGCCTTGTGGGCACAAACGCCGGTGCAGCCATCGCACGGCCGAAATTTCAGCCACCTGCAGGTCATCGACATCGCCAACGGACCCAACGCGATCGACATCGATGGCGATGGCCGGAAAGATCTGGTCTTCAATGCCCACCGAAGCAACTTCAACGCACATGATTTCGAGCACATCACGTTCTACATGCAAGATCATGTTGAGGCCGGCGAAACGGATGGGACGGTGCAGAGGAAGCCGATGTGGAATGTCGTGCCGTTCTTCAACGAGAAGATTCCCGAATACGTGGCCTTCGACACCATCGAGGGGGCGGATTGCTGGCTGCGCGACATGGTCTTGCTACGCAACCCGGAGGGTTCCGTCACCGTTATCACGGCTGATCGCACCCTGGGGACGTCCTATGCCGACAAAGCGCGCATGACATTCTCGATCTATCGTGTTGCGCACAATGCGGATGGTGCACCAGGATCACCGCCTGTTTATTTCCAGCGTATCGACCAGTTCCAAAGCAGGAACCTCTATTGCGATGCGAATTACGCCATCGCCGCAGAGCTCGGCGTGAAGTTCAGGCACCCGCTCGAAGACAACGGCATCGATCACTGAAAGGTACCCGCAGGCACCGGCTTTCTGGCACCATCGTCCGGCTATCCGCGCAGCCTGCGCGCTACCTGATTGATCCAACTCCATGAACCTGCAAGCCAATTACGAACAGATCCCGCTGAAGGAATACGCCGAGCGGGCCTATCTCGACTACTCGATGTACGTGGTGCTGGACCGCGCGCTGCCGTTCGTCGGCGACGGCCTGAAGCCGGTGCAGCGGCGCATCATCTACGCGATGAGCGAGCTGGGCCTGGCCGCCACCGCGAAGCCGAAGAAGTCCGCGCGCACCATCGGCGACGTGATCGGCAAGTTCCATCCGCACGGCGATTCGTCGTGCTACGAGGCGATGGTGCTGATGGCGCAGCCGTTCTCGTACCGCTACCCGCTGGTCGACGGCCAGGGCAACTTCGGCTCGCCGGACGACCCGAAAAGTTTTGCCGCAATGCGCTACACCGAATCCAAGCTCAGCCCGATCGCCGAAGCGCTGCTCGGCGAGCTGGCCCAGGGCACGGTGGACTGGGTGCCGAACTTCGACGGCACCATGGACGAGCCGAGCTGGCTGCCGGCGCGCGTGCCGCACGTGCTGCTGAACGGCTCGATGGGCATCGCGGTCGGCATGGCCACCGACATCCCGCCGCACAACCTGCGCGAGCTGGCCACCGCGTGCATCCGCCTGCTGGACGATCCGGACGCCAGCGTCGCCGACCTGTGCGAGCACGTGCGCGGGCCGGACTACCCGACCGAGGCGGAGATCATCACCCCGCGCGCCGACCTGCTGGCGATGTACCAGACCGGCGGCGGTTCGGTGCGCGCCCGCGCGGTGTACCAGCGCGAAGAGGGCAACATCGTGATCACCGCGCTGCCGCACCAGGTCAGCCCGTCGAAGATCCTCGAGCAGATCGCCGCGCAGATGCGCGCGAAGAAGCTGCCGATGATCGAGGACCTGCGCGACGAGTCCGATCACGAGAATCCGATCCGGCTGGTGATCGTGCCGCGCTCGAACCGCGTCGACGCGGACGAGACCATGCAGCACCTGTTCGCCACGACGGACATGGAGAAGAGCTTCCGCGTCAACCTCAACATGATCGGCCTGGACGGCCGGCCGCAGGTGAAGGACCTCAAGCGCATCCTCACCGAGTGGCTGAGCTTCCGCACCAGCACCGTCACCCGGCGCCTGGAACATCGCCTGGCCAAGGTCGACCGTCGCCTGCACCTGCTCGAAGGCCTGCACACCGCCTACCTCAACCTCGACGAAGTCATCCGCATCGTGCGCAGCGAGGACGAGCCCAAGCCGGTGCTGATGGCACGCTTCCGGCTCAGCGAGGAGCAGACCGACTACATCCTCGAAACCCGGCTGCGCCAGCTGGCACGGCTGGAGGAGATGAAGATCAATGCCGAGCGCGACCAGCTCGAGGAGGAGCGCGCGCGCATCAACGTGCTGCTGAAATCGCCGGCCAAGCTGAAGGGACTGATCAAGGACGAACTGCGCGCCGATGCCGAGAAGTTCGGCGACGCACGCCGCTCGCCGCTGGTCGAGCGCGAGGTGGCGCATGCGCTGGACGAGAGCGCGCTGGTGGCCAGCGAACCGGTCACCGTGGTGCTCTCGCAGAAGGGCTGGGCGCGCGCCGCCAAGGGCCACGACATCGACGCCGAGGCACTGAACTACCGCGAGGGAGACGGCCTGCTCGCCGCGGTGAAGGCGCGCACCACGCAGCAGGTCGCGTTCATCGACTCCACCGGCCGCGCCTACTCCACGCCCGCGCACACCCTGCCCTCGGCGCGCGGCAATGGCGAGCCGCTGACCGGCCGCTTCAGCCCGGCGGCGGGCGCCAGCTTCGACGCGGTGGTCGCCGGCGACAACGATACGCGGCTGATCCTCGCCACCGACTTCGGCTACGGCTTCGTCAACCGTTTTGAATCGCTCACCGGCCGCAACAAGGCCGGCAAGCAGATCATCTCGCTCAGCGACGGCGCGAAAGTGCTGGCGCCGCAGGTCAGCGCCGATCCGGCCCGCGACCGCATCGTGGTGGTCACCAGCGAAGGGCATCTCTTGATGTTCTCGGTGGCCGAACTGCCGGAACTGGACAAGGGCAAGGGCAACAAGCTGATCGAGATTCCCAAGAAGCAGCTGGCCGAGGGCGAGCGCGTGGCCGGCGTGGCGGTCGTCGCCGAAGGCAAGGGCGAGGTCACCCTGTACGCCGGCGCGCGCAAGCTCACCCTGAAGTGGGCCGACCTGGTCGAGTACGGCGGCAACCGCGCCACCCGCGGCAACCTGCTGCCGCGCGGCCTGCGCCGCGTCGAACGCATCGAGACCACCGGCTGAACCGAACACCCGTAGGAGCCCGCTCGCGGGCGATGCTCTTGGGCGACTTCGTCAGAAGCATCGCCCGCAAGCGGGCTCCTACGACAGACAGGTCGTGACGCCTCCCGGAACTTGTCGGCGCGCCGCCTTTCCAACAGGGATGTACACGCCGACGCGGCCTCGCGCGTTGGATACGTGATCACCCCGGAGTCCGCATGAACGTCCCCCGCCTTCTCCCCGCCCTGCTGGCCACCTTGCTGGCCGCGCCGGCATGGGCGCAGAGCACAACCCAGCCGCTGAATCTCAAACTCCCGACCGGCGAACTGCCAGCCGCCAGCAGCACCACGGTCACACCTGCGAACGACGCCACGACACCCGCTCCCGCCACCACGCCCCGCACGCGCACCGCAGACAGCGTCGCCGCCACGCCACCGCGCGACCCGCCAGGCGTCTACTACGGCGACACCAGCGGACGCCTGGGCAACACCGAAGTCGCCCGCGACGCGCGGGCGGACTGCGACGACTCCACCTACAACCAGCCACAAGTCCACGGCAGCGTCGGCATGGGCGTGGCCGGCGGCAGCCGCTTCAGCGGCAACTACCAGACCGGCACGGTCAACGTCACCAAGGCCTTCGGCAGCTGCGACGAGCCGAGCGGCGGCATCAGCATCTCCGTCGGCGCCGGCACCAGCCACTTCCACGGTCGCGGTCATTGATGCGGCAGGGGTACTCGCGCCCAAAGGGGTCAGGTTCATTTCCTACGCCAGATTGAGCCGTATGGAAGTGCGCCACGCGCGCGCTCCCGGCAGCACTCGTTTCAACAGCCATGCAACCTGATCCGCTCCAACGCAGGAAGCACGGCATGGCGCGCTAGCCCCGTATCGATCTTCCCGGCATCCCGCAACACGTGGTTCAACGAGGCAATGACCGCCAAGCCTGCTTCGCGGGAGAAGCCGACTACTTGCGCTATCTGCAGGAGTTGCGTGGAGCATCATCCAGACACGACTGTGCGATCCACGCCTACGTGTTGATGACAAACCACGTCCACCTGCTGGTGACACCGGCCACCACCGGAGCCATCTCCCGCATGATGCAAGCGGTAGGCCGCCGCTACGTCGGCAGTTTCAATGCACGCTACCGGCGCACGGCACCTTGTGGGAAAGACGCTTCAAGGCAGCACTGGTCGATACCGACCGGTACCTGCTCACCTGCTATCGCTACATCGAGCTCAATCCCGTCAGGGCCCACATGACCGACGATCCCGCGGACTACCCTTCGAGCCACCACCACAACGCGATGGGACAACCAGCGCCGCTCATCACGCCGCACCAACAATACATGCTGCTGGCCACCACACTTGCCACACGACAAGCCGCCTACCGCGCGCTGGTCGATGAACTCGTGGAAGAAAAGCATCTCGACGACCTTCGCCAACACACTCAGCAGCAGCGCGCCTGGGGCAGCGAACGCTCTCGACAGCAAATCGAAGCACTGACCCAATGCTCAGTCAGCGTCAGGCCTCGCGGCAGACCCCCCAAGCCGCGAAAAATCGGGACTAAATGAACCTGACCCCTTTTTTCGAGAAAGCTCCGCCGAGCTTGCTTCAATAGCCTCAAGCGAACAAGAGGCAGCGGTCGTCCCACGACGATTCAAACGATTGTAAGTGAACCCCTTTTTGAACCACCTTCTTCCCCCGCACCAACCTCCCCTCATCCTGCAGCCGCCGATACAACGATCCCGCACTGAAATCCGACCCGTTCGGCCAAGCCAGTGCACCAAGCTCGATGAAGTGGCGTGCAAAGAACGCCGGATCACGCAGCGGCGCCGTCATCTCCGTGTCCGCCTCAACGAACCTGGAAAAGTCAAACACGCCCGAGGCACCGTCGGAGAAACGTAGCAACAGCTGATACCGCTCTTTTGGTTCGACTGCGATCAGCTTGATCATCGTCGGCTCCCGGAATCCGACTGGGGAAGCAAAGGGTCAGGCCTGGCATCATTGCATTCGGACATCTAGACGGCCCCGCGGACGATGCGGCCGACCGTGGTGAAATGCACGTTGAAATAGGCGGCAATCTGCGTATAGCTGTATTCACCGGTGGCCCACGCCGCCCGCATGGCGGCATCACGATCCAGGTGGGCTTTCGCAATCGCCTTTAGCGGCGGTGCCGGTGGCCGACGCTGAGCACGCGGAATGTTGATGTCGTCCGGCCGCTGCCCGGCTCGTTGGTGTGAAGCAGCGACAAAAGTATCGTCACCGAGGAATACTTGGCGGTTCAGATGTTTCCAGATCGACTCGCCTTCCATCCCCTCGTGCACGAACTTCTCGTACGCTGCCACGGCCCGGGCACGGCGTGTTCCAAACTGCGCAAGAAGCCCATCCGTCTCCAGCCAAGCTGGCGCGCCCACCTCACCCGTAATGGCTTGATAGCTGCTCCACGGCCACTTTGCGGGCGAGTCCACCATGTGCGCACGCACCGGATTCAACACCACGTAACGGGTCAACTCCAGTAGATAGCTGTCGGCATCGACCAGGATCGCCTTGTAGCGCCCTTGGAACAGGTGGCCCGTGCGGTGGTGACGGCGATTGCTCCATTGCGTGAACACGCCATTGAGTTGGCGCATCCCTTTTGACAAATTGCCATCCGGCGTCGCGATCACCAGATGGTAGTGATTGCTCATCAGGCAGTACGCATGGCAACACCAATTGAACTGCCCGACCACCTGGCCGAGCACCTCAAGAAACTGCGCACGATCCACGTCATCCTCATAGATCGCCTCCCGGCGATCACCACGTGCCGTCACGTGATAGAGCGCACCACCAAATTCAAGGCGAACGGGTCGAGCCATGCCGCGGAGCCTACTCCAGCGAATGCTACGATGCTAGACCTGACCCCATGCTTTGTGCTTTGTGCTTTGCATGCTTTGCATGCTTTGTGCAGCGAATGCTACGATGCTAGACCTGACCCCATGCTTTGTGCAAGCGCATCGAAGTGTTGTTGCTGCTCCACACGATGGCAGCCTTCGCCAGTTGGCTGGTGGGCATGGCCTGCGAAACCGCAGGTATCGATCAGTGGCTGACACCTTGTCGAGCCAAACGACGGCTGTACTCGATCATGCGACTCGGTCGTGAGGCGCTGGTGCGACGATGGTCAAACGCCAGGCTCGTCGAACTCATGAATCAGATACGAAAGCCAAGTCCGGCGCTACTCGATCAGATGGGTGTGCCGGCATGAAAACGTGGGGAAACCTCAGCCTCCGTCCCCTTATTCCGGAGGGACGAGATTTAATTAGCCACGTCCCCTTTATTCTGCACCCAGCAACAACGTGCCTAGGGCAGCGACCGTTTCCGCCAACAGATCGAAGCACTAACCCAGCGAGCCGTCAGCGTCCGACCGCGCGGCCGGCCACCGAAGCCACCCGAAACATTGGAAAAATGAACCTGACCCCTTTTTTGGCCCCGAAGCCACCCGAAACATTGGAAAAATGAACCTGACCCCCTTTTTAGACCCCTTTTTTAGCTCGACCCCTTTTTTAGCTCGCAACAACGTGCCTGGGGCAGCGACCGTTTCCGCCAACAGATCGAAGCACTAACCCAGCGGGCCGTCAGCGTCCGACCGCGCGGCCGGCCACCGAAGCCACCCGAAACATTGGAAAAATGAACCTGACCCTTTTTTTGTCGACACCTTTTTTCATGAAGCCGGCGTCCGCGCACGATCTGCAGCACTAATTTCCCGCTGCATATGCGTCCTGAGTTCATCGCGAAACTGCCTAAGCCTGATTAGCTCGCCCTTTCTAACAATATTGTTCGAGGTGAAACCTGTGCGGGCATGCTCGAAGGTTTCTATCGCCGCCGCAAACAGCCGCACGCAAAACTCTTCGTCCGAGAGTCTGGCAACCATTTGCTCACATCGCTCGTCGGTCTTCCCGGAGTTCATCGGGCCAACATCGACTCGCATGTCCATAGTCATCCGCGCCAGCCAGCAAAGCCAATATCGCGCGTAGTTGAAGCGCCCGTCTATTCTGCCTCGCGATTGCAGGACGTGGTACTTAAACAACAGCAGCGCGGACAAGTAGTAGGGCGTAAACTTATGATCCTCCACGAAGAGCCTAGTTCGATGCTCCCGAAGAATAGTGCTTGGGTTATTACTCATCACGAGTTGCGGTTCGCCCATCATCACCGATGCGAAAGACCTGATTTGCGAGTGAAGATTCACGATTCGAGGGCGCTCGATAGCGGCGTCACTGACCGATGAATACTCCTTCGAACGGCGCTCGTAGAAAAGTCTGTCTTGCGGATCAGACGGAAATATTCTGTAGAATTCTTGTAGTCGCTTATGGAATTTGTCGAGCGAAACGAATGCCTCATCAGGAACCGGGGTTTGTCGGTTTGTGGAACGGATGATCTTCGCAATTAGGTCATTGCTATTTGTGTGAATGATCTTGACAGGAATCTTAAGCGCACCATTTTCTCGTACGGCATCTCGATGGCGATAGACCATGTGACTGGTCTGACACCCGTTCACAACGAAATAGTCGCCAATCTCGTACTCGGTGGCACGTATGTTTGAAAACTCGCGCGCAACAACAGTGACACCATTATTCAGCAATACGAACTTATCGAGCATCACTGGATCGGCGAGCGTGTGTGCTATCTCATTGTTAACAGTGTTATCGTCTCCTTGAAAGTCTCTGACGTTCTCGTAGAACACGTGTTTTCTCAGTGAACCATCCGAGCTTTCAATTAACTTTAAGAACTGTTGTGCCGGCAAAAAACCAATAAACGCCTGAACCACATCCTCAATGTTGTCGCAAGGAACACTCTTCTCTAGTGTTATACTCACGCGAAAGCGATTCTCGATTTCACTGTAGGCATCAATAATGTAATCAGCGTCGACTAGCTTAATTGTGGCGGCACCGACTTCCTGGACAGCATCCGTAAGCGCTTCCTCCTGAGCCTTGAGAAGCCCTGGCAATAGCTCATCCGTCGGTTTACCTCCACCCGTCGCGTAGTAAAGCTCGCAACGCGGCCGCTTGGAGCCGAACAGGCGCGCGTTCTCGACCCGGAAGACCTCAGAGATCAACCGCCGGGCTTCTATCAACTCATCCGTCAATGGGATGGACGGATTCTCAGCGAAAAGGTTGCGGACAGCGGCAACAAACTTCAGCAGATCACCGGAATCAACGGAAGAGGAACGCTTCGTTTGTATGAATACAAAACGTACATCCATCCGGCGAGCTTTTCGATGTATTTCAATGTCATCCTCGTTAGCAACGAGGGCATCGTTTATAAATAGCGCGAAGGCATCCAGACCAAAGGTACTGCCGCCGTCTACGTCGACCTGCTCGAACACATTCGGATCAGAGAATGCATCCGGATCGATCTTAGAAAGAAGAGCGTAATTGACAAGGCGTTCGAACTGCTTTGCCTCATCCAATTTCTTGATTCCAAAGGAATCTGTGAACTCGTCGAGAATCCCCTTCAGGATTCGATTTCCTATGCTCATCGCTCCCCCGAATTTTCTGCGCCAAGCATATACACCTGCCTGGCATCGAACCTGTTACCCCTAATGCACCAACGGCGTGTCCTACATATTCCGCCGATACTCCCCCCCCACCTCATACAACGCATGGCTGATCTGCCCCAACGAGTTGTACTTCACCGCCTCGATCAACTGCTCGAACACATTCCGCCGCTCCCGCGCCGTCGTTTGTAGCACCTTGAGACTGTCGGAGGCCAGCGCATTCCGCGCCTCCCCATAACTCCGCACATTGGCAATCTGCGCCCCCTTCTCCTCCTCCGTCGAGCGAATCAACTCAATCTCGGTGGCAATCTCCCCGCCATGATCCTTCGGCAGGAACGTATTCACGCCGATCAACGGCAACAACCCATCATGCTTCTTGTGCTCGTAATACATCGACTCTTCCTGGATCTTCCCGCGCTGGTACATGGTGTCCATCGCCCCAAGCACCCCGCCCCGCTCGCTGATCGCCTCGAACTCCTTGTACACCGCTTCCTCGACCAGGTCAGTCAGCGTGTCGACCACGTAACTCCCCTGCCACGGGTTCTCGTTGAAATTCAGCCCGAGCTCCTTGTTGATGATCATCTGGATCGCCACCGCCCGCCGCACGCTTTCTTCGGTGGGCGTGGTGATCGCTTCGTCATAGGCGTTGGTATGGAGTGAGTTGCAGTTGTCGAACAGCGCGTACATCGCCTGCAACGTGGTGCGGATGTCGTTGAACTGGATTTCCTGCGCGTGCAGGGATCGGCCTGAGGTCTGGATGTGGTACTTCATCATCTGGCTGCGCGGAGAAGCGCCGTAGCGCTCGCGCATGGCGCGGGCCCAGATGCGGCGGGCGACGCGGCCGATGACGGTGTATTCCGGGTCCATGCCGTTGGAGAAGAAAAAGCTGAGGTTGGGCGCAAAGTCGTCCACCTTCATGCCGCGGGCGAGGTAGTACTCGACGATGGTGAAGCCGTTGCTCAGCGTGAAGGCGAGCTGGCTGATCGGGTTCGCGCCGGCTTCGGCGATGTGGTAACCGCTGATCGACACCGAGTAGAAGTTGCGCACCTTGTGGTCGACGAAGTACTGCTGGATGTCGCCCATCATGCGCAGCGCGAATTCGGTGGAGAAGATGCAGGTGTTCTGCGCCTGGTCTTCCTTCAGGATGTCGGCCTGCACGGTGCCACGCACCTTGGTCAGCGTGTCGGCTTTGATGCGCGCGTAGGTTTCCGCGTCGACCAGCTCGTCGCCGCAGACGCCGAGCAGGCCAAGGCCGAGGCCGTCGTTACCCTTGGGCAGCTCGCCGTGGTACTGCGGGCGCGGGGTGTTGGCGTACAGCTTGTCGATGTATTGCTGCGCGGCGGCCCAACGCTTGTCGTCTTCCTTGAGGTACTTCTCGACGTTCTGGTCGATGGCGGTGTTCATGAACATCGCCAGGATCATCGGCGCGGGGCCGTTGATGGTCATGGATACGGACGTGCTGGGCGCGCTGAGGTCGAAGCCGGAGTAGAGCTTCTTCATGTCGTCCAGGGTGGCGATGTTGACGCCGGAGTTGCCGATCTTGCCGTAGATGTCCGGGCGCGGCGCCGGGTCCTCGCCGTACAGGGTGACCGAGTCGAACGCGGTGGACAGGCGCGTGGCGGCGCCGCCCTGGCTCAGGTAATGGAAGCGGCGGTTGGTGCGCTCGGGCGTGCCTTCGCCGGCGAACATGCGGGTGGGGTCTTCGCCGCTGCGGCGGTACGGGTAGACGCCGCCGGTGTACGGGTAGTGGCCGGGCAGGTTTTCCTTGCCGAGGAAGGTGAGGAGTTCGCCCCAGTCCTTCGACTTGGGCGGGGCGACTTTGGGGATCTTCTGGTGGCTCAGGGATTCGCGGTAGTTGTCGACCTTGATGACCTTGTCGCGGACCTTGTATTCGTTGACGTCGGCGGTGACCGAGGCGTAGAGCGCGGGCCATTCGCGGAGCTGGTGGATGGCTTCGTGGGTGAGTTCCTTGAGGGCGGCGTTGTAGCGTTGGCGGAGGAGCAGGATTGAGCGGTCGACGGCGCTTTCTCCCCTCTCCCCTTGGAAGAGGGGTTGGGGGTGAGGGTGCGGGACCGGGGTGGAGTCTCGCGCTCCGGCCGTACCCTCACCCTCGATCCCTCTCCCGGAGGGAGAGGGATGCAAATCGGCGTTGCGATACAACTCCAGCGGGCGCGGCAGCTTGTCGTCGCCCAGTTCCTTCAACGCCTCGTAGTAGTGCTGCGCCTTGCTGGCGTATTCGGCCTGGGTCTCGATGCTCTTGTTGATGGCGCGGCCCTGCTCGGCGATTTCGGCGAGGTAGCGCACGCGGGGGCCGGGGATCAGCACGGTGGCGCGGGGTTCTTTCAGGGTGGTGTCGAGGTTGGGGGTCCACTTGTCGGCGGGCAGCGACAGCTTTTCGCGCATGAGCCGGCACAGGTTGGCGAACATCCAGGTGATGCCGGGATCGTTGAACTGGCTGGCGATGGTGGGGTACGCGGGCACGTCCTCGTCTTTCACGTTGAACGCGGTGCGGTTGCGCTTCCACTGCTTGCGCACGTCGCGCAGGGCGTCCTCGGCGCCGCGCTTGTCGAACTTGTTGAGCACGATGAGCTCGGCGAAGTCGATCATGTCGATCTTCTCCAGCTGGCTGGCGGCGCCGTAGTCGCTGGTCATCACGTAGGCGGGGAAATCGACCAGGTCGACGATCTCCGAATCGCTCTGGCCGATGCCGGCGGTCTCGACGATGACCAGGTCGTAGGGCTGGCTCTTGAGGAAGTCGATGCAGTCGTGCAGCACGGTGTTGGTGGCCGCGTGCTGGCGGCGGGTGGCCATCGAGCGCATGTAGACGCGATGGCTGCGCAGCGAGTTCATGCGGATGCGGTCGCCCAGCAGGGCACCGCCGGAGCGCCGGCGGGTGGGATCGACGGCCAGCACCGCGATGCGCATGTCGGGGAAGGCGTGCAGGAAGCGCAGCAGCAGTTCGTCGACCACGCTGGATTTGCCGGCGCCGCCGGTACCGGTGAGGCCGAGCACGGGCGTGTGCTTGCCGGCCAGCTTCCACTGCTTGCGCAGGCGGTCGAGTTCGGCGTCGGTGTAGCTGCCGCCTTCCAGGCTGGTCAGCACGTGGCCGATGCTGATCTCGTCGTCGACGTCGGGCGTGGCGTGGCTGGCCGCCTCGCGCTGGGTGAGGCGCGACTCGCGGCCCTGCTGCGCGCGGCGGATCACGTCCTCGATCATCTCCACCAGGCCCAGCTTCATGCCGTCGTTGGGGTGGTAGATGCGCTCCACGCCGTAGGCTTCCAGCTCCCTGATCTCTTCCGGGGTGATGGTGCCGCCGCCACCGCCGAACACGCGGATATGGCTGGCGCCCTTCTCCTTGAGCATGTCGACCATGTACTTGAAGTACTCGACGTGGCCGCCCTGGTAGGACGACATGGCGATCGCGTCGGCATCCTCCTGCAATGCCGCGCGCACCACGTCCTCGACCGAGCGGTTGTGGCCGAGGTGGATCACCTCCGCGCCCTGGCTCTGGATGATCCGCCGCATGATGTTGATCGCCGCGTCATGGCCATCGAACAGGCTGGCCGCGGTGACGAACCGCAGTGGGGTGGTTTCCGTCTGCGGGACGCTGGCGGGGACGTGCTTGGCGGGGGAACTCATGGCAACTCCGGACATCGTGTGCTTGAACCGTTCGATTCTAGTGGGAATCGGCATCAAGGGCTTGGACGGGGTCAGCCTGATGCGAGGCGCGCCGGGGTGTTCCTCCGGCATCCGGCGGCGCCCCACGTGGTGGCTGCCACCACGTTTTGCCGACATACTCGGCTCAGACAGGTGACGCCATCGGCGCGCCGACCAAGGCGAACGGGTAACGGACCGCGGCAGGGAGCGGCGCCAGGCAACTTAAACGCACTGGAGGAATGCACGCATGAAGAAGGTGATATTCGCGGCCATCTTTGCCTTGGTCGCGGTGGTCGCGCAGGCCAGCTCGGTCAAGGATCTCGAATCCTCCGCCGTCATCGACGGCAGCATCGTGGTGACCACGGATGGCTCGGTGCGGACCACGCAGATCGATGAGCCCGAGAAGTACGGTCCCATCGCCGAGATGGTGCGCAAGGCCGCGTTGAAGTGGCGCTTTCAGCCCGTGCTGCGCCATGGCGAACCGGTGGTGGCGAAGGCCAGCATGCATGTCCGCGTCGTGGTCAAGAAATTGTCCGAGGGCCGCTATGCGGCTCGCATCACGGGCGCGACGTTCGGCGATGACGACCCCGTGCCCACCAACGAGCTGCGATATGCGGACAGCCAGCGGGTCATGCCGATCTACCCCGCCGCCCCGGCCAAGGCCCGCGTGGACGCCACCGTGTACGTGGTGCTGCGCGTGGACCGCAGCGGCCGCGTCGCCGATGCCGTGGCCGAACAGGTGAACCTTGGCAGCCCCGGGGCCGAAGTTCTGGCGCGCAGATACCGCCGTGCCTTCGCCGAGGCGGCGCTGGAGGCGGCGCGCAAGTGGACTTTCAAGGTCCCCACCACCGGCGAGCTGGCCGCCAGATCGGACTGGACGGCTCGCGTCCCGATAGATTTCCACGTCGAGTCATCGCGCCACGCCGATACCGTGCCGGTCTGGCAGACCTACGTTCCCGGGCCGTACACGCCCGCCCCATGGGTTCACCGCCCGGGGCAAGACGCCGGCGATGCCATTGCCGAGGGTGCGCTGCAGACCGATGGCACCGGCCCGGTACTGCTCAGCAAACCGGACCAGGGCTGACAAGCGGCGAATAGCGCGCCGTCCGGTGGCGCGGAAGCGGCGCTTGCCCAAGGACACGCCATGGTAGCGATCACGCCGCCGCAGGCGTGGCTCAGGCCTGGTCGCAGAAGAGGTTCGGCGAACCCACCACGCGCGCGCCCACCGTTTCCCCGCGCAGGAAAGCAAACGCCGCGTTGATCACCTCGGGCGCATCGAGCACGCGGCGGTGACCGAGGCCCTGCGTCGTGTACAGCCGCGCGCCGGAGCAGTACTGGGCGTAGCGCTCGCCCTCGCCCCACGGCACCTCGGTGTCATCGAGGTCGTGCACGATCAGCACGGGCTGGCCCAGCGCGGGCAGGTGGCGATGCACCTGCAGTTGTTCGACGCTGACGCCGGTGCGGCGCAGCAGCCAGTCGAAGAATGGTTGTTGCAAGTGTTCGCCCAGGCGCACGAAGCGGAAAAAACGGCTGGCCGCGGCCTTCATGTCTGCCGCCGGCGCCACCAGGATCAGCCGCCGCGCATGCCAACTCTCGTCCTGCGCGAAGACGACAGCGGCGCCACCCAGCGAGTGGCCGACCGCCAGCGCGGCGTTGCCGTAATGTTCGCCGATCGCGTGGATGGTCGCGGTGAACTCCGGCAGCGTGCACAGCGTGCCGCTGCTGTGGCCGTGGCCGGGCTGGTCGAACGTGACCACGGCGAATCCCAGCGCGCGCAAGCGCGCCACCCACGGCAGGAAGCGCAGGCCGAAGCTGGACCAGCCGTGCGCCAGCAGCGCATACGGCTGGGTCGAGGGATCGCCCCAGACATAGGTGGCGATGGTTTCGCCGTTGACGTGCAACTCGCCGCGGCGCATGTCCGCGTCGCCTTGCACGGCTTCGGCGCGGCTGCGGCTGCTGGCGAACGGGGTGGCAAACAGGCGCGCGGCGCGGTTCACGGTGCGCCCGGGCGCGATCCGCCCGCCCAGCACGAAGCCGGTGCGCACGGTGCCGAGCCTGATTTTTTCGATGACGGTGGACATGGGTCTCGCCTCAGGTTTGCCAGCTGCGCCACAGGCGCTCGAAGGCCGCGCGGGTGCGCTGGCCGGCTTCGTCGAATCCGAACAGCCCGGCGTCGTGGTGCAGGCCGAGCATCAGGGCGTAGATCTCGAAGGCGAGCTGGGCGACGTCGGTGTCGCTGCGCAGGTGGCCCAGTTCCACCGCCTGCGCGATCGCCTTCTGCAGTTCGTCGCGCCAGCCGGCCTGCTGCCGCACCACGCCGTCGTGCAGCGCGCCGTCGCGGCCGTCGTACTCGCTCACGGCCGACAGCAGCACGCAGCCGCTCTGGTGCTCGCGGCTCCACTCGAACCAGTGCGCCACGATCGCGCGCAGCCGCGGCAGGCCGCGCGGCTGCTTCAGCGCGGGCAGCAGCACCCGGGTCACGAAGCGCTGGCGGCCGGTGTCGAGCACGGCCAGTTGCAGGTCTTCGCGCGAGCCGAAGTGGGCGAACACGCCGCTCTTGGACATGCCCACGTCGCTGGCCAGGCCGCCGATCGACAGGCCTTCCAGCCCGTCGCGGCGGGCCAGCGCATAGGCATGATCGAGGATGGTGTCGCGGGTGGCCGTGCGCTTGCCGGGGCGGGTTGCGAGTGTCATGGCGGAAAAATAGCACGACCGTTCGTTCTATATCAAATGGTACTCACACAGTCTCGGCGGACCTTGCGGCTATGCTTCACCACTGCACGCCATGGAGGATTCCGCATGAAAATCCGCAATCTGGGCATTCCGCTCGCCACTGCCCTGCTGGCCGCCTGTGTCACCTCGCCCACCGGCCGCTCGCAGCTGATGGTGGTGTCGGACAGCCAGATGAGCCAGATGGGGCTGGCCGCTTTCAACGACATGCGCAAGCAGGGCAAGTTCGTCGACGCGCCGCGCGAGCGCGCGTATGCCACCTGCGTGTCCCGCGCGCTGGTCGCGGTGCTGCCGCCGCCGTGGAATACCCAGCAGTGGGAAGTGCAGATCGTTGGTGACGACACCGCCAACGCGTTCGCCCTGCCCGGTGGCCGGATCGGCGTGAACAAGGGCATGTTCAAGCTCGCCGACAACCAGGACCAGCTGGCCGTGGTGCTCGGCCACGAGCTGTCGCACGTGGTGGCACGCCACGGCGCGGAGCGCGTGTCCGACAACATGGCGGCGCAGGCGGCGGTGGCCGCCGGCACGGTGTACGCGGGCAGTCGCGGCGGCGACGCCAACACCGCGGCGGCGCTGCTCGGCGCCGGGGCGGAACTGAGCATCCTGCTGCCGTTCTCGCGCACGCAGGAAAGCGAGGCCGATACCTTGGGCCAGCGCTACATGGCGCAGGCCGGTTTCGATCCGCGCGCGGCGGTGGTGCTGTGGCAGAAAATGGGCGCGCAGGGCGGCAGCAAGCCGCCGGCATTTCTTTCCACGCATCCCGCGCCGGGCAACCGCGCCGAGGCGCTGGGTCGGCAGGCGCAGCAGTTGCTGCCGGTCTATCAACACGCACGCGCCAGCGGCCACGCACCGGACTGCCACTTGTGAACGGCGCTTGATCGCCGCCTGAACGAGCCACGCGCGGCCGGTCAACTGCCCGCCGCGCATCCCGTTTTCCATCCTGCCTGCCGCCTGACGCGGCGCCGACGGAGAACGCGATGTTGCGCAGCCCCCTCAAGTTTGCCCTGCTGGCCGGTTTCGGCCTGAGCCTTGCCGGCGCGCTGTATGCGCCGCCCGCCACCGCGCAAGCGCGGGTCGCGGTGGGCGTGAGCATCGGCGTGGCGCCGCCGCCGGCCCGCTTCGAACGCGTCCCGCCGCCACGCCGCGGCTACGTCTGGGCGCCCGGCTACTGGCGCTGGAACGCGCCCGCGCATCGTCATGTCTGGGTCGGCGGCTACTGGGTGCGGATGCGTCCGGGCTACCACTACCGACCGGCGCATTGGGTCCGTCACGGCCACGATTGGCGCTTCCGGCGCGGCTACTGGGGCCGCTGAGGGCGGCGGCCCGCGGCGCTCCATCCGCAGCCGGCTTGACGCGCCGCACCATCGCCGCCGGGGACGACGTACTAAACTTGGCGTTTTGACTGATCGCCCCGGCCCTGGTCGGGGCGATCGATTTCGTCCCTTACCACCATCGAGCGGGCCGCGTGCCCGCACCTTAGTCGGCGAGGCCTGCGGGCAACGTCAATCCATGGAGTCACCGTCGCAATGATTTTTGAAACCATCGCCAAGACCGGCCACGAAGAAGTCGTGTTCTGCCACAACGCCGACGCCGGCCTGAAGGCCATCGTCGCGATCCACAACACGGTGCTGGGCCCCGCGCTCGGCGGCCTGCGCATGTGGCCGTACAAGTCCGAGGCCGAAGCGGTGAACGACGTGCTGCGCCTGTCGCGCGGCATGACCTACAAGAACGCCGTGGCCGGCCTGAACCTGGGCGGCGGCAAGGCGGTGATCATCGGCGACCCGAGCAAGGACAAGTCCGAGGCGCTGTTCCGCTCGTTCGGCCGCTTCATCAACTCGTTGAACGGCCGCTACATCACCGCCGAGGACGTCGGCATCGACGTCAACGACATGGAATACGTGTTCCGCGAAACCGAGTACGTCACCGGCGTGCACCAGGTGCACGGCGGCTCGGGCGATCCCTCGCCGTTCACCGCCTACGGCACGCTGCAGGGCCTGATGGCCACGCTGCAGTTCAAGCACGGCAACGAGGACGTGGGCAAGTACAGCTTCGCGGTGCAGGGCTGCGGCCACGTCGGCGGCGAGTACATCAAGCTGCTGCGCGAACAGGGCGCCAAGGTGTTCGTCACCGACATCAACAAGGAAGCGGTGCAGCGCTGCGTCGACGAACTCGGTTGCGAGGCGGTGGGCCTGGACGAAATCTACGACGTGGACGCGGACGTCTATTCGCCGTGCGCGCTGGGCGGCACGCTGAACGAGCAGACCATCAACCGCATCAAGGCGAAGATCATCTGCGGCCCGGCCAACAACCAGCTGGCCACCGACGAGATCGGCGACGAGCTGAACCGCCGCGGCGTGCTGTATGCGCCGGACTACGCGGTCAACGCAGGCGGCGTGATGAACGTGTCGCTGGAGATCGACGGCTATAACCGCGAGCGCGCGATGCGCATGATGCGCACGATCTACTACAACCTGGGCCGCATCTTCGAGATCAGCAAATCGCAGGGCGTGCCGACCTACCTGGCCGCCGACCGCATGGCCGAAGAGCGCATCGCCGCGATCGGCAAGATCAAGCTGCCGCACATGGGCAACGGCGGCACCCGCTTCCAGGGCCGCATGCGCGGTCAGTGATCCCGACGGTTGCGCAAGACAAGGGCCGCGTCGCGAGGCGCGGCCTTTTTCATGGCAATCACGCCAGGCAGACGCCGTTGCGGCCGGCGTGCTTGGCCGCGTACATCTGCTGGTCGGCGCGGGCGACGGCTTCCATGAAACCCTCGCCGCGGCGATATTGGGTCACGCCGGCGGAAAAGCTGAAGGGCTGGCCCTCCGCTGCCCGCAATCCGCGCACGCCCTGGAGCAGACGATCGACCGTGGCGAGCGCGTCGACCCCGGCGCTGTCCGGCATCAGCACGAGAAACTCCTCGCCGCCCCAGCGGGCCACCATGTCCGAGCCGCGCAGCAGGTCGCGCACCGTATCCGCGAATGCGCGCAGAACGCGGTCGCCGCCGGCGTGGCCGAGCGTGTCGTTGATTTCCTTGAAGTGATCCAGATCGATCAGCGCCACCGAAAAGATCGTGCCGCTGCGCTCGGCGCGTGCCTGCTCCTGGGCCAGGCGATCCTGCGCGTGGCGGCGGTTGGCGAGTCCTGTGAGTTCGTCGTAGGCGGCGAGCCGCTGCACTTGCTCCAGTGCGCTGGCCAGCGCCACG
This sequence comes from Rhodanobacter sp. UC4452_H20, assembly GCF_052978205.1. The sequence goes on along the minus strand of NZ_CM129662.1, from coordinate 452,756 downwards.
CGCTGTTCGCGCAGGTTGGAGCGCAGGCGCGAGAGCCGCGACGCCACGTACGAAATCACCGGCAGCACGATCAGCAGCATGCCAAGGGCGGAAATGTCGTCGAGCATTTCCGGCGAGTCCAGCGACCACCCGATGGCGGGGGCGCGCTGCCACTCCATCACCGCGATGCTGACCAGAAAGCTTGCCAGCGCGAAGATGGTGAGCCGGGCGATGCGCTGCCACGGCAGCGAGAACGCGCCGAAGGTGAATACCAGCAGCAGCGGGCACAATGCCAGGTGGCGCGCGCTGCCGGCGGACATGTAGGCGTAATCCACGGCCACGATCGCCAGCACGGTCTGCCATTCGGTGAGCGCCGGATCGGCAAAGCGCAAGCTGAAGCCGCTGCGCAACGCGGCGTAGATGAGCCCCTGCCCGATCGCCTCGATCACGCCCAGGATCAGCAGGTTTTCCCAGCTCATCCAGCCCAGGAAAACGCCGCCTGCAAAGAACAGCGCGCAGCCCGCGGTGGCCACGCAGGCGATCAGCCACTGGCGCAGCCGGATGCGCTGGTGTCGCTCCGACCCCAGGATGATCTTGTCCAACCGCTGCATCAACGTTGTCACGTGGGCCTTGCCACCTCTTGTCGCCGGGGCAGACATGGGGTGCACCATGGGCAACTGTGCCCATGGACAACCTGCAAGGCGGCCCGAACTCTGACGGTTGCCCGCCGTCGTCTTGCGACACGGCAACGGCCGGGGCAGCGAAAACTTTAGCCGGTCCCCGCGCAGCACTCGGTGAAGGCCGCCTGGCGGCGCTCCCGCGGCCGTTGCGTGCCACGCCAGACTGTCCATTCCCCTTCCGGCTTTGCGTATGCGCGGCGGTCAACGAATAATCGGGTACGGGAGGTGCCACGGATGCGCAGGATGATGATCTGGCTGGGTTGCGGCATGTTCGCGCTGGTGCTGCTGATGGTCAGCGGGCTGTTGCTCGCCGATCGGCTGACCCCGCGCGCCACCGGTGCCCCGAGCAGCGCGTTGCCGATGCAGCCGGCGCAGACCCCGATCGATCGCGAACTGGCCCCGTACCTGGCCGCGCACCCCGGCGAGACCGCGGCGACCCTGCTGCCCGACGGCCTGGACGCGTTCGCCGCGCGCGCCGCCTCCGCGCGCCTGGCCGGGCGCAGCCTGGACCTGCAGTACTACATGTGGCACGACGACCTGGTCGGCCACCTGCTGGCGCGCGAGGTGTACGCCGCGGCCGAGCGCGGCGTGCGCGTGCGCCTGCTGCTCGACGACATCAACACCAAGGGGCTCGACCCGGCGCTGCTGGCGCTGGACGCGCATCCGAACATCGAGGTGCGCCTGTACAACCCGTTCCGCAACCGCAGCGGCGTGTGGCGCCTGCTGGAGATGGTGCAGCGTTTCTTCAGCGTCAACCACCGCATGCACAACAAGGCGTGGATCGCCGACGGCCGCGTCGCGCTGGTCGGGGGGCGCAACATCGGCGACGAGTACTTCGACGCCAACCGCAGCGTGAATTTCCGCGACCTCGACATGCTCCTGCTCGGTCCGGCCGTGGCCGACGCCAGCGCGATCTTCGACGACTTCTGGAACTCCAGCGCCGCGGTGCCGATCGAGGCGCTGAACCCGCAGACACCGGAAAACCTGCACAGGCTGGTGGCCGCGCTCGCCCACGAGTCCGCCGACGCGGCCGCGCAGGTCTACCTTGGCCGCGTCGCCGCCTCGCCTTCGGCGCAGCGCCTGACCAACCACGAGCTGGTGCCGCACTGGAGCGCGAACATCACCGTGGCATCCGATCCGCCGCAGAAGACGAAAGGCGCCGACCGCCGCGGCTGGCTGCAGCCGCGGCTGGCCGCGCATCTCGACGGCATGCATCGCGAGGTACTGCTGATCTCGCCCTACTTCGTCCCCGGCAAGCAAGGCACGGCGACCCTGCTCGGGCTGGCACGCGGCGGCACCCGCGTCGGCGTGGTCACCAACTCGCTGGCCGCCAACGACGTGCCGGCCGTACACAGCGGCTACGAGCGCTATCGCGATCGGTTGCTGGATGGCGGCGTGAGCCTGTTCGAGATCCGTCGCCACGGCCCGGTCGCCACCCACGGCCTGTTCGGCAGCAGCGGCGCCAGCCTGCACACCAAGGCATTCGTGATCGACGGCGCGCGCGGCTTCGTCGGATCGTTCAACCTCGACCCGCGCTCGGCCAACCTCAACACCGAGATGGGCGTGCTGTTCGACGACCCCGGCCTGGCCCGCGACCTGCGCCAGGAATACCTGCGGCTGGCCGCGCCGGTGCTCAGCTACGCGGTGCGCCGCGGCGCGGATGGCTCGACACAGTGGCTGGACCGCAGCACGCAGCCGCCGCAGGTGCTGGAGCACGAGCCCGACACCAGCTGGTGGCTGCGCACGACCACCCGCGCGATCAGCTGGCTGCCGATCGAATCGCAGCTGTAGGGACGCACGGGCCAGGCGGTGCCGCGTGCGCTAAAATCAGCAGCTCGCACCCAAGGAACCACCATGCGCCCGTTCCCGCTCGGAGAAGACATCGACCTGTTGCGCGAATCCGTGCATGCGTTCGCGGAGAAGGAGATCGCCCCGCGCGCCGACCGCATCGACCGCGACAACCTGTTCCCCGCCGACCTGTGGAAGAAGTTCGGCGAGATGGGGCTGCTCGGCGTGACCATTCCCGCCGAATACGGCGGCAGCGGCATGGGGTTCCTCGCGCACATGGTGGCGATGGAGGAGATCTCGCGCGCTTCCGGTTCGGTGGGCCTGTCCTACGGCGCGCACTCCAATCTCGCCGTGCAGAACATCTTCCACAACGGCAACGAGGCGCAGCGGCGCAAGTACATCCCGAAGCTGTGTTCGGGCGAGTACGTCGGCGCGCTGGCGATGAGCGAGCCGGGCGCCGGCTCGGACGTGGTCGGTTCGATGAGCTGCAAGGCCGAGAAGAAGGGCGACGCCTGGGTCGCCAACGGCAACAAGATGTGGATCACCAACGGCCCGGACGCCGACGTGCTGCTGGTCTACATGCGCACCGCGCCGCGCGTCGCCGGCAGCCGCTGCATGACCGCCTTCATCGTCGAGAAAGGCATGAAGGGCTTCCACACCGCGCAGAAGCTGGACAAGCTGGGCATGCGCGGCTCCAACACCTGCGAGCTGGTGTTCGAGGATTGCGCGATCCCCGAGGAGAACATCGTCGGCGAGGTCAACGAGGGTGTACGTGTGCTGATGAGCGGCCTGGACACCGAGCGGCTGGTGCTCTCCGGCGGCCCGATCGGATTGATGCAGGCATCGCTGGACCTTGCCCTGCCCTACGTGCGCGAGCGCAAGCAGTTCAACGCGCCGATCGGCACGTTCGGCGTGATGCAGGCGAAGATCGCCGACATGTACACGCGGCTGCAGTCCTCGCGCGGCTTTGCCTACATGGTCGCGCAGCAGTTCGACAACGGCGTCAAGTCGCGCATCGACCCGGCCGCGTGCCTGCTCAACGCCTCGGTCAACGCGGTGCAGGTGGCGCTGGAGGCCATCCAGACCCTCGGCGGCAACGGCTACATCAACGAGTTCCCCGCCGGGCGCCTGCTGCGCGACGCCAAGCTGTACGAGATCGGCGCCGGCACCAACGAGATCCGCCGCATGCTGATCGGCCGCGAACTCTTCCACGGCAAGGCATGAACCATATGCGCCGACAAAGGCATCGGCGCCGGCACATCGAACCGAATCCCGCCGCATGCTGATCGGCCGCGAACTCTTCCACGGCAAGGCATGAACCACATGCGCCGACAAAGGCATCGGCGCCGGCACATCGAACCGAATCCCGCCGCATGCTGATCGGCCGCGAACTGTTCCACGGCAAGGCATGAACCATATGCGCCGACAAAGGCATCGGCGCCGGCACATCGAACCGAATTCCGCCGCATGCTGATCGGCCGCGAGCTGTTCCACGGCAAGGCATGAACCACATGCGCCGACAAAGGCATCGGCGCCGGCACATCGAACCGAATCCCGCCGCATGCTGATCGGCCGCGAACTCTTCCACGGCAAGGCATGAAGCAAGGCGCCGAGGGAAGGCGCCAGACATGAAAAGGCCCGCGCGACGCGGGCCTTTTCATCACGCATGACTCGCGCGTTTCAGAACGTCCAGTTGAAGCTGATGGTGCCGGTCTGGCCCTGCTGGTGCTGGCCGGCGTAGCGGTCGTAACCCAACTGCAGGCTGGCCGCCGGGCTCATTTGCCAGTCCAGCGTGGTGCCAAGCACGCTGCCGTAGCGCGCCAGCCCGATGCCGCCGACCGGGGCAAACTGGTTGACGCCGCTGAAGCTGGCGTCGACCCACTCGCCACGCAGGCCGAAACTCTGCTGCCACAGCAGGCGCGTGCGCAGGCTGAGGCTGCCGCCATGCGCCAGCGCCCACGTGCGCGTGGCGCGCACGCCCAGGCCGGCCTGCCACAGGGCGGTGGTCTGCGCTCCCGACTTCAGTCCGAAGCCATAGGCGCCGACCTCATTGAAGCCATCGCGTTGCAGCTGGGCGTACTGCATGTCGACGTACGGCGTCAGCTCGGTGCGACCCAGCGCAAGGCGGTAACCGCTCTCGCCATAAGCCACGCCGTAGCGGCCATTGACGTTGCTGGCCACGCCGGTGACCTGGTTGCCCAGTTGCACCTGGCGACGCATCATCTCGCGATAGCTGCCAAGCCCGAAGCGGCCCATGGTGTACCACGAGCCGTGGATGATGCCGCCGTACAGCATGCCTTCCAGCGCGTGGCTGCGGCCCTGGTCGGCACTGCCGGCCAGCCGGCCCAGCCCCTCGCTCTGGCTGATCGCGTAACCAGCCACCGCATTGCCGCCGCCGAACCGGTAATCCTGGCCGACCAGCCAGCCACTGAGATCGACGCCGACGTTGCTGTAGCCGCTGCGCGACAGGTCGCCGTGATAGCCGAGGTTCTGCGTCCAGCCACCGGGCTGAGGGTTGTCGACCAGCGTATCGAAACGATCCGACAACGCGCGCGTGCCGGCGTTGATCGCCTCCAGCGTCATCGCGGCACTGGCCGCGTGCAGTTGGCCGGACAGGCTCTCCAGCGAATTCTGCAGCGCCGGGATGCCCTGCGTGTGCTGCAGGTTGCCGGCGCCCTCGATGAAGCCCAGCGATGCCGGCGCGATCCCCGACGGCGCCGCCGGACCCAGTTGGGTGTTGATCTGGTCGAATGCCGTCTGCACGCGCTGGGCCGCACCGTAGGACGCGGCGGTATAGCCCATCCCCTGCACGGCCGTGGCTTGCACCTGGGTCACGTTGAGCCAGGCGTTGTTGCCGTCGTAATTGAGCGTGGCGGTGAGCAAGGTGACGTTGGATGCCTTGTTCAGCGCACTGAACGTCCCGGTGAGGCCGCCGGTCGCGGTGAGCACGTCGGTGTGCGTGTTGACCGTGTAGCCGGAGTCGTAGCCGGTGACGTACAGGTCGCCGCCGTTGAGCGTGGCGGTGCCGGTCACGCGCAATGCCGAACCCAGCGAAAGCGCCAGTCGCCCGCTGCTCTGCTGGGTGTAGTTCCCAGCCACGTTGACGTCGCCGCCGGCCACGGCCAGCACGCCGGCATTGCCCACGTTGCCGCCGATATCGTGGGTCTGGCTCAGCGTGCCGGCGGTGCCGATGTTGACGCTGCCGCCCAGCGACTTCGCCGTGAGCGTGCCGCCCAGCACCTGGGTCATGCCGGTGTAGCTGGCCGCCTGGGTCAGGTTGAGCGTGCCGGTGCCTTGCTTGATCAGGCCGCCCGCGCCGGAGATCGGGTTGTTCCAGTTGGAGCTGCCGGTAAAGCTGACGGTGACGTCGCCCCAGTTGAACTTCGCCGGGCCGTCGACCGCCCGCCCGACGTTCAACGCGCCGTAGCCGAAGACCGGGTCCGGGCCGGCGGCGCCGAGATCGTCGGCGGTGCCGAGCAGGGTCTGCCGCACCAGATCATTGGTGAAGTACGGGAACGCCTGCCACACCACGGCTGCGGCGCCGGAGATTTCCGGTGCAGCGAACGAGGTGCCCTTGACGATCCAGTAATCCGGGCTCGTCGTGCTGGCCGTTGCATCCTTGTCCAGCACGATCACGTCGCCCGGCGCGGCCAGGCAGTAGTCCATCGCCTTGCCGCAGGCGTTGGAATAACTGGCCAGCTGAGTCGGGTGCAGGCTGTCCAGCGCCACCGCGACCAGCCAGCCCTGCTCCAGATCGGGCGACAGCGTGGGCAAGGCGGCGATGTCGCTGGGATCGGCCCTGGATTCGTTGCCCGCGGCGAACACCACCAGGCCGCCGTGCTGCACCACGAAGGGTCGATAGGCGGCAGCGAAAGCCTGGTTGATCGAGGCGTCGGTGGTATCCCAGTAGATGCCGCCCCATGAATTGTTCATCACCTGCACGCCGGCATTGATCAGCGCCGGGTTCAGGGTCTGCGCGAAAAAGTCCGCGTCGGCGGCGGTGACCTTGTTGCCCTGGCCCGAACCGTCGTCGGTCGGCTCGGTGTCGCTGATGATGCGCGCCGATACCAGTTTGGCCCCGGGGGCGATGCCGCCCGGGAACTTGTCGAAAGCCGCGCCGGCGGCAATCTCCGATACCCAGGTGCCGTGCCCGACCACGTCGTCGATGGAGGTGTTGTTGAGCGTCGGGTCGACGTAGATCAGCTCCTGCGTGACCCGACCGGCCACGGTCGGATTGCTGCGCATGATGCCGCTGTCGACGATGCCCAAGGTGATGCCGGCGCCGGTGAAGCCCTTGCTGTGTGCGGCGTAGGTGTTGGTGAGACCTAGCTGGGCGTCGATCGGCGGCTGATCGGCCGGCGGCGGTGCCGGTGGTGGTGCCGGCGGCGGAGCGGGTGGCGGCCCGGATGGAGTGACCGGCGGCGCCTTGACCATGCCGCCGCCACCGCCGCAAGCACCCAGTGCAAACGCCAAGGCCGTCACCAAGGCGACGTTGCGTCGACGCATTCCCGCCACAGTCCTGCTCATGTCCCTTCTCCCGTCTCGTTCAGCACGCCGACCGCCAACGCTCGATCGCGGCAGTAGTATCCCCCCGGATCGGCGTATCTTCGCACAACAAATGTCATGAAAAACGCGCCGATATGTGCGCTTCGTCTACTGCCGGGGCCATTTGCCGTCGCCGGGAGCGCACTGCGATAATCCAGAGGTTCATTCCGGGCATTTGCCCGTCGATTGCCACCTTTCAGTACCCCAGCGGAGTGTCATCATGTCGGACGTAAGCATCGTCATCACCGGTTCCAGGCGCACCGCCATCGGCTCCTTCCTCGGCCAGTTCACCGGCGTGCCCACCCCGAAGCTCGGCGCCACCGCGATCCGCGCGGCGCTGAAGCAGTCCGGCGTGGCTCCGGCCGAGGTCAGCGAGGTGATCATGGGCTGCGTGCTGCCGGCCAACCTGGGCCAGGCCCCCGCGCGCCAGGCGGCGCTGGCCGCCGATCTGCCGGCCGGCACCGGCTGCACCACGATCAACAAGGTGTGCGGCTCGGGCATGAAGGCGATCATGCTCGGCCACGACCTGATCAAGGCCGGCTCGGCCAGCGTGGTGGTGGCCGGCGGCATGGAGTCGATGACCAATGCACCGCACATGGTGCAGGCGCGTACCGGCATCCGCTACGGCGATGGCCAACTGGTCGACCACATGGCCTGGGACGGCCTGACCAACCCCTACGACGGCAAGTCGATGGGGGTGTTCGCCGAATCCTGCGCCGACAAGTACCACTTCACCCGCGAGGAACAGGACGCCTACGCGATCGAATCGGTCAATCGCGCCAAGGCAGCCCAGGCGAGCGGTGCGTTCGCCGACGAAATCGTCCCGGTCACGGTCAGCGGTCGCAAGGGTGACGTGCTGGTCGACACCGACGAGCAGCCCGGCCGCTCCGACATCGCCAAGGTGCCCACGCTCAAGCCCGCGTTCCGCAAGGAGAACGGCACCGTCACCGCCGCCAGCTCGTCCAGCATCTCCGACGGCGCTGCCGCGGTGGTGCTGATGTCCGCCGACGACGCGGCCAGCCGCGGGTTGAAACCGCTGGCCCGCATCGTGGCCCATGCCACCCATTCGCAGGAGCCGGAATGGTTCACCACCGCGCCGGTCGGTGCGATCCGCAAGGTGCTTGAAAAAGCCGGCTGGAAGGTCGAGGACGTCGACCTGTGGGAGATCAACGAGGCATTCGCGGTAGTGGCGATGACGCCGATGAAGGAGCTGGGCATTGCGCACGACAAGCTCAACGTCAACGGCGGCGCCTGCGCGCTCGGCCACCCGATCGGCGCCAGCGGTGCGCGACTGGTGGTGACGTTGATCAACGCCTTGAAAACGCGGGGATTGCGTCGCGGTGTCGCCTCGCTGTGCATCGGCGGCGGCGAGGCGACGGCGATTGCGGTGGAGTGCACCGACTGACACGACAAGGCGCCGTCCATCCCGCCGCCTTCACCTGACGCTTGCGTAAATCGTTTTGCCGGCAAGGCCCGCAGCACCATGAAAGATGTGGCGCAATGCCGGCGAAAGCGCTATTAATACACGGCCAAACGGCATTCCACGGCAAAGGAGATCACCCATGAAGTTTACGCGTACCCTACTCGCCGCCGCGCTCGTCGCGCTGTTGGCGGCATGCAGCAACGGCGCGCAGGATTCCGCGCAGGACGCCCAGAAGTCGGCGGACACGGCGCAGCAGGCGGCAGACCAGGCGCAGCAGGCTGCTTCGGAGGCCCCGAACACGGCCACCGAACAGGCTGCCGGCCAGGCCGCCACCGCCGCTTCCGCTGCGGGCGAGGCGGCCACCCAGGCTGCCGGCGCCGCCAGCGCCGCTTCCGCGATGGCTCCGGCCGCTGCCGGCACCTCGCATGACGCGATGTCGATGGCGAAGGATGCCGCCAGCAACGCGGCCGACGCGGCCAGCAACGCTGCCGACGCCGCCAAGAGCGCTGCCAGCAACGCGAAGGACGCCGCCGAGAAAGCCAAGGACGCCGCGAAGGGTCACTGATCCCCAGCTGGCTCTCGGCAACAGAAAAAACGGTCGCCTCGTGCGGCCGTTTTTTTTGCCCTTGATAACCAAGCCGCCTTGCCCTGCGCCGGCCACCTTCCGTTTTGGGGGGCACGCCGCCGCCGGTTATGATCCAGAGTTTGGCAACCCGCCGTTTCCCGCTTCCCGTGAATCCCTCCATGAATGTTTTCGCGACCCAGATCGACCCCCGCTCACCCGAGTTCCAGGGCAGCACGACCCAGTTGCGCGCCATGGTCGACGACCTGCACCGCGAACTGGCGCGCAACGCCGAGGGCGGCGGCGCGAAGGCACGCGAGAGGCACGTCGCCCGCGGCAAGCTGCTGCCACGCGAGCGCATCCGCGCCCTGCTTGATCCCGGTTCGCCCTTCCTCGAACTGTCGCCGCTGGCCGCACACGGCATGTACGACGACGCCGCGCCCGGCGCAGGCATCGTCACCGGCATCGGCCGCGTGCACGGCGCCGAGGTGGTGGTGGTCGCCAATGACGCCACCGTCAAGGGCGGCACCTATTTCCCGATGACGGTGAAGAAGCACCTGCGCGCGCAGGAAGTGGCTCTGGAAAACCGCCTGCCCTGCATCTACCTGGTCGACTCCGGCGGTGCGTTCCTGCTGCTGCAGGACGAGGTGTTCCCGGACAAGGAGCACTTCGGGCGGATCTTCTACAACCAGGCGCGGATGTCCTCGCTCAACATCCCGCAGATCGCGGTGGTGATGGGCTCATGCACCGCCGGCGGCGCCTACGTGCCGGCAATGAGCGACGAGACGATCATCGTGCGCGAGCAGGGCACCATCTTCCTCGGCGGCCCGCCGCTGGTGAAGGCGGCCACCGGCGAGGTGGTGGACGCCGAGACGCTGGGTGGCGCGGACGTCCATACGTCCATTTCCGGCGTGGCCGACCACTTTGCCGAGAACGACGCGCACGCGCTGTCGATCGCACGCGACATCGTGGCCCACCTCAACCGGAAGAAGGACATGCCGCTGGCGCTGCGCGCGCCGGTCGAGCCGAAATACCCGGCCGAGGAACTGTACGGCGTGATCCCGCAGGACACCCGCCGCCCGTTCGACATCCGCGAAGTGATCGCGCGCATCGTCGACGGCTCGGAGTTCCACGAGTTCAAGGCGCGCTACGGCAAGACCCTGGTGTGCGGCTTCGCGCACATCCACGGCTACCCGGTGGGCATCGTCGCCAACAACGGCATCCTGTTCGCCGAAAGCGCGCTCAAGGGCGCGCACTTCATCGAGCTGTGCAACCAGCGCAACGTGCCGCTGGTGTTTTTGCAGAACATCACCGGCTTCATGGTCGGCAAGAAATACGAGCAGGCCGGCATCGCCAAGGACGGCGCCAAGATGGTCACCGCGGTCGCCTGCTCGCACGTGCCGAAATTCACCGTGGTGATCGGCGGCAGCTTCGGCGCCGGCAACTATGCGATGTGCGGTCGGGCCTATGGCGCCCGCTTCCTGTGGATGTGGCCGAACGCGCGGATCAGCGTGATGGGCGGCGAGCAGGCCGCGAGCGTGCTGGCCACGGTCAAGCGCGACGGCATCGAGGCCAAGGGCGGCGAGTGGTCGGCCGAGGAGGAGGAAGCGTTCAAGGCACCGTTGCGCGAGCAGTACGAACGCCAAGGCCACCCGTATTACGCCAGCGCGCGGCTGTGGGACGACGGCATCATCGACCCGGCCGATACCCGGCGGGTGCTGGGACTGGCGATCTCCGCCTCGATGAATGCCCCGATCGAGCCGCAGCGCTATGGCGTGTTCCGCATGTAGCCAGGTGGACCGCCCTCAATCGCCGGCTTTTTCGCCGCGCAGGCGCACGTCGTCGGCAAGCATCTCGGTGCGTTCGGCTTCGGCTTCGCGTTGCGACTCGAAGAAGCGCTGCACCTGCTGGCACACTGCCATGGTGTTTTCACGCGCGATCGCCGAGACCAGGAACCACGGTTGGGTCCAGCCCAGTTTGTCGACGATGCCTTGCGCCACGGCTTGGCGTTCGCCCTCCGGCAGCACGTCGGCCTTGTTGAGCACCAGCCAGCGCGGGCGCTCGAGCAACTCCGGATTGAACTTCTGCAACTCCTGCTCGATCGCGCGGACCTGATCGGCCACGTCGGTGCCGTCGATCGGCGCGATGTCGACGATGTGCAGCAGCAGGCTGGTGCGCGCCACGTGGCGCAGGAACTGGATGCCCAGCCCCGCCCCCTCGGAAGCGCCCTCGATCAGGCCGGGGATGTCGGCGATCACGAAACTCTGGTCGGTACCCAGGCTGACCACGCCAAGATTCGGGTGCAAGGTGGTGAACGGATAGTCTGCCACCCGCGGGGTCGCCGCCGACACCGCGCGGATGAAGGTGGATTTGCCCGCATTGGGGAACCCCAGCAGGCCCACGTCGGCCAGCAGGCGCAGTTCGAGTTTCAGCTCGCGCACCTCGCCCGGCGTCCCTGGCGTGGCCTTGCGCGGGGCGCGGTTCACCGAACTCTTGAAATGGATGTTGCCCAGCCCGCCCTTGCCGCCTTGCGCCACCAGCATGCGCTGGCCGTGGGCGGTCAGGTCGCCGATCACCTCGTCGGTGTCGACGTTGGTGACCATGGTGCCTACCGGCACGCGGATCGTGGTGTCCTCGCCGCCCTTGCCGTACATCTGGCTGCCCATGCCGTTCTCGCCGCGCTGCGCCTTGAAGCTGCGCTGGTGGCGAAAGTCGATCAGGGTGTTCAGGCCCTCGTCGGCCACCAGCCACACCGACCCGCCCGAGCCGCCGTCGCCGCCGTCGGGGCCGCCGAACGGAATGAACTTCTCCCGCCGGAAACTGATGCAGCCATTGCCACCGTCACCGGCCAGGACCTTGATTTGCGCTTCGTCGACGAATTTCATTGTTGAGGGCCGGGAATAGGGAATGGGGAATCGGGAATCGGGAATAGGAAAAGCTGGCGCTCTGGGTAGGGTACGGGAGTTGCAGAAACCTCGCTCTTGCCATTCCCTATTCCCTATTCCCTGCTCCAAAAACAAAAACCCCGCCGAAGCGGGGCCTTCGTTGCCGCGTCGCGAAGAGCTTACGCCTGCACGACGTCGACGAAACGGCGGTTCTTGTCGCCGCGGACAGCGAACTGGACCTTGCCGTCGACCAGCGCGAACAGCGTATGGTCGCGACCCAGGCCGACGCCATTGCCCGGATGGAACTGGGTGCCGCGCTGGCGCACGATGATGTTGCCGGCTTCGATGGCCTGGCCACCGTAGACCTTGACGCCGAGGTATTTCGGGTTCGAATCGCGACCGTTGCGGCTGGAACCTACGCCTTTTTTATGTGCCATGACTCAATGCTCCAGGTGCTCAGGCGTTGATGCCCGTGATCTCGATTTCGGTGAAATGCTGCCGATGGCCCTGCTGACGCTTGTAGTGCTTGCGGCGGCGGAACTTGATGATGCGGATCTTGTCGGCACGGCCGTGCTTGCGCACGGTGGCGCTGACGGTGGCGCCCTCGACGACCGGCGCACCGATGGTGACCGACTCGCCGGTGCCGACCAGCAACACCTGGTCGAAGCTCACGCTGGCGCCTTCATCGGCAGTCAACAGCTCCACGCGCAGCACGTCACCCTGCTGCACACGGTACTGCTTGCCACCGGTCTTGATGACTGCATAACTCATGGGAATGCCCTTCTGTCGTTATTCTCTTGGGTATCGCCAGGGCCCTGCGGGTCTGGCGAACCGCGGATTATAGCGATGGCAACACGGCCTGGTCAAATAGTGAGCAGACCCTCGAAACGCCCGCCCGGCGCTCAGTGGGCCACGGCCGGCGACGGCGCGGTGCCGCTGGCGGCGGGGCTGGCCGGGCAGCGGCCGGTGGCGTCCAGCGTACCCTTCTGCTGCAACTCCCGGATCATCTGTTCGCCGCGCTCGTGCCCCCATTGCTGGCCGACCTTCATGCCCTCGGCCATCGTCTGCGGCATCTGGGTGATCACCTTCTGGCCCAGCGCGGACTTGTAGAACTTCAGCAGGCCGGCCACATCGGCGGCGGTGAAGTGCTGCTGGTAGACCGGAACCATCCTGTCCAGCAGCTGCTCGGTGCCGGCCGCGTCGATGAAGCCCTGCCAGTAGGACGCCGGCACGCAGGGCACGGCCTGGCCCATCACGCCGGCCATCTGCGTGTTCATCTGGCTGAACATCTGGCTCAGGTGCATCACCTCGAACAGCTGGCGTACCTGCCTGGCGCTGGGTTGCGCCGCCATCGCCGCGCCGCTCGCGCCCCATGCCAACACGGCCGCAGCCGCCATTCCTGCCCATCGGTGCATGCCGGTTCCCGGTCGAGTGGAACCGCCATTTAGCCACAGCCGCCGCGTCGGGGGAAAGCACGGCGCGGCTCCTGTCGAGTGAACTATCCAAACTACTTGGTATAGTAATGAGTCCCCCCCATATACGGCGTCCATGGACACCATTCGCATCCGCGGCGCACGCACGCACAACCTCAAGAACATCGACCTCGACCTGCCGCGCGACCAGTTGATCGTGATTACCGGCCTGTCCGGCTCGGGCAAATCCTCGCTGGCGTTCGACACCATCTATGCCGAAGGCCAGCGCCGCTACGTGGAGTCGCTCTCCGCGTACGCACGACAGTTCCTGTCGATGATGGAAAAGCCCGACGTCGACCACATCGAAGGCCTGTCGCCGGCGATCTCGATCGAGCAGAAATCCACCTCGCACAACCCGCGCTCCACCGTGGGCACGATCACCGAGGTGTACGACTACCTGCGCCTGCTGTACGCCCGCGTGGGCACGCCGCGCTGCCCCGACCACGGCATCCCGCTGGAGGCGCAGACGGTAAGCCAGATGGTCGACGCCACGCTCGCGCTCGACCCCGGGCAGCGCTACATGCTGCTGGCGCCGGTGGTGCGCGAGCGCAAGGGCGAGCATGTGCAGGTGTTCGAGCAGCTGCGCGCACAGGGTTTCGTGCGCGCCCGCGTCGACGGCGCGGTGTACGACCTCGATGCGGTACCGCCGCTGGGGCTGCGCATCAAGCACACCATCGAGGTGGTGGTGGATCGCTTCCGCCCGCGCGAGGACATCAAGCAGCGCCTGGCCGAATCGTTCGAGACCGCGCTGCGGCTCGGCGACGGGCTGGTAATCCTGGCCAACATGGATGCAACCGACGCCCCCGAGCAGCTGCTGTCCTCGCGCTATTCCTGCCCGGTCTGCGACTACTCGCTGCCGGAACTGGAGCCGCGGCTGTTCTCGTTCAACTCGCCGATCGGCGCCTGCCCGGCCTGCGACGGCCTGGGCGTGACCCAGGTGTTCGACGCCGCGCGCGTGGTCGGCCACCCGGAGCTGTCGCTGGCCAACGGCGCGGTGCGCGGCTGGGACCGGCGCAACGCACACTATTTCCAGCTGCTCATGTCGCTGGCCGCGCACTACGGCTTCGACGTCGACGCGCCGTGGCAGAAGCTTCCCGCGGACGTCCAGAAGGCCATTCTCTACGGCAGCGGCAAGGAACAGATTGCCTTCCGCTACATCACCGAGCGCGGCGGCAAGGTCACCCGCGAGCACGCGTTCGAGGGCATCGTGCCGAACCTGGAACGACGCTACAAGGAAACCGAATCCGCCGCCGTGCGCGAGGAGCTGGCCAAGTACATCAGCGACCAGCCCTGCCCCGAGTGCGCCGGCCAGCGGCTGAACCGCTCGGCGCGCAACGTGTTCGTCGCCGACCACGCGCTGCCCTCGCTCACCGCGCGCTCGATCGATGATGCGCTGGCGTTCTTCCAGGAGTTGAAGCTCAGCGGCTGGCGCGGCGAGATCGCGGTGAAGATCGTCAAGGAGATCCGCGAGCGGCTGACCTTCCTCAACGACGTGGGCCTGAACTACCTCACGCTCGATCGCCAGGCCGATTCGCTCTCCGGCGGCGAGGCGCAACGCATCCGCCTCGCCTCGCAGATCGGCGCCGGCCTGGTCGGCGTGATGTACGTGCTGGACGAACCGTCGATCGGCCTGCACCAGCGCGACAACGAGCGCCTGCTCGGCACGCTCACGCGCCTGCGCGACCTCGGCAACACGGTGATCGTGGTCGAGCACGACGAGGACGCGATCCGCATGGCCGACCACGTGCTCGACATCGGCCCCGGCGCCGGCGTGCACGGCGGCGAGATCGTGGCGCAGGGCACGGTGCAGGACATGCTCGACTCGCCGCGCTCGGTGACCGGCCAGTTCCTCTCCGGCGTGCGCGCGATCGAGGTGCCGAAGGAACGCCGCCGGCCTGTCGACGACGCGTGGCTGCACCTGAACGGCGCCAGCGGCAACAACCTCAAGCAGGTCGACCTGGCGATCCCGGCCGGCCTGTTCACCTGCATCACCGGCGTGTCGGGTTCGGGCAAGTCGACCCTGGTCAACGACACCCTGTTCCGCCTCGCCGCGATCGAGCTCAACGGCGCCAGCGCGCAGCCGGCGCCGTTCAAGTCGGTGACCGGACTGGAACTGTTCGACAAGGTGGTCGACATCGACCAGTCGCCGATCGGCCGCACGCCACGTTCCAACCCCGCCACCTACACCGGCTTGTTCACCCCGCTGCGCGACATGTTTTCGCAGGTACCGGAGGCGCGCTCGCGCGGCTACACGCCAGGCCGCTTCAGCTTCAACGTGCGCGGCGGCCGCTGCGAGGCGTGCGAAGGCGACGGCATGATCAAGGTGGAGATGCACTTCCTGCCCGACGTCTACGTGCCCTGCGACGTCTGCCACGGCAAGCGCTACAACCGCGAGACGCTGGAGATCCTGTACAAGGGCCACACCATCGCCGACGTGCTCGACATGACGGTGGAAGACGCGCTGAAGCTGTTCGAGAACGTGCCGACCATCGCGCGCAAGCTCGACACCCTGCGTGCGGTCGGCCTCGACTACATCAAGCTCGGCCAGAGCGCGACCACGCTGTCCGGCGGCGAGGCGCAGCGTGTGAAGCTGTCCAAGGAGTTGAGCAAGCGCGACACCGGCAACACCCTGTACATCCTCGACGAGCCCACCACCGGATTGCACTTCCACGACATCGAGCAGCTGCTCGACGTGCTGCACCAGCTGGTCGACCAGGGCAACACCGTGGTGGTGATCGAGCACAACCTGGATGTGATCAAGACCGCCGACTGGGTGGTCGACCTCGGCCCCGAAGGCGGCGCCGGCGGCGGTCGCATCCTGGTCGCCGGCACGCCGGAGACCGTGGCGGCCACAACCGGGTCGCACACCGGCCACTTCCTCGCACCGCACCTGAAACCGGTCAAGCCGAAAAAGCCGGGTACCACCACGCGGGTCAAGGCCGCCACCAAACACATTGCCTCGGCCGACAAGTACAAGCCGATGCGCGGACGAAAGAAAAAGCCCACATGAGTACTCGCACCCCCAACCCGTCGCCAGCCGACACGGACACCGGCGCGGGCAAGCCGCTGTTCGTCGCCGCCATCGGCGTGCGCTGGCGCGATCTCGACGCGTTCAATCACGTCAACAATTCCAACTACCTCACCTACCTGGAAGAGGCGCGTCTGCAATGGCTCAGCCATGTGCCGGGCCCGTGGTTCGACGAGCACGCCATGCCGGTGATGGCCGCCAGCCAGGTCAACTACCGCCGCCCGATCGCGTGGCCCGCGCAGTTGCAGGTGCAGCTGTTCTGCGAGCGCATGGGCAACAGCTCGATGACGATCGCGCACCGGGTGATCGACGCCGAACGGGCCGACACCCTTTACTGCGACGGCAACGTGGTGATGGTCTGGATGGACCCGGCCACCGGCAAGCCGGTGCCGCTGCCAGAGGCGATCCGCCGCGCGGTGGAGTAAACGGTCCGTGCATGCCGCCGCCCGCACCTTCTTCACGGTCAGCGCAACCGGCGCCCATCGGATCGAAACGATCGCCGGCGCGCGCCATGCCTGGCGCTTCCGGCTGCATTTTCATGCCGGCGACGAAGTCGTGCGGATGTTGGCGGGACGGGCACGACTGCGCTTCCCCGATACCTGCAGAGACGTGGTCGCCGGCGATACCGTCGTGGTGCCGGCGGGTGTGATCCACCGCTTCGAACCGGTGGATGGCGGTGGCTGGTCCTTTGTCTCGCGCTTCGAGCAGCCCGCCGCGAACAGCGACGAGGGCCGCGAAGCGCTCGTCGCGCGGGTCGCGGCCTTGCTGGCCGAACGACCTTCGCTGCACACCGACGTGGAGATGATCGCGCGCACGTGCGCGATTTCCGCCGGCCACCTGTCGCGCACGTTCCGCCGCCAGGCCGGCACCAGCCTGCACAACTTCCACGTCCTGCTGGCCTTGCACAAGGCCAAGGCCCTCTTGCGGAACCAGGTGCCGATCATCGACGCGGCGCTCGACGCAGGCTTCTGCGACCAGGCTCATCTCAACCGCGAATTCGCGCGGACATTCGGCATGACTCCCGCCGCATTCCGAGCGGCCTGGGCCACTTGCGGATCGATGTCCAGGGCCATGTACAAGGTTCCGGGCAGCGGGTTGTCGTAATACGGCGCCACCGGATGAAAACCCAGCGCGACATAAAGCTGCCGCGCCGCCGCCATCGACGCCAGCGTATCCAGCAGCATGCACGCATAGCCGGCTCGCGCGGCCCACGCGATCGCCGCTTCGGCCAGTTGCCGCCCCAGCGCCTGCCCGCGCGCCGCCGGGCGCACGTAGAGGCGCTTGATCTCGCACACGCCAGGCTGCGGCCATGGGCGCAAGGCCACGCAACCCGGCGTGGCTCCCGCACTGTCGCGCGCGAGCAGGATCACGCCGCCTGGTGGCGCGTACTTGCCGGGCAGTTGCGCCAGTTCCGTGGCCACATTCTGAAAGGAAAGATCGACGCCGAGGCTGTCGACATATTCCGTGAACAGTTGGCGCACGCTCCCGATGTCCTCCGGCAGGCGGGCGGGCGCGATGGTGACGGTCGGGGAGGCGGGCATGCTCGGTCACTCGCGGGAAAGCTCCCGACACGATAGGGAATCCGGACCGCCGGTTCTTGAACGGTTCTGATCGCACGCGCACCCCGCCGACGCGCGCTGCACGCGTGATCGTTATGATGGCCGTTCGGTCCCCACCATGGAATGCACCATGACGACAGCCCGCCACCTCCTCGCCTTCGCCTGTTTCACCGCCCTGGCCGGCACTGCCAACGCGCAGACGGCCGACAGCACGGCACTGAGCTTGTACCGCAGCGACAACCCCTCCCTGTATGCCAGCCAGGGCGGCGACGTCGACGCGGGCTACGCGGTAGTGCGCGAACAGCGCGCGCTGACCCTGGCCGCGGGCACCCACGACGTGACCATCGGCAACTTGCCGAATGCGCTGGACGCCGAGGCGATGGCGCTGGCCTTTCCCGACAACGATGCCACGGTGATCTCGCAGCGGCTGTTGCTGGCGCAAGGCAACGACGGCGCGTTGTCCGGTCTGGTCGGACAGGAGGTCAACGTGCTGGGCAGCAACGGCGAATCGCTGGCCAACGGCACGTTGCTGCGTGCCGGCAACGGCCTGCTGGTCCGCGGCGTCAGCGGCGTCAGCGGCACCACGCTGGTGCGCGATTACGCGGCGGTGCGCAGCAACGGCGGCAGCTTCCCGCTTGGCTCCAGCCTCAGCCTGCGCGTGGACGTCGCGCGCGCCGGCCGGGCGCGCGCCGTGCTCAGCTATCCCACCGCCGGCCTGGGTTGGCGCGCTGCGTATGTGGCGACGCTGCAGCCGGGCAATGCCTGTCGCATGCAGTTCGAATCGCGCGCCAGCATCGCCAACCGCAGCGGGCGCGACTGGCAAGACGCCCAGCTCACCCTGATCGCCGGCGAGCCGAACATGGCCAGGGATTCCGGCCCGCGCCCGATGATGGCGATGGCGCGCGGCTACAGCGCCAAGGCCGAGGCGATGCCGCAGCAGGACAGCCTGGGCGATTACCGCAGCTTCACCCTGCCCGACAAGGTGAGCCTGCCCGACGGCAGCGTCAGCCAGGTGCCGCTGTATGCCACGCGCACGATGGATTGCGAGCGCACCACCTTGCTGGAGAACGGCAATGCCTTCGAGCCGCAGCAGCCTGTCATCCAGCGCGACTTCCAGCAAGGCGTCGGCGCCATCGTCAGCACGCTGCAACTGAAGGCCTTCGACAGCCTGCCCGCCGGTTACCTGCGCGTGCTCCAACACGACCGCCACGGCGTGCCGCAGTTCATCGGTGAAGGCCGCATCAACGACACGCCCAAGGGCAGCGACGCCACGATCACCCTGGGCACGCCGTTCGACCTGCGTGCCGAACGCACGCGCACCAGCTTCCACGTCGACAAGGACGGCCGCACCCTCGACGAGGCCTTCCGCATCGAGCTCAGCAATGCCGGCGACAGCGCGCGTACCGTGACGGTACGCGAGCATCCCTCGCGCTGGCGCGAGTGGAAGCTGGTCTCCTCCAGCAGCAAGCCCGCGCAGCAGGACGCCGACACGCTCGAGTTCCGGGTAGAAGTGCCCGCCAACGGCAAGGCCACGCTGAGCTATGCCGTGCGCTACAGCTGGACCGCCGACCAACAGCCGCAGTAACCGAACGGAGTCGATCATGCTCAACCTCATCACGCACGACCATGCCATCCGTGAAATCCAGCTCGCCCGCCCGCCGGTCAACGCGCTGAACCTGGAACTGCTGCAGGCGCTGCGCAAGGCGATCGACGACAGCGTGCGCGACGACGTGCCCGGCATCGTGCTGTCCGGCGCGCCCGGCCTGTTCTCCGCCGGCGTCGACGTGCCCGCCCTGCTGCAGCGCGACCGCGCCGGGGTTCGCGAATACTGGCGGGAATTTTTCGCCCTGTGCGGCGCGCTGGCGCGCGCACCGATCCCGCTGGTCGCGGCGATCACCGGTCACAGTCCGGCCGGCGGCGCGGTGCTGGCGCTGTTCTGCGACTACCGGGTGATGGCCGACGGCCCGTACCGGATCGGCCTCAACGAGGTGCAGGTCGGCCTGATCGTGCCCGAGGCGATCCAGCTGGCGCTGCGTCGCGTGGTCGGCACCTACCGCGCCGAGCGCCTGCTGGTGGCCGGCGCCATGATCGAATCGGCCGACGCGCTGGCTTGCGGCTTCGTCGACGAAACCACCGCCGTCGAACAGGTCACCACCCGCGCGCTGCGCTGGCTGGACGAACTGCTGGCGCTGCCGAAGCACGCCATGCTCACCACCCGCCGCCTGGCCCGCGCCGATCTCGCCAACGCCTACGCCGACCTGGACGCGTTGCCGCTGGACGACTTCGTCGAAGCGTTCTTCCACCCGGAGACGCAGGCCACCTTGCAGGCGCTGGTGGCGCGGCTGAAGAGCAAGAGCGAGAAGTGAGTAAAGAGGAGTGAGGAGTGAGGTCGAGCATCCGCTTCCACTCTCTTTGCTCACTCCTCTCCGCTCACGCCTCGCCTGTTGCCACTGGTCGCGACGGGTCGCTGACCCAGCCGCTCCACGATGGCGCGTACAGCCGCGAGCCGTGCAGGCCGGCGTGTTCCATCGCCAGCAGGTTGTGGCAGGCGGTGACCCCGGAGCCGCACATGTGCACCACCTGCGAGGGTTCGGTGGCACCGAGCACGGCGGTGAACTCGGCACGCAACTGCACCGCCGGCTTGAAGTGGCCATTGGCATCGAGGTTGTCGGCGAACGGGCGGTTCAGCGCGCCGGGAACGTGGCCGGCGGCGCGGTCCAGCGGCTCGGTATCCCCGCGGTAGCGCGGCGCGCCGCGCGCGTCCAGCAGTTGGCCCGAGGCGCCATCGGCGACGGCCCGGTGATCGAGCAGCAGCTGGCTGGCGTCGTAGCGCAGCGAAACATCGCTGGACGGTCGCGGCGCGGGCTCGCCGCGTTCGACGGGCTTCCCCGCCGCCGTCCAGGCGGCCCAGCCGCCATCCAGCACCGCGGCGGGAATGCCCGTCAGGCGCAGCAGCCACCAAAGCCGCGCGGCCGCCAGCGCGCCGCCGGCGGCGTCATAGGCCACCACCTGCATGCCGTCGCGCCAGCCCCAGCGCGACAGCAATGCGCTGAACGCCGCCTCCAGCGGCAGCGGGTGGCGGCCCAGACCTTCGGCCTGGCGCGACAGGTCGGACAGGTCGCGATCGAGACTGGCGTAGATTGCGCCGGGCACATGGCCCTGCGCGTAATCACGCGCGCCGCCAGCGGGGTTGGAAAGCTCGAAGCGGCAATCCACGATCAGTACGTCGCGTGGCGTCAGCGCGGCCAACGCGTCGACGTCGATCAGGGTAGTTTTCAGGCTCATGTGCGGTCCATCCTCTCCAGCAGGTTGCAAAGCATCGCGGCGGTGGCGCCCCAGATGCGGTGTCCGGCGTGGACGAATTCCACCATCGGCCGCTGCTGCCCACGGAACTCCATCGTGTAGCGACGCAGGTTGGCCGGGTCGAACAGGAACGTCAGCGGCACCTCGAACACCTCGGCCACTTCATCGGGCGACGGATACAGGCGGGCCTCGGCCGCGATGCTCGCCACCACCGGCGTGACGCTGTAGCCGCTGATCGTCTCGAAGCGATCGAGGAAACCCAGCGGCTTCACCAGCGCGCGACTCAGGCCGATCTCCTCCTCGCTCTCGCGCAGCGCGGTATCCACGGCATCGGCATCCCGCGGCTCGCTGCGCCCGCCCGGAAACGCCACCTGGCCGGCATGTGCCGGCAGGCGCGCGTCGCGCACGGTAAACACCAGCCGCGGCTGCACGCCTTCGCGGATGCCGAGCAGCACGGCGGCCGGCAGGCGCGCCTGGTCGCCGAGCCATTCGTTCACCTCGGCGTGGTTCCAGGCCGGACCTTCGGGCGGCGCGGACAAGGGCCGCAGCGCCTGCACCAGGGTATCCATCATGGCCGGCGACCGGGCAGCAGCACGTCCATCACGTGGCGGCGTTCGGGATCGCTCATCGCGCGCCAGCGGCCGATTTCCTCGCCGCTGCGGCGGCAGCCGATGCAGTAGCCGTGGCTGTCCAGTCGGCACACGCCGGTACAGGGAGTCAGGGGCGGAACTGGCTGCGGCGCGGGATCGTTCGGCATGTCGGCGCATGTTAGCACCGGCCGGATTCAGCCCCTCAGCCCCGCGGCGGCTTGATCTCGATCAGTTCGATCACGAACTGCAGCGCCTCGTTGGGCCCGATGCGCGGCAGCGCGCCCTCCTCGCCGTATGCGAGCCGCGAGGGGATCACCACCTTCCAGCGATCGCCCACGCGCATGCGCGGGAGCACGTCGCGCCAACCGGGAATGACCTGGTCGACCGCGATCGTCGCTGGCGCGCCATGCGCCCAGGTGCTGTCGAACTCGGTACCGTCCACCAGCATGCCGCGGTAGTTCACCACCACCGTGCTGGTCAGGCTCGGGTGCACCGTGCCGCTACCCTGGTGCACCACCGCGTACTGGATGCCGGAAGGCAGCTGCACCACGCCCGGCTTCTTGCGGTTTTCCGCCATGAACGCCGCGCTCTTGCTCGCGTTCGCCGCAGCGATGCGCTTGAACTCGGCCAGGGCGTCGCTGTGCATCTGTTGCTGCAGGCGTTGCAATTGCGCCTGCATCTCGCCAATCGGCACGCGCGGCTGGTGACGCGCGTAGGCGTCCGCGATCGCGCGCTGCAGGGTGGACAGATCCACCTCGGGCGAGCCGCCGGCGAAGCGGCTGCCGATCTGGTAGCCGATCGCATAGGACAACTTGACCTTGTCGGGTTTCGCCGTGCTGGCGGCTTGCGCGGGCGCGCCAGCCTGTGCCGCATGCGCCGGCAGCATGCCACCCGGCAACACGCCGATCAGCAGCCACGCCGCCAGATGTGTCACGCCTTTCGCCATCGAATCCATGCCCGCCATGGTGAGGTATCGCGGCCCCGCACGCGTGCCGCTGATGCATACGCGAGTTGAGAACCCCGCCATCGGCAAAGGTTCCCGCTGCTACCATCGGCGGCCTGCACTCACAGGAACCGGCCATGGCCTATCGCAATCTGGAACTCGACAACCGCGGTGCGGTGCGCACGATCGTAGTGAACCGCCCCGACAAGCTCAATGCGCTGGATCGGCAGACGCTCAACGAGCTGACGCTGGCCTTTGCCCAGGCCGCGCAGGACGACGCCGTGCGCGTGGTGGTGCTCGCCGGCGCCGGCGAAAAGGCGTTCGTGGCCGGCGCCGACATCAGCGAGATGAGCGGCTGCAGCAGCGTGCAGGCGCAGGCGTTCTCGCGCGCCGGGCAGCGCCTGATGAGCAGCATCGAACGGCTGGGCAAACCGGTGATCGCGCGCGTGCAGGGTTTCGCGCTGGGCGGCGGCATGGAGCTGGCGATGGCCTGTCACCTGCGCGTGGCCAGCGAAAAGGCGAAGTTCGGCCAGCCGGAAATCAACCTCGGCCTGATCCCCGGCTTCGGCGGCACCCAGCGCCTGCTGCGCCTGGCCGGGCGCAGCGCCGCGCTGGAACTGTGCCTCACCGGCACCCCGGTCAACGCGCAACGCGCGTACGAACTGGGCATCATCAACCGCGTGGTGGCACCCGAGGCGCTGGACGAAACCGTGGAAGCGCTGGTCGACCAGCTCGCCGCCGCCGCGCCGCTGGCCGCCGCCGGCATCCTCGATGCCGTGCTGCAAGGTGGCGAGACGTCGCTCGACCAGGGGCTGGAATTCGAGACGCAGGGTTTCGCGCTGATGTTCTCCACCGAGGACATGCGCGAGGGGACGCGCGCGTTCCTGGAGAAGCGCAAGGCCGCGTTCAAGGGGCAATGAGCCCCCCGACAAAGTTACGGGTCAGTGCCCGCCGCGGTATTTCTTTTCGCCGGCGGTGATGGCGACGTCCAGCCGGTTCTCCGGTGGCGCCAGCGGACAAGTCGCGAACGAGGTGAACGCGCAGGGCGGGTTGTAGGCCTTGTTGAAATCCAGCACCACCTTGCCCGGATGGTCGAGACCGCCGGCAGGCAGCGCGGCGTAGAGGAAACGCGCGGCGCCGTAGGTTTCCTTGCCGGAGGTGCGATCGGCCAGCACGAAGAACAGCTCGCCGCCCGGTTCCTCCTGGTACGGCAACAGCTCGAAGGTGTGGCCGTCGCGCTGGAACACCGCCTTGCCGGGCACCTTGACCGTGTCGATGGTGCCGATCACCGAGCCCATCGCCAGGTCGTGCGGTGGCGTGAACGGGACCCAGTCGGCCTCGATGCGCCAGGCGTCGTCGATCGGGAAATAGTCGATGCCGAGAAAATGCCGGCGCGACTCGGCGTCCTCGTCCTTCACCCGCAATGCCTTGCGGCCATCGCGCTCGATCACGTAGAAGCTGGCCTTGCCGAAACGCACGGTGGTGGGATCGGCATCGGCGGCGGCGTGCATGTCGTCGACCAGCGCGGCTTCGGTCACGGCCTTGCCGTCGACGGTGGCGCCGCTGGCCGGGTCGAGCGCCAGGTGCAAGCCGCCATCCGGCGCCAGCGTCACCGTACCCAGGTGCGCGGGACCGGCCTTCAGCACGATGTCGTTGTCGGCGGCGCAGCCCACGCGGTTGGCGCCCTCGTTCAACCATTCCAGCCCGATCAGGCTGAGCCATCCCGTCGGCGCGGTGAGCCGCGCCACGCGGGCGGCGCGCCATTGCTCGATCTGCTGCGTGTAGGTGGCGCTGGGTGACGGGACATCGGCGGCAGACACGGTGGCAACTCCGGAAAGCATGGCAAGGACGAAGGCGGCGGTACGCAACATGGGGACGATCCCGCATCGGTGAAAGCATCGAGTATGCGCAGCAGCGCGCGCCGTCGGCAAGCCGCCGTCCGAAACGGCCCCGAGCCCCGGCGTGACGCGCAGCGCCCTTGCTCCCGCGAATCCCCAACCCCGGCTCTCACCGCCCCCGCATGAACAACTTGTCCAACTCGCCCAAAGACAACTGCGCCCACGTTGGCCGCCCGTGATTGCACTGGCCGGAGCGCTCGGTCTCTTCCATCTCGCGCAGCAGCGCGTTCATTTCCGGCAGGGTCAGGCGGCGCCCCGCGCGCACCGAGCCGTGGCAGGCCATGGTGGAAAGCAGTTCGTTCTCCAGCTCCTGCAGGCGGCGCGAGCTGCCGTGCTGGGCCAGTTCGGCCAGCACGTCGCGGGCCAGTTGCGCCACGTCGGCCCCGTCGAGCAGCGCGGGGATGCGCCGCACCACGACGCCCGACGGGCCGCTGCGCGAAAGCTCCAGGCCCCACTCGGCCAGCGCGTCGGCATGTTCCTCGGCGGCGGCGGCCTCCCTTGCGCTCACCGCGATGCCGAGCGGCACCAGCAGCAACTGCGAACGCAGGTTGCTGCACACGCGACCGGCCTTGAGCTTCTCGTAAGTGATCCGCTCGTGCGCCGCATGCATGTCCACCAGCACCAGCCCGGCAGCGTTCTCGGCGAGGATGTAGATGTTCTTCAGCTGGGCAATCGCGAAACCCAGCGGCGGCGCCTCGCCGGGTTCGGGCTCGGGCATCGGCACCGCGTTGGCGGCGGTGCCAAGCAGCGCGGCGTAATCGGCCAGCGGCTCGTCGCGCACGCCCAGCGACAGCCGGCTCTGGCTCGCGCTGGCCGGCCATGCCGCCGGCATCGGCATCGGTGCGGCTGCGGCCATGCGCAGGCCGCCCTCGGCCTCGTGCGCGGGCGACGCCACCTGCCCCGCGCGCGTCTGCGCCAGTGCCTCGTGCAGGGTGCGGAACAGGAAATCGTGCACCAGCCGCTGCTCGCGGAAACGCACCTCGTGCTTGGCCGGGTGCACGTTCACGTCGACCCCGGCCGGGTCGAGTTCGAGGTACAGCACGAAGGCGGCGTGGCGACCGTGGAACAGCACGTCGGCATACGCCTGGCGCACGGCGTGGGCGACGATGCGATCACGCACCAGGCGCCCGTTGACGTAGAAATACTGCGCATCGGCCTGCGCCCGCGACGCGGTCGGCAAGCCGACCCAGCCGGACAACTGCAAGCCGGCGGCGGCGTGCTCGACGCGCAGGCTGCGTTGCGGGAATTCCGCGCCGAGCACTTCGGCCACGCGCTGCAGCGCGGCCTGTTCGTCGCGCGCCGCCTTCCACACGCGCACCGGCTTGCCGTTGTGGCTGAGTCGAAACTCCACCGAACTGCGCGCCAGCGACAGCGACTTCAGCAGATCGTCGATGTGCGCGAATTCGGTGCGCTCGGCGCGCATGAATTTCTTGCGCGCCGGCACGTTGTAGAACAGGTCGCGCACCTCCACGCTGGTGCCCGGTGGGTGCTGCGCCGGGCGTGCGGCCTGCAACCGGCCGCCATCGACCTCGATACGGAAGGCGGCCTCCTGGCCGGCGGTGCGCGAGACCAGCGCGAAGCGCGACACCGACGACACCGAGGCCAGCGCCTCGCCGCGAAAACCCATGCTGGCGACGTGTTCGAGATCGTCGAAGCTGCCGATCTTGCTGGTGGCATGCGAGGCCACCGCCAGCGGCAGGTCGTCCAGCGCGATGCCGCCGCCGTCGTCGCGAACGCGGATCAACCGCGCACCGCCAGCCTCGATGTCCACCTCGATGCGCGTGGCGCCGGCGTCGAGGCTGTTCTCGACCAGTTCCTTGACCACCGAGGACGGCCGCTCGATGACCTCGCCGGCGGCGATCTGATTGATGAGTTCGGGAGGAAGCGCACGGATGTTGGCCATCCGCGGACTTTAGCAGCCTGCCGTCGGAAGACGGATCAGCCGGACGGGATCGTCAGCACCGCGCCGGCCTGCACGATGTTGCTGCGGATCTGGTTGGCGGTCTTGAGCGCGCCCACGCTGATTCCGTATTGCTGCGCGATGCCGCTGAGGCTTTCGCCGCGTGCGACCTTGTGCGTATCCGCGGCGCCACCCGTCGCCTTGACGGCGCTGCCGGCGGACGTGTCGACGGTTGCCACGCGCACACCGCGGCGCCTGGCCGCCTGCGCGGCGAACCAGGTGCCCGGCGGCGGCGTCGATTCGAAATAGTTCCTGACGCCGGACATCACCGCGTTGGCCAGCAGCTTCTGGTGCGACGGGTCGCGCAGCTTGCGCTCTTCGGCCGGGTTGCTGATGAAGGCCGTCTCCACCAGGATCGAAGGCACGTCGGGCGAACGCAGCACCACGAAGTTGGCGCGCTCGACATGGCCACGATGGGTCGGGCCGAGCTTGGCCAGCGCGCGCAACACATTGCCGGCCACCTCGTCGCTGGCCTGGATCGCCCAGCCCTGCTGCAGGTCCAGCAACACCTTGGCGAGGCCGTCGTCCTTGTCGTCCAGGCTGATGCCGCCGATCAGGTCGGCGCGGTTCTGCCCGTCGGCGAGCCAGCGCGCAGCCATGCTGGTCTTGCCGCGCGGCGACAGCACCCACACCGACGAGCCGCGGGCGTCGTCGCTGGTGAAGGAGTCGGCATGGATCGACACGAACAGGTCGGCGTTGTGCTCGCGGGCGATTTCGTAGCGGCGCTTGAGCGGGATGAAGGTATCACCATCGCGAGTCAGCACCGCCTTCATGCCGGGCTGCCGGTTGATCTCGGCAGCGAGGTCGCGCGCCACCGCCAGGGTGACGTTCTTCTCCAGCGTGCCGGCCGGACCGTGGGCGCCCTGGTCCTTGCCGCCATGGCCGGCGTCGATCGCCACCACCACGGCGCGCTGTCCGTTGAGCATCGCCGCAGCCTGCTCGGCGGCGACCCGGCGGCTGCGCGTGGGGTTGCTGTAGTTGACGGTCGGGACCGGCGCGCTGGCAGCGGGCGCCTCGGCGACCGGCGGCTTGGCGCTCGGCGCGCTGCCCGGGTACAGATCCAGCACCAGCCGGTAATTTTCGCCGGCGGTGGGCTTGAGCACGAAACTCTTGAGCGTGCTGGCGGGATCGACCGTGGCGATCAGTTGCAGGTCGTCGCCGCGACGCGCATGGCTGATGCCACGAAACAAGCCTTGTGCCGCCGGCGCGGAGAAGCCGCCCGCAGCCTGACTGTCGCGCAGGTCCACCACGATCCGGCCGTCCTTCTGCGCGATCGTGTAGTGCAGCGGACCGTCCGCATCGAGCACCACGCGGGTGTACTGCGGACCTGCCCAGACGCGGGCGTCCTTGACCTGGGCGGCTTGCGCCGCGCACGGCAAAAACGCCGCCAGCATCACCGCGACGCCCCAACCGGCCAGCTTGTTCAGATAACCCCGCATGGGCCGCATTGAAACGCAGTCGCCATCTGAATGCAAGCGGGTTTTCCTTTTAATATCCGCCACCTGCAGTGCATTCATCAGGGGATATCAAGTTATCGGCCGCAAGTGCCACATTTCGAACAGCTCCCTGCCCGATTCGGCGACCGGAGAAAACCCAAGCAGAAATAGTCACTTGGAGTGTCAGGACAGGCGCGAGAGCAACTCGTCGCCACGCACGGTATCGGCACGCAGGACGGCCTGGCGACCGGTCCCGGCGTAATCGAGATGAACGTGGAGATCCGCCGCCGGCAAGGCGCCGGCACCGCGTTCGGGCCACTCCACCAGCACCAGCGCAGCCGGGTCGGCCAGCGTGTCCAGGCCCAGCCACTCCAGCTCGGCGGGGTCGGCAATGCGGTACAGGTCGAGATGCCAGGCCGGTCGCTGCGCGGTCGCATAGCCCTCGACCAGGCTGTAGGTCGGGCTCTTGACCCGCTCGCCCACGCCCAGCGCCAGCAGCAGGGCCCGGGCGAAACTGGTCTTGCCGGCGCCGAGCGGGCCATGCAGGTAGACCACCAGGCCGTGATCCAGCAGGCCGACCACGCGTTGCGCCAGTGCGGCGGTCGCGGCCTCGTCCGGCAAGCTGCGGGAAAGCTCGTTGGACATGGTCCCGTTCATTCGTCGGTTTCACAGGGAACGGCATTGCCGAGCCGCCGCAGCGGCAGCAGCAGGTCACTGGCCAGCAAGCCGCGCTCGCCCTCGCATGCGGCGAGGTCGCCGGCCCGCGCATGCAGGCCGACGCCGAGGCGTGCCGCCTGCCAGGCGTCGCAGCCTTGCGCGAGCATCGCCGCGACGATGCCGGTGAGCAGGTCGCCCATGCCGCCGGATGCCATGCCGGGGTTGCCCCACGGACAGACGTCCAGACGTCCATTCGGATCGGCCACCAGGCTGCCGGCGCCCTTCAGCACCACGACGGCATCGAAGCGCGCGGCCAGCTCGCGCGCGGCCGCGAAACGGTCACGCTCGACCGCCTCCACGGAACGGCCGAGCAATCGCGCCGCCTCGCCCGGATGCGGTGTCAGCACGGTCGGCGCGGTGAATCGCCGAGGCTCCTTCGCCAGCAGGTTGAGGCCGTCGGCGTCGAGCACCAGCGGCTTGCGGGCATCCAGCGCGGTCAGCCACAGCGCATGCGACCACGCGGACTGGCCGAGCCCCGGGCCGAGCGCCAGCGTGTCGGCACGCTCCAGCAGCGGCCGCAGCGCCTGCGGGCCGTCCACGCCGTGGGCCATCAATTCCGGTCGCGCGGCGTTGAGCGCGCCCACGTGTTCGGCATGCGTGGCGACGCTGACCAGGCCGGCACCGGCGCGCAGTGCCGCCGCGCCGGCCAGGTGCACGGCGCCGGCCATGCCCTGCCCGCCACCGATCACCAGCACATGGCCATAATTGCCCTTGTTGGCATAGCGACGGCGCGGCGGCAGGCTCGCGGCAACAAGCAGATGCGCGTCCGGCGCCACCTGCGCAAACGCACTGGCCGGCACGCCCAGCGTCGCCAGCTCCAGCACGCCCGTGCAGTCGGCCGCGCGACCGGTGTGCAGGCCGCGCTTGTCGGCGATGAAAGTGACCGTGAGATCCGCGCGGATCGCGGCACCGGGGCACTGCCCGCTGTCGGCGTCCAGCCCGGACGGCACGTCGAGCGCCAGGACGGGGATGCCGCTGCCGTTGATGCGTTCGATCAGCGCCGCGGCAGCCGGCTCGGGCGCGCGGTTCAAGCCGATGCCGTACAGCGCATCCACCTGCACGTCGGGCTCCGGCAATTCGTGCAGTGCGTCGACGGCATGCACTGCACCGCCGGCGTCCACCCACGCGGCACGCGCCGATGCGGCATCGCCGCGCGACGTGTCGGCCAGCGCCACCATGTCGACCTGCAGGCCCGCTTCGCGCGCCAGCACGCCAAGCAGGAAGCCATCGCCGCCGTTGTTGCCCGGGCCGCAATGCACGCGAAGCCTGCGCGCCTGCGGCCAGCGCCGGTGCAGGCTGCGCAGGGCGTCGCTGGCGGCACGGCGCATCAACTCGCTGCCGGAGATGCCCAGTGCATCCAGCGCGGCGCGATCGATCCGCCGCATGTCGTCGACGGTGTACAGGTCGCGGGGCGAAGGTTCGGACATGCGGCGAATTATAGGGGTGCGACTAGACTATGCGGATGTCCGTGTCGTCCGCTTCCGCCTCACCCGATTACGCCGCGCTCGCCCGCGACATCAAGCGCTGGGCGCGCGAACTGGGGTTTGCCGAGACCGGCATCAGCGGTGTCGACCTCGCCGAGGATGAGCGGCATCTGCAGCACTGGCTCGATGCCGGCCGGCACGGCGAGATGGAGTACATGGCCAGACACGGCAGCAAGCGCACCCGCCCGGCTGAACTGGAACCGGGCACGCAACGCGTCATCTCGGTGCGCATGGATTACGCCCCACCCGGCACCGCCAACGCCTGGGACGTGCTCGGCGACGGCGAAGCCGGCTACGTCTCGCGTTACGCGCTGGGCCGCGACTATCACAAGCTGATGCGCAACCGCCTGCAGAAATTGGCCGAGCGCATCCGCGCCGCGGTGGGCGAGTTCGGCCATCGCGCCTATGTCGATTCCGCGCCGGTGATGGAAAAAGCGCTGGCGCGCAACTCGGGGCTGGGCTGGATCGGCAAGCACACCGTGCTGATCAACCGTCATGCCGGCTCGTACTTCTTCCTCGGCGAGCTGTACACCGACCTGCCGCTACCGGTGGATGAACCGGCCAGCGCGCACTGCGGCACCTGCACGCGCTGCATCGAGGTGTGCCCGACCCAGGCAATCACCGGGCCGTACCAGCTCGACGCCAAACGCTGCATTTCGTATCTCACGATCGAGCTCAAGGGCAGCATTCCCGAAGAGCTGCGCGCGCCGATGGGCAACCGCATCTTCGGTTGCGACGACTGCCAGCTGGTATGCCCCTGGAACAAGTTCGCGCAGGTCGCCACCGAGGCGGATTTCGCGCCGCGGCACAGCCTGGACGGCGCGAAGCTGGTCGAGCTGTTCGGCTGGAGCGAGGAGGAGTTTCTCAAACGTACCGAAGGCATGGCGATCCGCCGCACCGGCTACGAAGGCTGGCTGCGCAATATCGCCGTGGCGCTGGGCAACGCGCCTCCCGGCGACTCGGTCGACGCCGCCCTCGCCAGCCGCGCCGACGATGCCTCGCCGCTGGTGCGCGAACACGTCGCCTGGGCGCTGGCGCAGCAAGCGGCCAAACGGCGCGCCGGCTGAATCCCGCGGTCAAGCCGGCGACGGCGCCGCCGGCAAGCCCGGGCCCGACCGTCAGGCAGCGGCCATCTGCTTGGGGATCGAGCGGTTGGTGTGGCTGATGTGGTTCCCTTCACCGGCGGCGATGTACACGCAGGTGGGCTGGAATTTCTCCAGCTCCGCCTCGTTCAGCTGGGCGAAGGCGGCAATGATGACGATGTCGCCGGGCTTGGCCCGATGCGCGGCACTGCCGTTCACCGAGATGATCCCCGAGCCTTCCTCGGCGCGCAGCGCGTAGGTGACGAAGCGCTTGCCGTTGTTGACGTTCCACGCGTGGATCTGCTCGTACTCGCGGATGCCCGACGCATCCAGCAGCAAGCCGTCGATCGCGATCGAGCCTTCGTAGTGCAGCTCGGCGTGCGTCACCGTGGCGCGGTGGATCTTGGCCTTGAGCATGTTCAGGTGCATGACGTTGTTCCCGCGGTGCTCCGCAAAGTCGGCGATTATCGAACCGATGGCGCTGCGCTGCAACATCAACGGCCCGCCCACGATATGTGCGGGCGGCTCAGTCCAACAGCAAGTTGTCGATCAGCCGGGTGCCGCCCAGCCGCGCGGCGATCAGCGCCACCAGCCCGTCACGCTGGCCATCGTCCGGCTCGGCGAGATCCCCGGCCCGGCGGATCGCCGCGTAGTCGGGCACGAAGCCGGCGCGGGTCAGCTGGGCTTCGGCCACCTGCTCCACGGCGCGCCAGGCGTGGCCCTGGCCCAGCAATTCGCGCATTTTCAGCAAGGTGTCGTGTATCAGCGGCGCCCGCGCACGCTCCTGCGCCGAAAGGTACTGGTTGCGCGAACTCAGCGCCAACCCGTCGTCGTCGCGCACGATGGGCGCGGCGATCACCTTCACTGGCAGCGACAGGTCGCGCACCATGCGCTCGATCACCTTGAGCTGCTGGAAATCCTTCTGCCCGAACACGGCCAGGTCCGGATTGACCAGGTTGAACAGCTTGCACACCACGGTGGCCACACCGTCGAAGTGGCCGGGCCGGTGTGCCCCTTCCAGCACGGCGGTGACCTGCGGCACGCGCAGGTTCACGCTGAGCGCGGCGCCGTAGGGATAGATCGTGGCGACCTCGGGTGCAAACAGCAGGTCGCAACCTTCATCGGCCAGCGCCGCCTGGTCGTGCACCAGGGTGCGCGGGTAGCGCTCGAAATCCTCGCCGGGGCCGAACTGGGTCGGATTGACGAACACGCTCGCCACCACCCGATCGGCACGCGCCCGCGCCAGCCGCACCAGCGACTGGTGGCCGGCGTGCAGATTGCCCATGGTCGGCACGAAGCCGACCGTCTGGCCCTTGCTGCGCCAGCCGCGAACCGCGGCGCGCAACGCCGGCGCATCCTGAACCGTTTGCATGGTGGAAACTCGTCAGCTCAGTTGAAACAATGTTCCGGCGCCGGAAAGGCACCGCTGCGCACGTCGTCCGCATAGGCGCGGATCGCCGCTGCCACAGAATCGCGGCCGGCGAGAAAATCCTTGCTGAACTTGGGGCGCTTGCCGGGCGTGACGCCGAGCATGTCGTGGATCACCAGCACCTGGCCATCGCAATGCGGGCCGGCGCCGATGCCGATCACCGGGATCTCCACCGCCGCGGTCACGCGCCGGCCCAGTTCGACCGGCACGCCCTCCATCACCAGCAATTGCGCGCCCGCCGCCTGCACCGCCAACGCGTCGGCCACCAGTTGATCCGCCGCGGCCTGTTCCCGGCCCTGGACGCGGAAACCGCCGAAGCGGTGCACGGATTGCGGGGTCAGTCCCAGATGCGCGCATACCGGCATGGCCCGCGCGGTCAGCGCGGCGATGCCCTCCAGCACGTGCGCGGCGGCGCCTTCGAGCTTCACCATCGCCGCACCCGCTTCACCGACCAGCCGCGCACCGGCCGCGAGCACGTGGGCGACGTCGCGATCGGCCATGAACGGCAGGTCGGCCACCAGCAAGGTGGCGGACAATCCGCGCGCCACGGCTGCGGTGTGGTAGACCATCTGGTCGAGTGTCACCGGCAAGGTGCTGGCGTGTCCTTGCACCACCATGCCGAGCGAATCGCCGACCAGCGCCACGTCGATGCCCGCCGCTTCCAGTTGCCAGGCGAAGCTGGCGTCGTAGGCCGTCAGCATGGTGATGCGCTGGCCTTGCGCCTTCATCGCGCGCAGGCCCGGCACGGTCACCGGCTTGCGGTCGGGGAGATTGGCGTTCTGCACGTACACGGGGGTTTCCTGGTCGGCGAGGGTGACTGCCGATTATGGCGCAAGCAGCCGCTCGCAACCGGCCGGGTCGACCCGCGCCAGCAGCTCGGCCACGCGCCCCTGGCCGGGCAGGTGCAGATCCGGTACGACATCGTTCAGCGGCAACAGCACGAAGGCACGCTCGGCCAACCGCGGGTGTGGCAGGGTCAATGCCGGATCGTCGCGACGCACGCCCTCGACATGCAGCAGATCCAGGTCGAGCGTGCGTGGCCCGTTGCGTTCGGCGCGGACGCGGCCGGCGCGCTGCTCGATCGCCAGCAGGTGCTGCAGCAGCGCTTCGGGCGACAGCGTCGTTTCCAGCTCGGCCACGGCATTGATGAAGGATGGTTGGTCGAGCACGCCCCAGGGCGGCGTGCGGTAAAGCGGCGAACGCTGCAGCAAGCAGGTGCCGGGCAGCTCGGCGAGCGCGTTGAACGCGTCGAGTACCTGCTGGCGCGGTTCACCGAGGTTGCTGCCCAGCGCCACGTAGGCCAGGGTCATTCGGAGGCCGGGTTGTCGCTGCGTTTGCGCCGGCGCCGGCGCGGGCGCGGCGGCTTGCGCACCGCCGGTGCGGGAGCAGCCTCTGCCGCAGCCGCGCCGCTGAGCACCGGCAAGGCCGCGGCCAGCACGTCCTGCGGCAGGCGCTGGGCGTGCGCCCACCACTGCCCCAGCTCACGCATCGCCGGCGATTCGTCGGCGCGCAACAACAGGAAATCGAACGCCGCGCGGAACCGCGGATGTGCCATCAGGCGGAACACCCGCTTGCGTTGCACCTGCTCGAAACGCGGCTGCAGCGACCAGATCTCTTCCATGGTGAAGGTGAAGCGCCGCGGGATCGCCACCCGCTGGCACTGTTCGCCAACCACCTTGGCAGCCGCGCGCGACCACGCCTCGGCGCTGTCCAGGCCGCGCTCGATGCCGAGTTGGGCCTCGTCGCGCACCTCGCCCCACAGCAGCACCGCGAACAGGAACGCGGGGGTGACCGACTTGCCTTCGCCGATGCGCGCATCGGTGTTGGCCAGGCCCTGCTCCACCAGCGAGCGCAACGCCGCATCGCCACGCTTGAGCGCGCGCGCGGTGGCCGGGAACAGGAACTTCAGCAGGCCGCACTGCTCCAGCATGCGGAAACTCTTCAGGCCGTTGCCGGACAGGAACATCTTCAGCGATTCGTCGAACAGCCGCGCCGGCGCGGCATCGGCAAGCAGCGGTCCCAGCGATTCGAAAGGGGCCGCCGCGGCGGCGTCGATGTGCATGCCGAGCTTGGCCGCCAGCCGCGCGGCGCGCAGCATGCGCACCGGATCTTCGTGGTAGCGCACCTCGGGGTCGCCGATCAGGCGCAGCACGCGATCGTGCAGGTCCTGCATGCCGCCGACGTAGTCGCGCACGGAGAAATCGCCGATGTCGTAATACAGGGCATTGACGCGGAAATCGCGGCGCAGCGCGTCCTCCTCGATGGTGCCCCAGATGTTGTCGCGCACGATGCGGCCGTCAACGATGTGGCGGTCGCCCTCGCCTTCCTCGCCGGTGCCGCGGAAGGTGGCCACCTCGATGATCTCCGGGCCGAACACCACGTGCGCCAGGCGGAACCGCCGCCCGATCAGGCGGCAGTTGCGGAACAGCTTCTTGACCTCCTCCGGCGTGGCGTCGGTGGCGACGTCGAAATCCTTCGGACGAAACCCCAGCAACAGGTCGCGCACCGCGCCACCGACGAGGTAGGCGGCATAACCGGCGTCGTGCAGCCGGTACAGCACGCGCAGCGCGGCCTTGCTGATGTTCGCCCGCGAAATGATGTGCTGGTCGCGCGGGATGATCCGCAGCGCGGGGGTGGGATCGGTGCCTGGTGTGGGGTTCAAGCGGTTGGAATCCTTGCGGGACGCAGGCGCCCCGTGCTTGCCATGTTCACGATGCCGAGCATCAACAAATAGCCGCGGCAGGACGACGATCTGCGCGCCTGCGCGGCAGGCTTCGACGCGCGTCGACCGGGCGTTGCCGCGCGAAGCAATTCCGCTATACTAGCGCGCTTCGCCGCACAACGCTCCCTTCGTCTAGTGGCCCAGGACACCGCCCTCTCAAGGCGGGAACACGAGTTCGAGTCTCGTAGGGAGCGCCATTTGGTTGTGCAATCTTCCATGATTGCCATGGTCTGGAAGGAGTGCGGTAGCCCAAGGTTACCGGCTATCGGCGGGATCAAAAGCAGCCATCCATGGCCGCACTGTCTGTCACCTGTGCGATCATCCCCGATCGCGGTTGTCCGGGAACATCCGGACAGCAGGGAGTTCCGGGCCTTCGGCCGGATCAGAAGCGGCCATCCATGGCCGCACTTTTCAAAAGAGCCCTCTGCCGAACCCCGCGAGAGCCCTTCGGTGTACTTTGCCGTGGATCTGCGTCGTTTTTCAGAAGAGCGTTCCATCTGCCCCTTCCTACAGCCGAGTTGACTTCATGACTTTCGTCGTCATCGACAACTGCATCAAGTGCAAGTACACCGATTGCGTCGAGGTGTGCCCGGTGGATGCCTTTCACGAAGGCCCGAACTTCCTGGTGATCGACCCGGACGAGTGCATCGACTGCACCCTGTGCGAGCCGGAGTGCCCGATCAACGCGATCTACCCGGAGGACGACGTGCCGGTGGGGCAGGAGCCGCTGGTGGCGCTCAACGCCGAGCTGGCCAAGAGCTGGCCGGTGATCACCGAGCGCAAGGACGCTCCCGCCGACGCCGGCGACTGGGAAGGCAAGCCGGACAAGCTGGCGCTTCTCGAGCGCTGAACCGGCCTCCCGTCACGATGTCGAAACGAAAACGCCGCCCCTCCGGGCGGCGTTTTCGCATGCGTGGCGCGCTTGCGATCAATCCAGCTTCGACTTCAGCCGATCGATCACCTTGGCCACCGCGCCCAGCGAATCGCTCTGCGCGCGGATCTCGCTGCCGGCGTCGCCGCGGCTCTCCACGTTGATCTGTACCTGGTGCATGCCGCCACCGGCGGTGCTGGCAGAATCATCCCGGTGTCGGCCGAACAGTCGCGAGAAGAAACCGCGCTTCTTGCCGGTGGCGGCCGCCGCCACGCTGACCACGTAGGAGTGCGTGGCGTCGTCGTGGCTGACCAGTTGGCCCGCCTTGCCGTCGGCCAGCACCTTGCCCACCTGCTGGTACACGCTGTCGACCGTGCCCTCGTGCACGAAGCCGTCGGAGATCTGCCCTGCCTGGCCCGGCACGCCCGCCACGGAGGCAGTCGCGCCGTCCGCCGTCGGCTGGTTCGCGCCCGGCGGCGGAATCACCAGGGCGTCGCTGGTGGAGGGACGATCCATGCTGGGCGGAATCTCCAGCGGCGCCTCCTGCCGGGCCTTCTGCCAGGCGCTGTGCGAACGGAACATGCCGCAACCGGAGAGCAGCAGGCCGGCGAGCGCGACGGCCGGCAAGGCCACGAGGAGCGAGGTTTTCTTCATCGAATCGGATTCCGTGAGTGAGCCAGGCCCGGATCAGCGGGCACAGGTGTCTAGGATGACAGACTGGACAGCGCCTGGTGCAAGCGGGCGCGATCCGGGCCGTCGGGCAGTTCCACCAGCGGCAACCGCGGCCGGGCCGAGCCCAGCCCCAGCGGCGGCAGTCCGGCCTTGACCGCGATCGGATTGGGCGCGCAGTCCAGCGCGTGCAGCAAGGGTTCCAGTGCATCCCGGCACCGTGCCGTGGCCGCCTCGTCGCCCGCCGTGGCGGCGTCGCACAGGGCGCGGAACGGCCGCGGCACCAGGTTGGCCACCACCGAGACGGTGCCGGCCGCACCGGCAAGCATCGCCACACCGGCGCTGGCGTCGTCACCGGACAGATAGACGAAATCCGCGCGCGCAAGTTCCGCCAGCGCGGCGATCCGCGGCGCATCGCCCCGCGCTTCCTTGATGCCGATGATCGCCGGATGCTCGCTCAGGCGCGCCACCGTCTCCGGCAGCAGGTCGCAACCGGTGCGACCGGGCACGTTGTAGAGCAGCACCGGCAAGCCGCCAGCATCGGCGACCGCGGTGAAGTGTCGCCACAAGCCCTCCTGCGTGGGACGCACGTAGTACGGCACCACCACCAGTGCCGCATCCGCGCCCAGCTCCTGCGCACGACGCGTGGCAGCGATGGTCTTCGCGGTACCGGCCTCGCCGGTGCCGGCAATCACCGGCACGCGACCTGCCACGCGCTCGATCGCGAACGTCAGCAGGCGGTCGAACTCGCCCGCCTCCAGCATGTGCGCCTCGCCGGTCGAGCCGGCCACCACCAGCGCCTGGGTGCCGCCGGCGATCTGCTGTTCGATCAGGCGGCCGAACGCCGCCAGGTCGAGGCTGTCGTCGGCCGCGAACGGCGTGACCAGCGCACAGATGCTTCCACGAATGTCCACGTGCTCGATTCCGCTGCAACGGCAAGCCCTGCATGTTACTTGCCGCTTCGCAAGACGGGCAAGTAAGCTCGATGGGAGTAACCTGATGCTTCCGCATCGGGCGGAATGCTGCCCACAGGTGGACCTCCTTGAAATCTCCCTCCACTGCCTCGCACGCGGCCGGACGCACGACTGGCGACAGCCAGTTGCTGATCCAGGCGCTCACTCCGGCCGACAAGTCGCCGCTGCTGGCGCTGGCCCGCCGCATTGCCGACGCCGGCTGCAACCTTTCCGAATCGCGCGTCTCCACCATCGGCACCGAGGTCTCGCTGATGCTGCTCGCCAGCGGCGCCTGGGATGCGCTGGCCAAGCTGGAAACCGCACTGACCAAGCTGGCCCGCGACGAAAGCCTGCGCCTGGTGCACTACCGCACCGGCCAGCGCGGCAACAGCGCGCAGCTGCCTTATCTGGTGGAAGTGGTGGCCGCCGATCGCCCCGGCATCGTCGCCCGCATCGTGGAGTTCTTCGCCCAGCACGAAATCAGCGTGGAGCAGTTGAACTCTACCCGCTATCGCGCCATGCAGACCGGCGCGGAGATGTTCCAGGCCCAGTTCACCATCGGCATCCCGGCGGACATCCACATCGCCGCCTTGCGCGACGATTTCCTGGAACTGTGCGACGGCATGAACCTCGACGCGATCATGGACCCGGTGAAGTTCTGAAGTGTTGCCGTCCGCCGAGCATCGCGCGAACGCCTTGCCCTGACAAGACCTGTCATCCGCCACCCCGGGCGCGCTAGTCTGTGGCCGTGGCCCTGCCGGAGGACGTCAGCATTGCAGAACCGCGAGTCGATTCACGCCAGCCGGCCCCGGCTTGCCCGGTCGCCTCGCCGCCGCACTGTCGTCATCCGCGCCACGTCTCCCTTCCATCCCACCGCAAGCACGGCCGCGCAGGCCGCGCAGGATGCCCCATGCCCGCCATCGGCAAGAAACTTCCCGCACTGAAAGGCACCACCGGCGACGGCACCGAGCTGAAGCTTTCCGACTACCGCGGCCAATGGCTGGTCGTGTACTTCTATCCGAAGGATTCGACCCCCGGCTGCACCAACGAGGCCAGGGACTTCCGCGACTTGCACTCGAAGTTCCGCCAACGTCACGCGCAGGTCATCGGCGTGTCACGCGACTCACCGAAATCACACGCCAACTTTGCCGCGAAGCAGGAGCTGCCGTTCCCGCTGATATCCGACGCCGACGAAACCTGGTGCCAGGCCTTCGACGTGATCCACGAGAAGGTGCTCTACGGCAAGCGCCACCTCGGCATCGTGCGCAGCACCTTCCTGATCGACCCCGACGGCAAGCTCGCCGCCGAATGGCGCGGGGTGAAAGTCCCCGGCCACGCGCAGGCCGTGCTTGACGCGATCCCCGCCGCCTGAGTCATTCGCCCTGATGAGTTGTCGCCATCCGCTTTGCCCACCCACCAGCGAGGACACTTCCGCATGACCGGAAGCAAGCGCATCTACGCTCTCGACACCAACGTCCTGCTGCATGACCCGACCTCGCTGTTCCGCTTCGAGGAACACGACGTCTTCATCCCCATGACCGTCCTGGAGGAGCTGGACGAGAAGAAGAAAGGTGCTTCGGAAGTCTCGCGCAACGGCCGCCAGGTCAGTCGCTTCCTCAACGAACTGATCGAGGCCGGCAAGCAGCACGACCTGGCGGAAGGGCTGGAACTGGCCAATCCGCAAGGCGTCAAGCTCAAGCGCGGCGGCTCGGCCGGTCGGCTCTATTTCCAGCATCGCATCAGCAGCAACGGCCACACCAAGGCCGACAACCAGATCCTCGCCGCGGTGATCGAGCTGCGCGACCAGAATCAGGATCGCGACGTGATCCTGGTCACCAAGGACATCAACCTGCGCATCAAGGCCGGCATCAACGGCCTGGTTGCGGAGGATTACGAGAACGACCGCGCGCTCGACGATTTCTCCCTGCTCTACACCGGCTCGACCGAACTGCCGGCGAACTTCTGGGAGCTGCACCCGGAAGTGCACTCGTGGACCGATCACGGCCGCACCTATTACCAGCTCGATCGCCGCGAGGACGAGGCGTGGCATCCCAACGAGTGCCTCTACCTGCCCGGCGAGAACGAGATCGAACTGCGCGTGCAGAAACTGGACGACGAGCACGCGACGCTCATGCTTCTGGACGACCACTCGCACGCCAACCATCACGTCTGGGGCATCGGTGCGCGCAACCGCGAGCAGAACTTCGCGCTCAACGCGCTGATGGACCCGGAGATCGACTTCGTCACCCTGCTCGGCAACGCCGGCACCGGCAAGACCCTGCTGGCGCTGGCCGCCGGCCTGGCCCAGGTGATGGACCAGCAGCGCTACCGCGAGATCATCATGACCCGCGCCACTGTTTCCGTCGGCGAGGACATCGGCTTCCTGCCCGGCACCGAGGAAGAAAAGATGACGCCGTGGATGGGCGCGCTCACCGACAACCTCGAAGTGCTCGCCAACCCCGAGGACGGCGGCAGCTGGGGCCGCCAGGCCACCAACGACCTGCTTGCCTCGCGCATCAAGATCCGCTCGCTCAACTTCATGCGTGGGCGCACCTTCCTGTCACGCTACCTGATCATCGACGAGGCCCAGAACCTCACCCCGAAGCAGATGAAGACCCTGATCACCCGCGCAGGCCCCGGCACCAAGATCGTCTGCCTCGGCAACGTCGAACAGATCGATACTCCCTACCTCACCGAAACCACCTCCGGGCTTACCTATGCGGTGGATCGCTTCAAGAGCTGGGAGCATTC
The DNA here is from genome assembly GCF_052978205.1 of Rhodanobacter sp. UC4452_H20. Next base: position 412,027 of record NZ_CM129662.1, on the reverse strand, counting down.
GGCGCACATCACGTTGCGGCGGGGAGAGAGGTCGCGGTTGGCGGACTTTGCGGCGGAGATGATGTAGGAGCTGGCTTTCGGTTTTCGGCGTTCGGAAGCCCGGTAGCGGAATACCTGCCAGGCAACACCACTCCTGCCATCATGGTGAACACCCGATGCGCTGCGCGCGGTTGACCAGCCGCGACGCGGAACGCAGGTTGGACTTGCCGGTGTCCAACGATCCATTGCCGGCACGTCCATGGGAAATCGTGCCAAACAGTTGGGGGGCAAGCCTTGAACGCGGTGACCCGTCGAGGCTGGCCAACCTGGCTGCGGAAACGGCGCACGCGCGAATCCGCATCCGGTGGCTGAAGAACGTGATCGCACGTGGTACCGGCCCCGTCAAGTAGAATGTGTTGCCGTTGCCAAAGCCAAGACCGAGTTTTCGCCTCTCACGACCAAGCAAGGACCGCCATGTCAACCGCACTTTTGATGCAACTGTTCCAGATCATGCTGGTTCTCGGCCTGGGCACGGCGTTGGCGGTTTCCGCCATACGGTTGATGTGGATTGCCGGCAGTTTCCTCAAGCGCAAATCGCGCCTGTTGCCGTAAAGACAAGTCGCACGAAATGGCGTCCGGCCGGGCCGCCGTCAACTGATGTTGCCATCGGTCGAGTAGAATCACGACATTGCTGGCTCCGTGGTTCCTCTGCCCATGTTCGTGACGCCGCGCCTCATCCTGTTGCTCTTGTTCGCCTTCTTCGCACTGTGCGTGCTGCTGGTGCATTTGCGCGGGCGGGTGCGGTTGCGTTTCGACCGCCAGCTGGTGGATCACTCGGCAGTGTTCGCGCCGTACAACCTGCTGATGTACGCGTTCTCGGCGGTGCCGGCCAAGCCGATACTCGACCGCCGCGGATTTCCCGAGCTGGATTTGCTGCAGGCAAACTGGGAGACGATCCGGGCCGAGGCGCTGCACCTGACGGACCGGGGACACATTCGCGGCACCACGAAGAACGACGACGCCAGTTTCAACAGCTTCATCAAGCAGGGCTGGAAGCGCTTCTACCTCAAGTGGTACGGCGAGCCGCTGGCGTCGGCGCAGGCGTTGTGTCCGAAGACGGTGGAACTGCTCAATGCGATCCCCGGAATCAAGGCGGCGATGTTCGCCACGCTGGCACCCAACAGCAAGCTCAACCCCCATCGCGATCCGTTCGCCGGTTCGCTGCGCTATCACTTGGGCCTGATCACGCCGAACTCGCGCGACTGCCGCATCTTCGTCGATGGCGAAGAGCATGCCTGGGGCGACGGCAAGGACGTGGTGTTCGACGAGACCTTCGTGCACTGGGTGGAGAACAAGACCGACCAGACCCGGGTGATCCTGTTCGCCGATGTGGAGCGCCCGCTGCGCACGCGCTGGATGAGTGCGATCAACCATCGCGTGGGCGCGTTCATGGGCAAGATCACCGCTTCGCCCAACAGCGACACCGGTACCGAGAAGACCGGCTTCGTCAACCGCCTGTACGCGTGGAGCCAGCGCAAGGGCGCCATGCATCAATGGAAGGCGGCGTTCAAGCGGCGTCACAAGAAGCTGTACAAGGCCGGAAAATACGTCGGCATCCTTGTGCTGTTGTGGCTGATTTTCCTGGCTCCCTGGCCATTGCTCCGCTAGCGGTCACGTTTCGCTCCGTCCATGCGTCCTGGCAGCATCCTTTCCCCGGAGTGCCTCATGGATTCGCAAACCGCCCTGTTCCAGCAACACCGCCAGCGCCTGTTCGGCCTGGCCTACCGCATGCTCGGCACGCCCGCCGACGCCGAGGACGTGCTGCACGATGCCTGGCTGCGCTGGCACGCACAGAATGTCGCCGCGCTGGACGACCCGGAAGCCTGGCTGGTCACCGTGACCACGCGCATCGCGCTGGATCGCCTGCGCCGGGCCAAGACCGAACGCGCGCACTACTCCGGCCCCTGGCTGCCGGAGCCGCTGACGGTGGATACCGACCAGCCCGAGGCGCAACTGGAACGCGCCGAGAGCCTCACCCTCACCTTTCTGCTGTTGCTGGAGCGGCTGAGCCCCGAGGAGCGCGCCGCCTTCCTGCTGCGCGAAGTATTCGACTACAGCCACGCCGAAACGGCCTCGATGCTGGAAATCAGCGAAGACGCCTGCCGCCAGCGCGTGCACCGGGCGAAGCAGCGGCTGCGCGAGGATCGACCGCGCCAGACGATGCCGAACGCCGACATCCAGCGGCGCCTGCTCGAACGCTTCATGCAGGCGCTGCAGCAGCCGGACATGCCCACGTTGCGTGCCTTGTTTGCCGAAGACGCCATGAGCGTATCCGACGGCGGCGGCCTGGCGCGGGCCACCCTGCACCCGCTGCACGGCGCCGAGCGGCTGGCCCGGCTGTACATGCAGATCGCGCTGCAGCAGCAGCGCCATGGTGGCGTGCGCCACGAAATCCGTCAGCTCAACGGTACGCCGGCCCTGTTCGGCTGGCAGGGCGACACGCTGGTCTCGGCCAGTTGGATCGACGACGACGGCGAACGCATCACCGCCGTGCATGCCCTGCGCCACCCCGGCAAGCTTGCCCGGCTGGCGGCGGTCACGAAATCGACGGCGCCCACGTCCTTGCACTGAACGGCCGGTCCCGGCCGCACACCGCAAGGAGAACCCCATGCCTCGTTTCAACATCAACAAGCGCCTCGACGCCGTGAAGCCCCTGTTCGCCCTGGGCGAATACATCAAGAACTCCGGCATCGAACAAAGTCTGATCGAACTGGTACAGATGCGCGTTTCCCAACTCAACGGTTGCGCCTACTGCCTGGACATGCACAGCAAGGATGCCCGCGCCGGCGGCGAGACCGAGCAGCGCCTGTACGTGCTGCAGGCCTGGCGCGAGGCGCCGTTCTACAGCCCGCGCGAGCGTGCCGCGCTGGCCTGGTGCGAGGCGGTGACCCGGCTCGACCCGGTGCACGGCGTGCCGGACGAGGTCTACGAACAAGCCCGCACCGAATTCAGCGAAGAACAGCTGATCGACCTCAACATGGCAGTGATCGCGATCAACAGCTGGAACCGCATCGCCATTCCCTCTCGCGCGGAACCCGGTCACTACCGGGCGGCGCAACACTGAACCGGCGGCGCCTCGCGCAAACCGTGCACGGCAAGCCTGCCTCGCGATGCGCGCCAACGGCGTATCCCGTCAACGGCATGACACCGGCTGGGGCACGACCATCCCGCGCCGATCCAACGAAAAGGCCGCGGCATGCCGCGGCCTTCATTGCGCCCAGCGGCGTCCCGGATCAGGCCGCGAGGCGCTTCACGATGGCGTCGGCGAAGCTGCCGGTGCTGCCCTTGCCGCCGATGTCCGGCGTCACGCTGTCGCGATCGTTCGTCATGGTGTCGCGGATCGCGGCGCGCAGCTTGTCGCCCTTGGCCACCATGTCCAGGTGGTCGAGCATGTCGGCGGCGGCCAGCAGCAGCGCGCACGGGTTGGCGATGCCCTTGCCCGCGATGTCCGGCGCCGAGCCGTGCACGGCCTCGAAGATCGCCGCGTGCTCGCCGATGTTGTCGCCCGGCGCCAGGCCCAGGCCGCCGACCAGGCCGGCGCACAGGTCCGACAGGATGTCGCCGAACAGGTTGGTGGTGACGATCACGTCGAACTGGTACGGGTTCATCACCAGCTGCATGCAGGTGTTGTCCACGATCATCTCGTTGAACTCGATCTGCGGGTATTCCTTGGCAATCTCGCGCGCCACATTGAGGAACAACCCCGAGCTGGTCTTCAGGATGTTCGCCTTGTGCACCGCGGTGACCTTCTTGCGGCCCTTCTTCACCGCCAGCTCGAAGGCGTAGCGCACGATCCGGCTGCTGCCCTTGCGCGTGTTGCGCGCCACCGACTCGGCGATCTCGCCGTCGGCGGACAGGGTTTGCCCCTCGGAGCGGTAGGCGCCCTCGGTGTTCTCGCGCACGGTGATGATGTCGATGTTCTCGTAGCGCGACTTGGTACCGGGGAAGCTCACCGCCGGGCGCACGTTCGCGTACAGGTCGAAGTGGCGGCGCAGGGTCACGTTGACCGAGGTAAAGCCGCCGCCGATCGGCGTGGTCAGCGGGCCCTTCAGCGCGACCTTGTGCTCGGCGATCTTGTCCAGCGTGGCCTTGGGCAGCAGGTCGCCGTGCTTCTCCAGCGCGACCATGCCGGCGTCGACGAAGTCGTATTTCAGGCCGCAGTCCAGCGCGTCGAGCACGCGCAGCGTGGCGGTCATGATCTCCGGGCCGATGCCGTCGCCCGGGATCACGGCGATGGTGTTGTTCATGGGGGGACTCCTTGGGGGCTGATCGCATGCACGGCGCGCAAGGCGCGCGTCAAGACCGCCCATTATCGCTCATGAGCCCCAACGCCGGACACCCGTCCGCCGCGCAAGTCGTTGCAAATCCTCGCATGGAGCGTTGCGGAAAGCCGCATGCCCGCGGGCGTCTCAAGCGTGGTCGGCGCACTCCGGCGCACCGGACTCGCCGTTCTCCAGCTGGTCCAGGAAATCCACCGCGCGGCGCAGATGCGGGATCACGATCGAGCCGCCCACCACCAGGCCCACGCTGAACACCTCGAAGAACTCGTCGCGCTGCACGCCGGCTTCCTTGCACTGGGCCACGTGGTAGCTGATGCAGTCGTCGCAGCGCAGCACCATCGAGGCGACCAGGCCCAGCATCTCCTTGGTCTTCACGTCCAGCGCGCCGGCCTTGTAGGTCTGCGTGTCCAGCGCGAAGAAGCGCCGCACGACCTGGTTGTCCTCGGCCAGGATGCGCTCGTTCATGCGTTGGCGGAACGCGGTGAATTCGGCCAGCTTGTCGCTCATGCGCCCGCCTCCAGCAATTGCGCCAGTTTGCCGCTGCGGTCGGCCGCCGCCAGGTCGTCGAAGCCACCGACGTGGTGATCGTTGATGAAGATCTGCGGCACGGTGCGCGCGCCACCGCTGCGCGTCAGCATCGCCTCGCGCTGGGACGGGTCGGTGTCCACGCGCACCTCGGTCCACTCCAGCCCACGGGCCTTGAGCAGGTTCTTGGCGGCCACGCAGTAAGGACACACCGCGGTGGAATAGACCTCGATCTTCGACATCACGACAACTCCGCAAAACGGGGGAACGGCCTGTAAATGGGGGCGTCCGGGACAACAGGCAAGGTGGGAACCGACGCCACCCGGGGCGGTCACAATGCTATTGTCGCTTACCCATGGCCATGACACCACGACGACCTGCCCGGCGTGTTCTGACTGCGCTGCTCTGCGCCGGCCTGACCTGCATGGCCAGCGCGCAGGACGACGTGCGCCTGCCCGACCTTGGCAGCTCGGCCGACGCGCTGATCTCGCCGCAGGAGGCGCGTGATTACGGCGCCTCCATGCTGCGCCAGATGCGCGCGCTGGACATGGTGGTCGACGACCCGCTGCTGGACGACTACGTCAACGATCTCGGCCATCGCCTGGCATCCAACTCCGACAAGCCCAAGGACCACTTCGCCTTCTTCATCGTGAAGGACCCGGAGATCAACGCCTTCGCCGCGCCGGGCGGCTACATCGCGGTCAACTCCGGGCTGTTCGTCATCACCCGCGACGAGAGCGAACTGGCCGGCGTGATCGCGCACGAGATCGGCCACATCACCCAGAACCACCTGCAGCGGGCATTCGAGGCCTCGCGCAAGGATGCACCGCTGATGGCGCTGGTGCTGCTGGGTGCGGTACTGGCCGGCGCCGGCAGCCACAGCGGCGACGCGCCGATGGCGGTGCTCGCCGGCGGCCAGGGCCTGATCGCGCAGCGTTCGATCAACTTCACCCGCAAGGACGAGATCGAGGCCGACCGCGTCGGCATCCAGACCCTCGCCAAGGCCGGTTTCGACCCGGAAGCGATGGCGGCCTTTTTCCAGCGCATGCAGGACGTGCTCAGCACCGGCGCCGGTGGCGACGACGTGCCCGTCCTGCTGCAGACCCACCCGGTGACCAGCATGCGCATCAGCGACGCCAAGGCGCGTGCCGGCGCACTGGTGGCGGCGCAGAAGCTGCGGCCCTCGGGCACCGTCATGGACGTGCAGCAGTGGCAGCAGCACACCGCGCCGATCGCCTTCGTCAAGGACCCGACCTCGCTGCTGGACACGCCCAGGCCCGGCCCGCTCGACACCTACCAGCTGATGCGCGAACGCGTGCGCGTGCTGGCCGGCGACGCCACCCGCGAAGCGACGTACTACGGCTCCAACCTGCAGGACCGGCCTGCGTTCGACACCCCGGCCAACCATTACGGCTACGCGCTGGCACTTACCCGCAGCGGCCGCGGCGCACAAGCGGTGGCGCAGTTGCAGCCGTTGCTGCGCGACGCGCCGGACAACCTGATCCTCAAGCTCGCGCTGGCCGATGCCAGGTTGCAAGCCGGCCAGCGTGCCGCGGCGCTCGCCATCTACCAGGACCTCAACGAACAATCGCCGCGCAACCGCGCGGTGGCGCTGGCCTACGCCAAGGCGCTCACCGCCGGCGGCGACAAGGCGCAGGCCGGCCTCGCCGCCAGCTTGCTGCGCCCCCTGCTGGACGACGCCAGCGAACCGGAGATCTACAGCGCCTACGCCCGCGCCAGCGACGCAGCCGGCGACAACGTGCGTGCCGGCGAGGCGTTCGCCGATGCCAGCTATTACTCCGGCCGCCCGTTCGACGCGATGGAACAACTGCAGCGTCTGCTCAAGCGCAACGACCTGGATTACTACGCCCGCGCACGCATCCAGGGCCGCATCACCGAACTGACGCCGCTGCTGCTGGAGCTGCGCAAGCGCCGGATCGAGACCAAGGACAACCCGGACAGCCAGCAGCACGCACAACCGTTCGGCCCGTGCATCGAGTCCGCCTGCCGCGGCAGCGCGCCAGTCTCCGCCTGGCGGCAGGATTGATCCGCCGCTGAAGGTCCTTTGCGCGCCGGCGCATCATGCATCGTCCACCGCCATGGGCCAGAATGGGCCATGTCCAGACCTTCCGCCCGCGTACCCGCCATCGACCTTGCCGCCCCGCAGCTGTACTTCAGCCGCGAGCTGGCCGCCCTGGAGTTCAACTTCCGCGTGCTGGCGATGGCCCGCGATGCCAGCGTGCCCCTGCTCGAACGCGTGCGCTACATGAGCATCGTGGCGAACAACCTCGACGAGTTCTTCGAGGTGCGCGTGGCCATGCTCAAGCATCATCACGCCTACGGCTCGGCCGCGCCGGGCCCGGATGGCGTCCCCTCCGGCGAATTGCTGGCGCGCATCCGCGGCCGGGTGCTGGACCTGGTGGCCGAGGTCTACGCCGCGTGGCGGGAACAGATCCGCCCGCAGCTGGAGCAGGAACACATCCATATCCTCACCCGCAAGCAGTGGACGCCGCGCCAGCGACGCTGGCTGCAGGGCTATTTCGAGCACGAGGTGCTGCCGGTGCTGTCGCCGCTGGGGCTGGACCCGGCGCATCCGTTCCCGCGCATCCTCAACAAGACGCTGAACATCGCGGTCGTGCTGAAGGGCCGCGACGCCTTCGGCCATGAAGGCCATCTGGCCCTGGTGCGCGCACCGCGGTCGCTGCCGCGGATCATCCGCGTGCCCGCCGAGGTCAGCGGCCGTGGCCATCACTTCGTGTTCCTGGCGGAGTTGCTGCAGGCTTTCGTCGACCTGATGTTCCCCGGCCTCAAGGTGCTCGGCTCGTACCAGTTCCGCGTCACCCGCAACAGCGAGCTGATCGTCGAGGAGGCGGAGGTCGAGAACCTCGCGCTCGCCCTCAGCGAGGAGTTGCTCGGCCGCGGCTACGCGCGCCCGGTGCGGCTGGAGATCGCCGAGGATTGCCCGCAGGCGATCACCGCGCTTCTTGTGGAGAAATTCCAGCTCGGCGAGGCCGACGTCTACCGCTGCGACGGCCCGGTCAACATCATCCGCGCCGGCCTGATCTACGACTGGCTGGACCGTGCGGAGCTGAAGTTTCCGCGCTTCACCCCGCAGTTGCCGCCGTCGCTGGACAGCAGCCTGAACAAATTCGAGGTGATCGCCAAGGGCGACGTGCTGCTGCACCATCCCTACCAGAGCTTCGCCGCGGTGATCGACCTGCTGCGCCAGGCCGCCGCCGACCCGCAGGTGCTGGCGATCAAGCAGACCCTGTACCGCGCCGGCGAGGACACCCCGCTGGTCGACCTGCTGGTGGAGGCCGCGCGCCACGGCAAGGACGTCACCGTGGTGATCGAACTGCGGGCGCGCTTCGACGAGGAGGCCAATATCCGCCTGGCCACGCGGCTGCAGGAGGCCGGCGTGCAGGTGGTGTACGGCGTGGTGGGTTACAAGACCCACGCCAAGATGATGCTGATCGTTCGCCGCGAGGGCGACACCTTGCGCCGCTACGCGCACCTGTCCACCGGCAACTACCACCAGGCCAACAGCCGCGTGTACACCGACATCGGCCTGATGACCGCCAACCCCGAAATCGGCGAGGACTTGCACAAGGTGTTCCAGCAGCTGTCCGGACTGGGCCCGGTGATCGAGCTGAAGCGCCTGCTGCATTCGCCGTTCACGCTATATCGCGGCGTGCTGGCCCGGATCGAGCGCGAGACCGAACACGCCCGCGCGGGGCGACCGGCGCGCATCGTGGCCAAGCTCAATGCGCTCAACGAGGCGAAGGTGATCACCGCGCTGTACACCGCCTCGCAGGCCGGCGTGGAGATCGACCTGATCGTGCGCGGCGCCTGCACCTTGCGGCCCGGCCTGCCCGGCGTCTCCGAGCGCATCCGGGTGCGCTCGATCGTCGGGCGTTTCCTCGAACACAGCCGGGTGTACTGGTTCGCCAACGATGGCGAGGCGGAAATCTACTGCGCCAGCGCCGACTGGATGGAGCGCAACCTGATGCGGCGGATCGAGATCGCCTTCCCCATCCTCGATCCGCAGCTGGCCGCGCGTGTCTACGACGAGACGCTGGCCAACGGCCTGGCCGACAACACCCAGGCGTGGCTGCTCGACAGCGACGGCCGCTACACCCGCGCCGAGCCCGGCGACAACCCGCCGTACAGCGCGCAGCAGACGCTGCTGGAACGACTGTGCCCGTGAGCCGCCTGCAATGCGCGCACGCGTGCGAGAATCCGCACTTCGCGATTGCCGGAGCGCCGGATTGAGCGCAGTCGAACAAACGCCGATCCGCGATGGCGAACTGATGGCCGCCATCGACATGGGCTCGAACAGCTTCCACATGGTGGTGGCGCGCATGGAGCATGGCGAACCGCGGGTGATCGACCGCCTGCGCGACACCGTGCGCATGGCCGCCGGCCTGCGCGCCGACGGCAGCCTGGATGCCGAGCGGCGCGCGCGCGCACTGGCCTGCCTGGCCCGCTTCGGCCAGCGCATCGCCGGCTTGCCCACCGCGCGCGTGCGCGCCGTGGCGACCAATACCGTGCGCCAGCTCGCCTCGCCGCAAACCTTTCTGACCGCGGCGGAAGCCGCGCTGGGCCACCCGATCGAGGTGGTCTCCGGCCGCGAGGAGGGCCGCCTGATCTTCCTCGGCGCCGCGCACGACCTGCCCGCCTCGCGCGAACCGCGGCTGGTCATCGACGTCGGCGGCGGCAGCACCGAATTCATCATCGGCCGCGGCCTCGCGCCGTTGCACACCGAGAGCGTGCAGGCCGGCTGCATCGCCTCGACCCTGCGTTTCTTCCCCGGCGGCAAGATCACCCGCGCGCGCTGGCAGCGCGGCCTGAGCGAGATCGGCGTGCTGCTGCAGCAGTTCGCGGAGGACTATCGCGAATCGGGCTGGCAGGATGCGTTCGGCTCGTCCGGCACCACCAAGTCGATCGGCGCGGTGGCACTGGCCATGGAGCTTTCCGACGACGGCATCACGCCCGCGGCGCTGGCCGCCCTGCGCGATGCGCTGATCGAGCAGGGCCAGGTCGGCACGCTCAAGCTGCCGGGCCTGGTTCCCGAACGCACGCCGGTGTTCGCCGGCGGCGTGATGATCATGGAAGCGGCCTTCACCGCGCTGGGCATCGAGCGGCTGCGCGTGTGCGAAAGCTCGATGCGCGAAGGACTGCTGTGGGACCTGCTCGGCCGCGCCGGCGGCAGCGACCCGCGCACCGCCAGCATCGACGCGCTGGCGACCCGCTACGGCGTCGACCGCGCGCAGGCGCGGCGAGTGGAAGCGACGGCACTGATGCTGTTCGACCAGGTCGCGCGCAACTGGAAGCTCGACGCCGATGCGCGTGAGTGGCTGTCCTGGGCCGCGCGGGTGCACGAGATCGGCCTGGCCATCGCGCACAGCCAACATCATCGCCACGGCGCCTACATCCTGCGTCATGCCGACCTGGCTGGCTTCTCGCGGCAGGAGCAGGAATTGCTGGCCGCGGTGATCGAACTGCACCGGCGCAAGCCGGACAAGTCCATCATCGCCAGCCTGCCGCTGCGTTATCGCGCGCTGGCGAAGCACATCACCGCGCTGTTGCGTCTGGCCGTGCTGTTCCGCCGCGCCCGCCGCGCCGAGTCGCTGCCGCAGATGCAACTGGCAGCCAGCGCCCGCTCGCTGCGCCTGAAACTCCCGCCGGGATGGGGCGAGCAGCACCCGCTCACCGAAGCCGACCTGCAACAGGAAAAGGCGCCGATGACCGAACTTGGGGTGAAACTGGATCTCGCGAACAAGTGATCCGCCTTTTTCGCGGCATGCCGATGCCATGCCGCGTATCATGGACGCCCGCCTCGTGAATGCCGGTCCGGATCGCTCGCTGCCATGCTCAAATCCCTGCTGATCGCCCTGCTCCTGCTCGTTCCGTTCGGCGCCGCCGCGCAGGCGGGCAAACCTGCACCGGCCACATCGAGCGCCGCGCCCGTCGCCGCACCGCCGCACGTGCTGCTGCATACATCGCAGGGCGATCTCACGCTGGAGCTGTATCCGGACAAGGCGCCCAAGAGCGTGGCCAACTTCCTGCAGTATGTGCGCGACGGCTTCTACGACGGCACCCTGCTGCACCGGGTCATCCCCGGCTATCTGGTGCAGGGCGGCCTCTACACCCGCGACCTGCAGCCCAAGCGCACGCGCCCGGCCATCGCCAGCGAGGCGGACAACGGGTTGTCGAACCTGCGCGGCACGATCGCCGTCGCCCGCGGCGCCGATCCCAATTCCGGCACCGCGCAGTTCTTCTTCAACCTGGTCGACAACCGCCGGCTGGATTTCGTCGGCAACCAGAGCGGCCTCACCTGGGGCTTCGCGGTGTTCGGCAAGGTGACCAAGGGCATGGACGTGCTGGACAAGATCGCCGCCCTGCCCACCCGCCCGCTGGGCCCGTTCGCCGGCGACGTACCCGAGCCACTGGTGGTGATCGAGAAGGCCAGCGTGATCGGCGAAGAGGTTCAGGCGCCGGCGAGCAGCGCCAAGGCGCCGGCCAGGGCAGCATCTGTCACCAAGCCGACCAGCAAGCCGGCGGCGAAGCAGTCCGGCGGGAACTGATCGGCATGGCCACGTTGTTCATCGCCGACCTGCACCTCGATCCCGCACGCCCGCAAATCACCCGCCTGTTCGAGAATTACCTCGCCAGCGACGAAGTGCGAAGCGCCGACACGCTGTACATCCTCGGCGACCTGGTGGAAGCCTGGATCGGCGACGACGATGATGCCGAGTTGCCGCAGCGCATCGCCGAGGCCATCCGCGCCGTGCACGATGCCGGTGTGCCGGTGCATTTCATGGTCGGCAACCGCGACTTCCTGCTCGGCGAAACATTCGCCACCCGCGCCGGCATGACCCTGCTCGACGACGGCACCGTGCGCGACATCCAGGGCCGGCCCACCTTGCTGATGCACGGCGACACGCTGTGCACCGATGACCTCGCCTACCAGGCCGTGCGCAAGCAGGTTCGCACGCCCGAATGGCAGGCGCAGATCCTGGCGATGCCGCTGGAGGCGCGCCGCGCGTTTGCCGCCAAGGCCCGCGCCGACAGCAAGGCACACACCGGCAGCACCATGGAAAGCATCATGGACGTCAACGCCGAGGCGGTCGCCGCGGCACTGCGCGGAGCGGGCGTGACGCGGTTGATCCACGGACACACGCATCGGCCAGCCATCCATCGTCTCGAACTGGACGGAAAGCCGGCCGAGCGGATCGTGCTGGGGGACTGGTACGAACAGGGGTCGGTGCTGGTGGTGGACGGCGAGCGCGTGGAGCTGCGTGGATTGGCGACGAGGTGAGGCCCCACGGGCCAGAAACTCGACATCAAGGATTGATTCCCCGAACCGTTCGGGCTGAGCGTAGCGCTGGAGGCGCGCAGTCGAAGCCTCGGCGCGACCTGCCAAGCAAGAGCTCGCTTCGATGGAATGCGTCGCGGCGTAGAGGACGCGGAGATTGTGAATCCCATCCACGGGATTCACCCCTTCACGCTGCGCGCTACGGGGCCAGCCTTCGGCTGTCCAAATTCGTTCCAGACGAATTTGTCGCTCGCGGAGGCAGGATGCCGGAGCGACAGCGGCAAAGCCGCTGGCCCGAAGGGTGAGGCGCAGGATGCGCCGAGTCACCGGAGAGTTCGTCCACTGCCTCTCTCCGCCAGATACGCAAAACGCCCGCCTCGACGGAGCACGTGGTTACTTGGTCGTGCACCAGGGATTGTTCGGCCCATCCATGGGCCTCACCCCTTCGCGCTGCGCGCTACGGGGCCAGCCTGCGGCTGTCCAATTTTGTTCCAGACGAATTTGTCGCTCGCGGAGGCAGGATGCCGGAGCGAACAGCGGCAAAGCCGTTGGCCCGAAGGGTGAGGCGCAGGATGCGCCGAGTCACCGGATGGTCCGTCCACCACCTCTCTCCGCCAGATACGCAAAACGCCCCGTTCGGGGCGCTTTGCGTATCTGGCGGAGAGAGAGACCGCCTTCAACAGAAACAACGAATGCCAATAGTTCCCAAGGAAGACTAGCAAAAGTGGCTATCTAAAGCCATTTTCTCGATCAACTTGGCCAACAAACTGCAATGAAGGTCAACCACGTCCAAGCTCCAATGGCATACTGGCTGGCATACCACGATGCAGCTTGGAACCTCCAACGATGGCACTCCTTACCGACGCCAAGGCACGAAGTATCAAACCCGGAAGCCCACCGCTTGCACACGGCGGAGTCACTGGGTTGGCGCTGCATCCCTCCCCCAGCCACAAGGGCCAAGGCAAGTGGGTACTCCGCTATGTCAGTCCCGTTACCCAGAAGCGTCGCAATGCCGGGCTAGGTTGTTACCCCGAGGTCGGCATTGCCGACGCGGCTCAACTCGCGCGCAGCATGCGTGAACAGCTTGCGCATGGACAAGACCCGCTGGAACTCAAGGCCAACGAAGAAGCCAAGCCGCGCCTGCCTTCGCTCAGCGAAGCCGCCAAGACCCTACACGGTGAGCTCACCCCTGGCTGGAAGAACGCCAAGCACGTCCAGCAGTGGATCAACACGCTGACTGAGTATGCCTTCCCCTTGATCGGCTCGATGCCGCTGGATCAGATCCAGCCGCGCCACATTGCCGACGTACTGCGCCCTATCTGGCTGGAGAAAGCGGAGACCGCAGGGCGAGTCAAGCAACGGCTGCACGCGGTTATGGCGTGGGGGTGGGCACATGGCTTCTGCCAGTCGAATCCGGTCGACGTGGTGAATCACCTCTTGCCACTCCAACCAGGCAAAACCGTCCGCACACAGCACCAGCCTGCGATGCCTTGGGCGTTGATGCCCGCGTTCGTGATCGACCACCTGCCGCCAAGCGTTGAAGTCACGCGTCAGCTCTTAGGGTTTGTGATCCTGACGGCAGCCCGTTCGGGCGAGGTACGCCACATGACGTGGGATGAGGTGGACTTGAAGAACAAGCTCTGGACGGTGCCTGCGGAGCGAATGAAGGCCAAGCTAAGCCACCGCGTGCCGCTTTCTAATCAGGCCATAGCACTCCTCAAGCACCAACAGGGGCTGCACCACACGTTTGTGTTCCCGTCTGTACGCAAAGGCGTCCCGTTGTCGGACATGGTTCTGACGGCCTTTCTGCGTCGCGTGAAGGCCGTTAGCGACGTACCGGGGCGTGTGGCTACCGCCCACGGCTTCCGATCCAGCTTTCGCGACTGGTGCAGCGAGAAGGGGTATGCGCGCGACTTGGCGGAAAGGGCATTGGCCCACACCGTGCAGAACAAGGTGGAGGCTGCCTATCACCGGACGGATCTGCTGGAGCAGCGCCGGCCGCTCATGCAAGCATGGGCTGATTTCGTAATGCCTAATGGGAAGTTACGTGCGCATGACTGAGATAAATGCGAGACGGTTGTCGAAGCTGGTGCCGCTGTTAGACGAAGTATCCCCTGCCGAGATGCGCAGCACCTTGCCCGCGTTGGTGCACGATGGCGAGGTTGAACTCTACGTCCGTGTACCCGCTGGCAAGGCGGTGTACATGGATGGCATCCAATTGCTGCCGACAACGTTTAGTGATGCCGCTAACTCCTTGAGCCGCCCCCTGTCGCCCTACGACCGTAGCCAGATGCGGAACGCTAGGAAATCCGGCATCCCAGCTATCCAAGCTCCGATGATAGTTCCAGGTGCGATCTATCTAGGAATGGCGCCAAAGGACGCCCGCTTGCTGCTAGAGATGGAGCGGAGGGATGTCTGTTGGTTTCCTTGCGCCGTCCTGTTTTCGCAGGACTCAGGGACAGATTCGAAGCATCTCACACGAGTGATTCCATGGCAGTCGCTATGTTGCCTTCGGCCCGATGATGGGCAGCCAAAGCGGGGGCCATGGATAGGTCCTGACCCCGGGCACGCGCTAGCCATCGAGCTGCGTGACGTCCTCGTTGAACAGAATGCCTTGGACATCGTGTTGCGGACGAAGGAAGACCCACTGGGGCTAAGGGAGACCTCGCCTGGCGTTTACGTCCTGTGCCGCGCCGCTGCGCATTTCAATGATCCGGAAAAAGGCGTACAAGCACGGCAGCCTGCAGTCGAAGAATGGGCAAGGAACGAAGCTAGCGCGTGCGGCGTTGATGACTGGTTGTTTACAAAGGGGGTACTGAAGCAGGTCAGGAAACTCATCAACACGAAGCACAACGAGCGTCAGGGCATGAAGTCTCCCACTGAGTTCGATCTCAGCGTATTGAATGACGACGAAGCTCGCGCTTTCGGCCAGCTTCACTGGGCGAGCAAACGATTGATGTTGGTTGTCCACGCAGCACGATGCTGGCAACAGCTTATCTGCGGTCAGGAGAGACCCTGGGAGGCCGTTAGTCCAGACGACCAGATGCGGATGACCCGCAACTTAGGTAAAAGGCTAGACGACTGGGGGTTTACCGGTGATGGCGAACGCGATGCGGTCTTGTCGGTAGCGATCTACCCGATCGACATTCGCGACATACGCCTCAAGCAGAGGGCGAAGCAAAAGGCGATGCAGAAAACACGCTCTTGAGCACCGAAAGGTCATTCTCGGCCTTTCGCGGCGCACCCGGCTTCGGGCTGTCGCTGGACTCAACGATGATGCCACGTCGGAGGTTACGTGAGCGTCCGGTTTCCAGGGCGCAGTCCTCCTTCGTCATATAAGCCAGCGCGATCAGGAGGCCGGTCAGCATGGCTCGATCACTGATACGCACCACGCCGAGTGCGTTGTGTTCGTATTTCTTGCGCAGTACCCAGCAGTTGAAGAACGTACCCTTCCCATCACTGAAGCGGCCCGCCCAGGCTTCGCCAAGCTGCTGGCTGTAAACGTGGCCTTCCTGGTGTTTGTGGCCGTCGAGAAAAACCATGAGATGGAAATGGATGCCACGACGGAAACCGCCTTCGCGCTTCACGATCCACCCCTTGACGTCAGGTTCAATGAGGCGATTCTCCCGTAAGGCACGCAGGTACTGGCTGACGCACCATTCTGCGCGATCTGACTCTGACCAAGCGTGACTATCAGGATGGATGTAAAGGTCAATCCTGAGTACCAGGAGCTTTGAGTACTTCTCGAACAGGCTGCCAGCATAAGCCCAGCAGGATTTCAAATTCTTACGCTCGCTCCTCTCGTGATTGAGAACCACCGTCCTGAACCGTCTGGAATTGCAGACGCGTTTTACAAATCCGGCTGCCCGGTCAAACGCATTCCGAATCGTCGGCTCGTTGACGTTGGCCCATTCCTCGGGATAGAAGTCGCTCAGCCTCTCGGCAATCTGCATGCAGGCACGGATCATCACCGTGATGTGGGGGTTGGGGATGGCGTGAATGACCGTGTAGGGCTCACCTTCAGCCAGCCCGGCCATCGTTCCATCTGCTTTACGGAAGGAGTGACCCTTCATATGGAAGCCCTGTTCGGCACGCTCCACCAATGGCAATGCGTTTGCGCACAGTAAGCGCACGTCATTTCCCAGGGCTGTCAGTTTATGCGCCATACCGCGCACGGATTTGAAAGGTGCGACCATAGCACCGCTACCGGTAGCCAATCGTTTAGCCGTCCTTTCAAAAGTTCTAAGATACATTTGCCAATCGTAGTCTTCCGTGATAACAGCTTTCCCATCTGCCGTGTGCCACATGCCTTTGGCGATATGCGCGTGCTGCCTCTCTCCTTCTTTGATGGCTCGCTCAATATGCTCGTCAGTAACTTCGTTATAGTTCATGATGTTTTTCTCTATGTGTTTGTTTATGTGCTTATTGACCTTATTTAAGGTGCAGTCACTGGTGGAATGTAGACAGACGACCCACAGCTGCCTCCATCACAAATCAATGGACTTGCTTGATGGAGCTATTGCCTGATACTAGTAACGGTGATACAAAGCCATTAGATATAGTTCCTGAATTCGCAATACGTTAATTTGCCCCAAGGCTAGTTATTCGACATGGACTTCCTCCGGATAGACGAGAGATTCGGTTCCGAGAGCTTCTTGCTGACTTGGTGCGACATTTCATGGGCGGGGCGCGAATCAACCCACCCAAGGATGTCGGCACGCCGCCAGCCGATCGCGGATCGCACTCCAGCTCCATTTCCGAGACGGATAGGCTTGGGGAACTCCGGGTCGAACCACTGCCCCTCGGAGTCCAAGAGATTCCGAATGGTGGACGGACTCAAGCCGATCTGGGCAGCGACTTCGTCGATGCGCAGCACCAGCCTTGGTTGTACATTCCACTTCTTGAGCGAATCGCCAATCGCTTCTCGGACGGCCTGGGCAATGACTCCCGACAGTACCTGCGGGGAACAGGGATCTCTTGCATCGTACATATTGCGGCTCTGCGGTGGTGATGCTGGAATACTGGAGCCGAGCTTGTGGTTTGGCGATGTACGAAATCCGCACTTCCATGGGGAGCCAAAGTCCGACGACCCGCTAGGCCGCACCACGACTAGCTTTCCACGACTGGAGAAGTGCGGAAGCCCTCCGCACCCTCGCCCCCCTTACCCCCTCCGTCGAGTTAGTTCTAAGCCGTCGAGTTAGTTTTCCGACCTTCGAAAGGCGTTAACCAAGCAAAAAAGGCGCTGCTAGCCTGAGTAGTGACGACTCACGCTGAGCGCGTCCGAGGGCATGTGGCCGGCTTACCGGTTCTTCCGCCCGATGCGATTGTCGGGGATGCGCTGCTGTGCAGCGACGGCAGCGCCAAAAAAAGGCGTGACGCCCGAAGAGCGTCACGCCTTTTTGATGAATAACGACCTACACCGACGTTACATGCAATTGTACCTTGGCACCGTCACCCACTTAAAATTCAATTCCCCGCACTCATCCAGATCATCTGCGATACGGACCAAGACGTCCCCATCTCTCACCTCGGGGGCCAAACTCGGGATGTGTACTCCTGCACATATTCAACAGCCCCGATACGGACCTCGCCCGCATCGCTGTAAAAAAGGCTCGCGAACTCTTCGATCAACTCCCCCTTGGCTGCAAAGATCATCTCCTCCCGAGAGGCAAAAAACGAATCGGTTCCGCCCCTCACCAACTCCTGGTATTCCCAATTCTGGTCACTCAAGTCACGCAGCATCATAGGCACCCTCGCTAACGGCGCGCACGATGAATCGTGCGCACGAAAATGTTAAACAAGATGGATTGCCTCAATCTGCTTGCGCTGCAAGGTGCAGCGTGCTCGGTCCGACGTTCCGGCTCTGTCTTCAGAGTTTGGGGCGATGGCAGCCTACACCAAACTGCGAAAATGGCAACCCCCTATAGGCCAGCCAGGAAGTTACCATGATCTGCTGGGGACGCAGTAGCAGTTGACGTTTTTTCAAGCTGGAGCGCCGCCGCCTGTGCAGTCGTGTGCCTCGCTCGTCGGTTCCGCCAGACACTCTGGGTCGGCTTCCGCCTGACACCTAGTCGGTTTGGGCCAGACTCGCTCGGCAGACAGAGTTTGCCGGGGCTAATGCGCTATGTGAATCGGGGAATGGACTGGAGGCGTGTAGGCGACAACCCACTGTTCAGCTTCGATGGATTGCCGGCTGCATACGAGGCCGGAGCAAGGCTGGCCTCTCTTTTTCGGCCGCTCTTAGGCACAGGCGATGGCGTCCCCCCTGGGCGAGGTGGGTTTCCATGTGCCGGACCCGATGGCTTGCCGGTCTTTCTGGAGCGTGTACGCGGATCATCCCACTCGCATCGCCCCGTGGATGGCGGGCGATTGGGGCGGCAACTGCATGTGTCTGCGCAACAGATCTGGCAGGAAGGTAATAACTGGGCTTGGGCACTATGCTTAGATCCGTCAGATCAAGCAGGCCCCGACATGTGCTATTCGGCGCAAATTTTGGCGGACTTCAGGAAATACGAGCGCTTCGGCGGAAAACTCGCTCTTAAGGAATTCACCAAGCTCGCGGGCTGGACCAAGAAGAAGGGCAGCTGGGTCAAGGTTGTCCCGAAGGCGTTGCGACGCGCGATGACCGATGCCACCAGTGGCGTGCTGGACATTGGCACGGTCGAATTGGCTCGCGATGCAGAATCTGAAGCAATCGCCTTGATCGCGTCTGAGATCGGCGTCCAGGAAGCGCGCCTCGTCGAGGCGAGCGCCAAGCTCGCGTCAGGTAAGCCGACCAAAAAGGCCGAGAACGACCTCCGCGTTGCGACCAACAAGCTTGAGGCAGGAAGGAAAAAGCTGGAAGATTTGGCGTTACCTGCGCCGGCCGATGGCATCGACAGAATCTGGCCTGGCCACTTCGCTCCGGTAATGATCCGTGATCCTCAAACGGGCGAGCGTATGGTCGTTCCGATGCGCTACCGCTGTCGCCTGCCGGGCTGGACAGAAACCGATGAGATCGAGAAGCCAGGCACGTACAACGCGCGGCGTGACAAGCTTTCGACCGTGTGGCGCAAGGTGTTCGGCTACAACCACGGCATCATGATCGTGGATCGCTTCTACGAAAGCGTGTATCTGCACAATCTGCAGCAGCGTGCTCTAATTCCAGGTGAGCGCGAGCAAAGCGTGGAGATTCTGTTCAAGCCTTCGACTGGTGAATACCTGTTCGTTGCCTGTCTCTGGACCTATGTCGAGGCAGTCGGCGACGATCCCGGGTTCTACACGTTCGCCGCGATCACCGATGACCCGCCTCTTGAAGTGGTTGCGGCTGGCCACGACCGGTGTCCCGTTCCCATTCAGGGAGACGACATCGACGCATGGCTCGACCCAAGCATGAACGACTACGCGAGCATGTATGCGATCCTCGATCGACGTGTGCGGCCGTATTACGAACATCTGCTAGTGCAGCAGAAGTAGTTGTAATTCTTCCGTAGCTCTCGCTCTGCGCCCGGGTCAGTCGGAACGCGTCCGTAACGCCGCTGGCATTCCGCTGACATGGCGCGATCCGAACCTGTAGCGGCTAGGCGCTTCGGCGCGCATTTTCCCCATCTTTCGCGACAACGCATAGAGCCTGGCTGTGAAGCCAGGCTCTATGCGTTTGTGCCCATCACAAGGAGCCACCTATGAAAGTTGTTCGATCCACGGCCTACACCCGCTATAAGCTCGACAGCGAAACAACAGAGCAGGACGTGCTTGCCGCGGCCGAAGGCATCCTCGGGGAAAGGCTCAAACGTCAGGGCAGCATCGACAGCCCGACCGATGCCAACGACTTCCTGCGCATGCGCCTGGGTGCCCTGTCGCATGAAGAGTTCCACGTTCTCTGGCTGGACAATCGGCATCGCATCATCGACTGCCAGAAACTCTTCAGCGGTACCGTCGACGGCGCCAGCATCTATCCCCGTGAGGTTGTACGGGCGGCGCTGAGCGTCAATGCCTGCGCAGCCATTCTGGCGCACAACCACCCCCAACGGAATCGCCGAACCGAGTGCCGCCGACCGGACTATCGCCAACGAGCTTCGTGACGCTTTGCGATTGATCGGGGTGCGGATTCTGGACCACATCGTCGTGGGTGACGAGTGCGTCAGCATGGCTGTCCGGGGACTGATGTGATGCAGGCGCTCACTGCCGCCCTGCCCTCAATCTGCGAACACGGATGGCTCGCGTATCAGTGACTTCGATTCAACGAGATCTCAGATCCATATTACCCCCGTGAAGTCCATGGTCTTTGGCTTCGCGTCTGGACGCTCCGTATCGCAGCGTTCGCAAAGGATACCCGACGACATGAGCGGCAAACTCGACACGGTCTACTGCATCCTGGTCGTTGCTACGGCAGTTCTGGTGGGCATCGTCAAATGCACCCACTGCGGTGGCTTCAAAGCCCCCTGATCCGATCCAACACACGCGCAGCGCACAAGGCCCGGCATGTCCGGGCCTTGTGCGTTTATGCCGCCAACTTACGAGGAAACGACAATGCATCTGGTTGAAACGATGGCCTACGCCGGCGAGAAGCCGTGGCACGGTCTTGGCAACAGATTGGCCCCGCAGCAATCCATCGACACGTGGAAGCAGCAGGCGGGCATGGACTGGCAGATCGAAGCGTCCGAAGTCCGCTACATCTCCGGCAACAACCACATGGGCGTGATCAACGCCTTCCCGGAGCAGAAGGTGCTGTACCGTTCGGACACCAAGGCGCCGCTGGCCGTGGTCTCCAAGCGCTTTCACGTGGTGCAGCCCGGCGAGATTCTGGAGTTCTATCGCGACCTGACCGCCTGTAATGGCTTTGAACTGGAGACGGCCGGCGTCTTGCGTGAAGGTCGCAAGTTCTGGGCGCTGGCAAAGACCGGCCAGAGCACCACGCTCAAGGGCCGTGACCGCGTCGACGGCTATCTGCTGCTGGCCACTGCCTGCGACGGGACGCTGGCGACCACGGCACAGTTCACGTCGGTGCGTGTGGTCTGCAACAACACCTTGTCGATTGCGCTGGGGAACGCCAACGGTGCCATCAAGGTACCGCATCGTAGCCAGTTCGATCCCGATGCGGTGAAGCGCCAGCTGGGCATCACCGTGTCGTCGTGGGATGGCTTCGTCGCCCGCATGAAGGCGCTGGTGGAGCGGCCGGTCGACCCCGATACGGTCGAAGGGCTGTTGCGTCGGGTACTCACCTACGCCGCGCCGGACGGCAAGGCCGTGGTGGTCAACGAGCAGGCGCTTGCCACCGTCCGTTCGTTGTACGAAGGCGGCGGTCGCGGTGCGTTGATGGCGTCCAGCCGGGGCACGGCGTGGGGTGTGGTCAACAGCGTGACCGAGTTCGTCGATCACCACCGCCGGGCGCGTAGTGACGATCACCGCCGCGATGCGGCGTGGTTCGGTCAAGGGGCGCAGATCAAGCAGCGTGCCTGGGACGAAGCGCTGAAGTTGCTGGCCTGACGGAGATCGACGATGGGACTGGATATGTACCTGGAAGCCAAGCGGTACGTTGCCCCCTGCGATCCGCGAACGGAACCGATGCGCCGCGCCATTGGTGCGGCCATCGGCTATATGCCGCCAAAGGAGAAGCCGGGCCAGGATGCCTCCCTGCTGGAAGTCAGCGGGGTGACGGTGCGGGTGGGCTACTGGCGCAAGTTCGATGCCTTGCACCGGTGGTTTGTGAGCAACGTGCAGGAGGGCGTCGACGACTGTCGACCGGCGTTCGTTTCGGTAGACACCTTGATCGAGCTGGAAGAGCAGCTCGAACGGGCAAGCGACGACTCGGCCAGCGTCAGCGGGCGTTTCACCGCTGACGCTAATGAAACGCTGGATGGCGGCGAAGTCGATTACACGTTGAAAGTCCTGCATCACGCCAAGCAATTGCAAGAGCAAGGCTGGGACATCTACTACAGCGCCAGTTGGTAGCGACACCTTGAGAACCAACCACCCACCACCCGACTGATGCCCATGCGTCGGTCGGGCTTTTTTATGCCCGGAGGAAACCGATGAGCAAGCAAAACGCGGCCGTGAGGCTGGTTGATACCAAGAAACTGCCCTATGGGCAGTGGCTGGATGTGCGCAGGAACGGCATCGGCAGCTCGGATGCCGCCGCCGCGGTAGGGCTGTGTCCGTACAAAAGTCAGCTCGAACTGTGGATGGAAAAAACCGGCCGCACGCCGCCGGACGAAGTACGGCCCGGTCAGGACGATCCGCGTTACTGGGGCACCCTGCTGGAACCGATGGTGGCGACCGCCTACCAGGAGCGCACCGGTCACAAGGTGCGCAAGCTCAATGCCGTGCTCCAGCATCCAACGTTCCCCTTCATGCTGGCGAACATCGACCGCGAAATCGTCGGCGTGCCCGGCGTGCAAGTGCTGGAGTGCAAGACCGCCGGCGAGTTCGGCGCACGGCTGTGGAAGGACGGCGTTCCCGAGTACGTCCAGTTGCAGGTACAGCACCAGCTGGCCGTGACCGGCAAAGCCGCTGCCGACGTGGCTGTGCTGCTGTGCGGCCAGCAACTGGAAATCCACCGCATCGAACGGGACGACGAAGTGATCGCCCGTCTGGTCGTGCTGGAAACCCGGTTCTGGGACTACGTGGAGAAGGACATCGAGCCGCCGGCCGATGGCAGTGAATCGGCGGCCAAGGCCCTGCGGAAACTGTATCGAGGCAACGACACCAGCCTGGACTTCTCCGGCGATGAAGACCTCGGCCGTGCCTTCGATGCACTGACAACGCTCAAGGGTGAGCTGGAAGCGATGGAGCATGAAGCCGAATCGTTCAAGCAGATGATCCAGCAAGCGATGGGCGATGCCAGTAAGGCGGTCTTCGCTCATGGCGAGGTGACATTCAAACGGGCCAAGGACAGCACCACGCTGGATACGAAGCGGCTGATGGCCGAGTGCCCGGATGTTGTCGCCATGTACTCGGCGACTCGCCCTGGCTCTCGTCGGTTTGTGTTGTCGCGGTCTCCCAACAACTGACAGAGGACAACGACATGTTGAAAGGTTTGGCTATTACCCCGCCCGTGATCGGGCGGATTTCCATTGGCCGGGTGGTGGAGCGCAACGGCAAGCGCCTGCCGGAGAAGGACGACCAGTTCACCCTGACCAGCCAGGTGCAGGGGCGCGACGGCTGGTTGTTGCATCCACTGGACGAGAAATTGCGCAAGGAAGCCGAGGGTCAGAAGTTGCGCGCAATCCCGGTGCGGCTACTGTTCAACGACCCGGGCCTCAACCTGCGGGCGGACTATTCCCTGTTTGACCGCACCACGGGCCGACCGGTCTGCGTGGGCAACGGCGAGACCTGCCGGCGCACGGGCAAGGAAGGTGTAGCTACGATGCCCTGCCCGGGGCCGGATGCCTGCGCGTTCTCGCAAGGGGCATGCAAGGCCTACGCACGGCTGAACGTGGTCGTGGGTGATGACGATGCGCTGGGTAGCTTCGTGCTGCGCACCACGTCCTTCAACACCATCCGCACGCTGGCGGCACGGCTGGAGTATTTCAGCGCCGTGTCCGGCAGATTGCTGGCCTGCCTGCCACTGGAACTGAAGCTGCGTGGCAAATCAACCACGATGAGCTATGGGACGCCGATCTACTACGTCGATCTGGTGGTGCGCTCTGGGCTCACGTTGGAGCAAGCCATCGCACAGGCGCGGGAGCTGGACGAACAGCGGCGGGCCTGCGGCTTCGACCAGGGTGCGCTGGACGAGTCCGCACGCAGGGGCTTCGCCAACGGTGCGTTTGAGGAACTGGAAGAAGACGTGCCGGCAGTGGTGGAGGAGTTCTACCCCGAAGGCGAGAGCGCGGCTGCGGATCACGGTAGTGGCGCCTCGAATGGTGCCAGCACCTTGCGCGGCAAGCTCGAAGCGCGCGTGGCAACGGCGAGCTCGCACTGAGCGAAAAGGAGGTGATGGTGATGTTTGGTTTCGTCGGCGGCTTGGTCGTGTATGGCTTTGCGCTGTATGGCCTCGCGAAGTATTTGCTGGGCAGCAAAGAAGATGACGACCAGTGATGGTGGGTAGTCGGGCGAGGGGCAGGGGCGTAGGCTCCTGCCCCTCGCGGGCTGGCGACTTCTTTTTTTGTCGGTGCGGCTCCACTGCAACCCTCCAACCATCGTCGGCGGATTCAACTTCGAAGTGCAGCACCCTAACCGATGAAGTGGCGCAGGTGCGGTAGCCTGCGCAACTTCACCGCCAAGCGGAGTTGCCCAAATCGACATATCTCCTACCTTGGATGGATCAGTGTGCTGACGCCAAGCACCGCTATGCGGGCAACGTCTTGCAGTCGAGCTGGCCGCGCAAGCCAATGAGCTCGGGCCATCCACTTCGCCCATCATCCTAGGTCGTGTGTGCGGCACGGCCATATAAAGTCGTAGGTCAGCGCTTGGGGATGTTGGCAGTGGCCTTGCAGCCTTCCTGGAAGCGTGAGCAACCGTAGAACGGGCCATTCCTGCCGTTTTTTTCCTGGATCACGCCCTTCCCGCATACGGGGCAGGTTTGCCCGGCGACCACCGGCACCGTAATCCGCTGTGAGCATCGCACGATGGCCGGATCGGTCAGCTTGCACGTCTGGTCGCAGGCCGGAAAGCGCGAACAACCCAGAAACGTGTCATCGCCACGCGGCACCATGACGCCACCGCAGTCAGGTCGGGCGCACGGCTCTACCCCCTCTCCGCCCAAAGGTTCGATTACAAGGTGGTTGCGCTTGACCAGTTCTACCAAGAACTGGGATGGCTGGGCCAGCGTTGTGTAGAAGCGCACCTGTTTGCTGGCCCGGGTCATGGCCACGTAGAACAGGCGGCGCTCTTCGGCGAACGGGTAAGGGTCAGGCGCGGGCATGGCCAACTGGAGCGCGGGGTCGTCCTGGATCTGGCTGGGGAAGCCATGAGTGCCTTGGAGAACATTGAGGACGAAGACGTACTCGGCCTCCAACCCCTTGGAGCCGTGCGCGGTCCTGAAGTCGATCTTCAATCGGTCGCCGAACCGCTGCTGCCACTGCGCCAACGAGTCCGGGATGTCGCGCCGATAGCGGCCCAGTAACAGGATGGTGATGTGGGCCCCCTTGGCCGGCTTGAGCTTGCCTGCCACAGCGTAGCAATGCATGTCGGCCAGTTGCTGTTCGATGTAGCCGGGGATCATCTCGTCCTCGACAAACCCGTAGGCCAGCATGGGCGTTTTAGTCAGCGGATTGGTCGTTTTGACTGTTTTCTTGATCTGGGCGGGGTTGACCTGAATGAATTGGCTGGACACGTCGCACAGGTGCTGCGGGCATCGGAACGTCGTGTTGAGCGTCAGACGCGTGGCGAAGTCGAAGGTCTTCTCGAACTCCGTCATGACGGAGATATCGGAGCCGGCAAACCGATTGATGCCTTGCCAATCGTCGCCGACCACACACAGGTGGGTGGGCACGCCTGGGTTGCCGGCCAAGGCCTTCAATAGCCGGATGCGGGCGCGGGAACTGTCCTGGAACTCGTCGGCCAAGATGAGAATGTACGGGCTTTTGTAAGCCCCAGACTCCACATGCGCAGCCGCCTGTATCAGCATGTCCTCGAAGTCGATGAACTGGCCCTCCCGCAAGCGACGTTCCCATTCACTCGCGATGCGCTCGTAGAGGGAAAGGTACATGCGCAAGCGTGCGCCGTAGCCGTCCTTGGACTGCTCCTTCAAGGCCGCCTGCAGTTGGACGTGGGTCAGGCCGTTGTTCTTGACGTGCTGTTGGAACACCCGGAACGACCTAGCCAGGTCCTTCTCGTCGACAGGGGGCAACCCGACGTTTTTTCGCGTGGGATCGAATACCGGCTGGACGCCGCGAGCGATCAACGCCTGTTCCAGAGCGGGGATGGCCTGCCCGGTCAGCAGCCCGTGCGATGTGGTCTCGACCAGCGCGGTGCCCTTGTCCACGTGGAGTTGGCGTTTCCACTCCACGCCTTCGAGGTAGTCCTTGAACTCCTTGGGTGCCTCGCCCTTTTCGTTGAGCGCGAAGTGTTCGTGGTAGAGGTTGGCGTCGGGGTAGTAGAAGTCGGGGAAGTATTGGCGATACTGGCTGTCGGCCGTGTCGTGTTCATAGGCCCGCTCGTAGTCGTACCTGATACCGTTGTAGAACAACCAATTTGCGATGATTCGCTCTTCCTTACTCTTGACGATTTCGCCGTGGGCGGTGAGGAACCCTCTCCGGCCGTCGGCATAGGCGTCGGGCTCTTGCCGATGGCCCCACTTGCCGACATCGCGTGCATAGATCGTGCGGAACTGATCCCAGTCGCGCTTGAATGCCGCATCCTGGCCCGCCAAGGTCTTGATGATGTCGGACACTTCGCGGATATCGGCGCCGGGGTTGTCAGGGCTCACCCAGGGCGCAAGCGACGGCCTCTTGCCGGTGGCCTTGCCGATGACATTGATGCCGAAGGCGTGGAACGTGTTGGAGCGCACCTTGTCCACGTGGGGCACGCCACGCAGTCGCTCGGCGATACGCTGCCCTACTTCTTCGGCAGTGGCTGTATTAAACGCCAGCAACAGGATCTGTTCCGGCGTGGCCAATTTTTCGTGGAGGGCGTAGCCGGTCTTGGCCACCATGGTGGAGGTTTTACCCGAGCCGGCGGCGGCCACGACCATGACGCTGTCGTCCATGCAGATGCAAGCATGAATTTGTTCGTCGGTCAGCGGGTTCTTCTCCACTGTGTTGAAGAAATCCCTGCGCACCACTTTCTGGCGTGCCAGGTGGCTCGCATTCGCCTTATCGAACCGGAGCCGCAAGGTCTCTTCGGGCGATGGCTCACCGACCGCCTGCCTCCAGGTCTTGCGAGGGTGCTTGGGCGCGGGGTGCTTGGCCAGGAACCGGGAGACAGTTCCCTTGGAAATCCATCGACCACTGCCCATTATGACCGACAGATGCGCATCCCACTGCTCGAACGCGTCTTGAAACCTGTCGTCTTCCCGCTTCTGGTTAGCCCGTCGTTCGGCTTCCAAGGCGGGATCGACCTTCGGCTTGGCGCGACGGGGGTTTATGTTGCCAAAGATCGTCCCGATGAGCCAGAGAAGCCCAATGACTATCAGAAACTCCATCTATTTCCCTGCCCCTAGCCGCGATTCCAGTCTCTTTGGGATCATCTTGCCACGGGAACACAGGGGAGGGGCTGGCATCGCCTTCCTTGGTCCGGACTGCCACCCTGGGGAACTTCAGCAAATCGACGATGAATACGATCGGGATGATCCAGCGGAAGTGGCTGGGGAGACTGGTCATCGACGTTGGCAGGACATTCATCGCATCCCTCGCCGGTCACAAGCCCCCGGTGTGGTTGGTGGGTCAGTGAAGATGAGCTTGATGCGCCGTGCCTGGCGAAGCGCCCAGTTCGTCGGTTCCACCAAGACTATGTTCCGTGTCGGCTTGCGCCTGACAGGCAGTCGGATCGGTCCAGACTCACCGGGCACCACCAAGATGCCACCAAAAATAGGCGTGGGGCCATCGGCGGAAGGAGCTGCGGCGTGTAGGCGTTGTCCGCGCCAGCTCGCAGGCCACCTCACCGTCTTGAAGGGCTGATCTCTATGGGCGCCACTGCAGCCCTCACCACGACATTCGATCTGTCAATGAGGGTACGTGTTCGACGAGAGTCGTGCTGACTCGAAGATATTCGCTGCCCCACCACTTGCGAGCTCCACACCGTTACAGTAGAACTCGGCATTATGGGCGTCGACAGCGTACCTTCCTATCCCCGGTGCCAATGTGACCTGAGACAACTACCTCATCGCCATTACTGAAGGTAGGCTCATCTCATGGACACCCCAGCATCAATGATTTCCCCCTCGTCTTCCACGGCGGCAGTATCCTCGACCACGGTGCATGCCTCGACCGAAGTGCCGGAGGCGACACGCCGGCGGTTCACGCTCGGCTATAAGCGCAAGATCGTCACCTTGGCCGCAGGACTGCCCGACGGTGAGCTCGGCGCTATGCTGCATCGTGAAGGGCTGTACTCCTCGCACCTGACCCATTGGCATCGCCAGGTTGCAGCGCTGGACGCGCAGACGGCGGAGCCCAAGCGCGGACGCAAACCCGATCCCGCGCGCCCGGAGAAGCTTCGGATCAACCAGCTCGAACGCGACCTGGCGCGTGCGCAAAAGCGGCTGGCGCAAGCCGAAGCGATCATCGACGCCAAAAAAAACTCTGTGCGTTGCTGGGCCTGCCGAGCGGCGAGGAGCAGCCATGAGTGCGCTGCCGGCGTTATCGGCCTTGGTTGGCGTTGTGCGGGCGTGTACCAGCTTGGGCCTGTCACGGGCGACGCTACACCGACAGCGCAGGCCCAAGGTGCGGACGGCGGTCACCCGCACGCCACCGCTGAAGCTCGATGCCGCCGAGCAGGCGGCTGTGCTCGGCGAACTGATGAGCCCGCGCTTTGTCGACCGCGCACCCCAACAGATCTACGCCGTCTTGCTCGATGAGGGGCGTTACCTGTGTTCGGTGCGCACCATGTACCGCTTGCTGGCCGCGCAGAAGGCGGTGCGTGAGCGGCGCGAGCAACGTGTGCATCCGGTGTACGCCCGTCCCGAGCTGCTGGCCGAGGCGCAGAACCAGTTGTGGTCGTGGACATCACCAAACTCAAGACGACGGTGAAATGGACGTATGTCTATCTCTACGTCGTGCTCGATGTGTACAGCCGCTACGTCGTCGGCTGGCTGCTGAGTACGCGTGAGTCCGCCGCGCTGGCGCGCGAACTGGTGGAGCAGACGGCGTTGCGCGAGGCGGTCCCCAAGGACCAACTCACGCTGCATGCTGATCGCGGTGCGCCGATGCGCTCCAAGACGCTGGCCGGGCTGCTCGTCGATCTGGGCATCGAGGCCAGCTTTTCCCGACCCCAGCAAAGCAACGACAACCCTTACAGCGAGAGCCTGTTCAAGACCACCAAATATGCCCCCTTCTGTCCGTTCTTAGTCGAAATCTCTGCTTCCGACCAGCATGCGAATTACATTTTCAGCGAAGCGATCGGACTCAGCGTCTGGGTCAACCACCGCCAGATCGTATCGAATGGAAAAGAACTTCTTGCCTGATGCGGTTTCACCAACATACCTAGACGTATCCTCTTCTACTGCGGGACAGACGAAACCGCCGACGCTTACCCCCATGGCATCCATGAAAGAAAGTACCTCATAGCGGTCCTGTTCCTTGGGGGAAGGTTTGTATTTAACGTCCAACAATGCAACCACCGAACCGTCTCGCCAGATAATGATGTCCGGGTGGACAGAGTACTGCCCTGCGTCTGTAAAAAGTGGTCTTGGGGTTCGGTTGCCATCTTGGACCTCATAACCTAGTGGCCGAAGCCGGTCCGCTAACTCTCTCCGGAGAAACGCCTCGAACACGGCTGACACATCGACTATCAAGGAATCCAGTCGAACAAAACCGTCAAATGCAATATCGGGCAGTGAGTTTTGAAGAATAAGTAGCGATGCCCAAAGGGGGTCGCGATAATGTGGCAACCGAGGTGATAACGCACGGATGCGCTGGGAAAGCCGAGTGACCAAATCACTCTGCATCCCATCCCAAACCGCGACAGGCCAGAGGTCGTGAAGAATAGCCTTTGCTTCCGCGATTATGGGGTTCCGGCGATCATTTCGCTGAAACCAATCTGTCGTCTGCGTAAGTGCGCTTTTTAGAGCGATGTTCTCGATGATCGACGGTGAAAGTATGCTTAGATCGAATTCGTGCCGATACCGGACTCCTTTCGATGCGTGGCGTCGGATTGTGTCCGACGCCAATAGCCTGCCGCGCCAAGGCGACGGATTTAGCGGCCGAATATACTCCTTCATGAAACCGCGTTTGGCTATGAGCTTCGCGCCATCAACCAGTGATCGGCCGAAGACCCTTTCGACGTTAGCGACCGTGGTGAATCTCGGCAAATACCCACGTGAAAAACTAGAGATCGCGGTCGGGATAACCCCGGATCTCACAAGCATATAAGACAGGTTTGAAATTGTCGCTCTTGGCTTGACGCGAACGGAAAGATCAGCGGTGAGAGGAATAGTTCCAACGTATTTCGTCGTACGAAGCGTAATCTGTCCGCCCTTCAATGTTGCGGATAGATAGCCCCTTGTCGTTATGCGCTCGTCGAGTCGCAACTCTCCGTCCTTAAGGAGTGCACTGACACGGATCGAAAGGTCTCCGAACTCTTCGCACTCAATTATCTCAAGCATCGTCGGCTGCACCTTCGATTCGCCGGATCAGGGCACCGAAGCTTGCGGCCAAATTGTCAATTGCACCGTCGTTGAGCTCAATAGCCTGCCCGGCAGTCGGCTTCATTCTGTATCGCCACACCAGCTTCAAGTGCTCAAGGTTCTTCACGTCGGCAAAGAACGAATGCCCGATGCCGAAGGGCACCATGCGCTGTACAGTCTCAAACCACTGACCAATTTCCGTGATTTGGGCGGGAGTAAAACCAGCCGAGCTCTCTAAAAGCTCCTCAGCAACCTCGCGCGAAGGCGCAACTTCGATGTGGTCGAAACGACGCACGAACGCGGCATCGACTTGCGTAACGCTTCGATCGTATGGATTCATCGTCCCCAAGAAAATGAGATTGTCGGGGACCGAACTAAGTCTGCCGGAAAAAGGTAGCGTAAACTGTTCGCCCCGATATGTCCTCTCAATGTAAGTTAGGAGTTCGCCGAATACGCGCGCTGGATCTCCGCGGTTTATTTCGTCAACGATGATAACCGCTAAACCATTATTTGCTTTAAGCTCCTCCGCGCGTTTACAGGCGAGCAGGAAAGTCTTGTCAACGATCTGAAAGCCAGACGTCGACGACTGATCTGGCCGATAACCCTCTACAAAGTCTTCGTAGCCGTAGGACGGATGAAACTGAACCTTAAAAATATCAGTGTCAACATTCTGAACCAAGTGTTTAGCAACGCGCTTTGCGTAGTAGGACTTTCCGGTGCCAGGAACCCCGGTAAAAATAATGCCAGATGTACCTAGCGAAAGGAGCTGTTGAACCTGCACCAAAATCGGATCATCTAGGTGCATCGCTGCAGGCGATGGTGTCGCGGCCGGAATAGACGACGCTGACGTTACATCATCGACAAGAGCTGATTTGATTGCCGCCTCGTAGTCCTGCGGGTGCTGCGCATCTTCAAAGAGCTTAGACTGCTCTTCGGGATGAAAGACGAAGAGGCTCTCGAAATCGACGTCCCGCATGGGGAAGGTCTCTCGAAAGCGCTGCTCAAGAGCTCTCGCGTCATCGGTATCGTCGAAATTGTCGTCCCGGAACATCAGGACCGCGAGATCCAAGACAGGAGCCCGGTGAATCTCTTGGCCCTTGCTTAGAACCTTCTCGCGGAAGATGGCTGCAAAATTCTCGGAGAGCATCCAACTCTCCCCATCTGGCGAGTCAACTCGTTGCGCCGCCCCCCACTTACCCGCAAACGTATTCTTGCGGATGGTCGCGGAATTACTGTGGGGGAAACCCGCCTCTGCTCGACGCAATGTCACCGGGTTGAAATATGGCTTCGCCTCGTTGCCATCGTTCAAACGAAAATACTTATCCCAGAACTCAAACTCATGCGGCGTTTCGTTCATAAGCACCGCCTGACCCGGTGCAACACCAGCGCCTCTCTGGATGAGAGCCAGCATCGGAAACAGATGAGTTGCTCCCTGGGACTTGGCAACGTTCCGCCAATCCCCGATGTTGTTCAACGCAAGTGCAACACGATCAGCCCGAATTTTCTTCGACATCAGGCTACACGCCTAGCATTAGCAGACTCGAACTCCATAAGCGACTTCAAAATCTCATCCCCAATCGCACGCGCTAGGAGCGGCGGAACCGCATTTCCGATCTGTCGTGGAAAGCTTGCCCCCATGAACTGATAACGATCGGGGAAGCTCATGAAGCGCGCTGCCTCGCGATGGGAGATCGCCCGGTCCTCGAATGGGTGAAGAAATGGACCAGACGCGACATTTCTATAGTTGCAGGTAATGGTGTAAGCCGGTCTGGCTGGATCCAAGCGAAAGTACAGGGTGGTGCAATCCTTGCGCAGCGCGCCGGTGGAGATCGTCCGCATCTTCTTGAAGCGTTCTGGCAGCACTTTGACAGGGGCTGAACGAAGGCCGTGGCCCTGAGATATATGCCTTGCCAACGCCTGTGCCTGCTTCGATAACGGACGCCCCACGTGAGTCGTGATTTTCTTCGGAGCACCTGTCCGGCAGTAAGCCTGATACGGATTTTTCGGACGACAGACGTACGCACGAGCTTGATTCTCGTAATCATTGCCTATTAACGGCAAATCGCCAATTGCTTCGTCAACTGTCACATAGGGTTTCAAGCCTAATTTGGAATCCGAATGGGTGGGTTTAGGGAAGGAAAGACGAAGGTGGTCGAACCGTGTTCCGATGAACAGGATTCGGCGCCGCATTTGTGGAACTCCATAGTCGGCTGCAAGAACCTGGCTGAAGTCGGTGCGGTAGCCGATTTCCGCGAATGCGCCTTCGATTTGACGCCTGAACTCACCCTTCCCATAAGTGAGCATACCCTTGACATTCTCCATCAAGAACATCTTTGGCCGGACTTCGTCAACTAGTCGAACGAAGTGCTTAAAGAGAAAGTTTCTGGGATCGTCTTGCAGCCGCTTTCCGTGCGTACTGAAGCCTTGGCAACTAGGACCGCCTGCCAAGAGGTCTATGTCCGAAGTTCCCGCAAGGGCGATGAGCTGCTCACCCGTGACATACTCTACGTTCCCTTCAATCACAGGAACGCCAGGATGGTTGTAGCGGTAGGTCGCCGCCGCGTGCCTGTCGAAGTCCACTCCCACCACAGGCCGAAATCCTGCCTGACGTAAGCCTTCACTGAGACCGCCAGCGCCGCAAAAAAGGTCGATAACGACGGGGCCTGAGCCGCTTAGCATGATTACTCCATATTTGTTAGTGGTCGAACACACGCTACCCCATGATGCACTGGGTAAATATTCGCACAATGGGCCGCCGGAAACAATGAACCGCGCCGGCTCTTCCGCGTGAACTGACCCTTGGGGTTCGTTTCTAGCCCAAGTGCAATGCCACCTTCAGTAGCGTGCGCACGACATAGCCCAACACGAGTGCCTGTCGGCAAATACGAAAGCAGGAAGCATCCAGGACGACCCCGTTCTTTGCGTGCGTGATTGCATTGTCCGGATCCGGGTCTCACGCAACGCGACTGACAAGCGTCATGTTCGGCCCGCTGTTCTTTTGTGAGTCGAGACCCGTAGTTACCGCGTGACAATTCAGTTCCGCCTCTGGCGGGTAGACTGTAAGTCGTACAACTAAAAAGGTGCGCACCGCTTGGTGCGCACCTCTTCGTTTATAGCTGTATCCAGTGTAGACAGCTCAACCAAGCCCAACACGTCAGAACCAGAAACAACAACGGCTGGCATACCCAATGGCATACCAGCCGTCTTGTCTTGCGCGCAAGTTGCTTTAAATCAACAGCTTACGTTACTTCATTGGCGGAGAGAGAGGGATTCGAACCCTCGATCAGGCTTTTGACCCGATACTCCCTTAGCAGGGGAGCCCCTTCGGCCACTCGGGCATCTCTCCGGGGTTTTGCCGCATGACTGCGGAGCCGGCAAGGATACTGATCGGCGCGGCCCAGGTAAAGTCTTGAAACGGTGGTCAGTGGTCGCCGCTGTCGTCCGGAGCGCTGCCGGCGTCGTGTTCACCGCGGATTCGCTGGTAGATTTCCTCGCGATGGACGGCCACGGTTTTCGGCGCGTTGATGCCGATGCGTACCTGATTGCCTTTCACGCCAAGAACGGTGACGGTCACCTCGTCGCCGATCATCAGGGTCTCACCGACCCGGCGGGTCAGAATCAACATGATTGCTACTCCATAAAATGCTGCTGGTCACAGGCTTGCGGATTGACCCTGCCTCACCCCTGAGCGTGAGTCCATCCGCGGCTCGACGTTTTTGATCCGTCGAAGGCCCTACCGCCTTCCCGGCTCACAGCCAAAACACTCCTTAAGCGTCCTGACTGGCGGCTTTGCGCCTTTTGGCGAAAAACCGACCTCCGCGGATACTAACTGAGCACGATTCCCCGGTGCAATCGGCGCTGCAGCAGTCGTTAAGCCGAATCAACGCGAGGAAACCCAGTCGGCAAGACCCGCCAGGATCGCCGGCAAGTCGGCGCTGTCGGAACCGCCGCCCTGGGCCATGTCGGGTCGACCGCCGCCCTTGCCACCGATCTTCGCCGCGACATGGGCGACCACGTCACCGGCCTTGATCCGGCCCAGCGCCTTGCCGTGTACACCGGCGATCAGCGCGACCTTGCCGTCGGCAGCCCCGGCCAGCAGCACCACGCAATCGCCGAGCTGCTGCTTGAGCTGGTCGACGCTGTCGCGCAGCGACTTTGCGTCGAACCCTTCCAGGCGCGCAGCGACCACCTTGATGCCGTCGACGTCTGCAGCCGAGGCAGTCAGGTCGGCAGTGGCGGAACCGGCGGCCTTGCTGCGCAGCGAATCCAGTTCGCGCTCGAGTTTCTTCTGGCGATCGAACAACTGGCGCAGTTTTTCCACGGCGTCGTCGCCGCTGCTGGAGAGCAGACGGGAGAGATCGGCGAGGCGGCGCTCCTCCTCGGCGACATGCGCGAGCGCACCGTCGCCGGTGACCGCCTCGATGCGACGCACGCCGGAGGCGACGCCGGATTCGCCGACGATCTTGAACAGGCCGATGTCGCCGGTGCGGTTGACGTGCGTGCCGCCGCAGAGTTCGGTGGAAAAGTCGCCCATCTTCAGCACGCGCACTTCATCGCCGTACTTTTCGCCGAAGAGTGCCATGGCACCAGTGGCGATCGCCTCGTCGTAACCCATGCGGTGCACCTCGGCGGCCGCGTTGCGGCGCACCTCGGCGTTGACCATCGACTCGACGCGAGCCAATTCCCCATGGCTTACTGGCTTGGGGTGCGAGAAATCGAAACGCAGGCGCTCCGGCGCCACCAGCGAGCCCTTCTGGGTGACGTGGGTGCCGAGCACCTCGCGCAGCGCCGCATGCAGCAGATGCGTGGCCGAGTGGTTGAGCACGATCGCCTGGCGGCGCGCGGGATCCACCTGGGCGTCGAGCAGGTCGCCGCTGCGCAGCGGTTGCGTGCCGTGCCAGTGGCCGGCGTGGCCGAAGAACACGCCGCCCATCTTCAAGGTGTCGTCGACCGCGAAACGGCCGGACGTGCCGAACAACGTGCCGGTGTCGCCGACCTGGCCGCCGGATTCGGCGTAGAACGGCGTGCGATCCAGTATCAGCAATCCTTCCTCGCCCTCGCCCAACCGGTCGACATGGCGACCGCCGCGCACGATGCCAAGCACCTTGCCGCCGCGGTCTTCCAAGGCCTCGTAGCCGAGGAACACGGTAGGCGGCAGTTGGCTGGCCAGCTCGGCCGGCATCTGTCCCCTCGCCTCGAACTTGCCGGCGGCGCGGGCGCGTTCGCGCTGCTCGTTCATGGCCTGCTCGAAGCCGGCCATGTCGACGTCGAGGCCGCGCTCGCGTGCGATGTCGGCGGTGAGGTCGACCGGGAAACCGTACGTGTCGTAGAGGCGGAACGCCTCGGCGCCCGGGATGGTCTTGCCGGACTTCGCCGCGGCCTCGTCGAACAGCCGCATGCCGTGTTCCAGCGTTTCGCCGAAACGCTGCTCCTCGGTGCGCAACGCATCCTCGACGATGGCCTGCTTCTCTTTCAGCTCCGGATAGGCCTCGCCCATCTCCTCCACCAGCGGCGCCACCATCTTCCAGAAGAAGTCGCCGCGCACGCCGAGCATCCAGCCGTGCCGCAGCGCGCGGCGGATGATCCGGCGCAGCACGTAGCCGCGCCCCTCGTTGGAGGGCAGCACGCCGTCGACGATCAGGAAGGAACAGGCGCGGATGTGGTCGGCAATCACGCGCAGCGACTTGTTGGCCAAGTCGGGCGTGCCGGTGAGTTCGCCGGCGACGCGGATCAGGTGCGCGAACAGGTCGATCTCGTAATTGGAATGCACGTGCTGCAGGATCGCGGCAAGCCGCTCCAGGCCCATGCCGGTATCCACGCACGGCGCCGGCAGCGGGCTCAGCGTACCGTCGGGGGCGCGGTCGAACTGCATGAACACCAGGTTCCAGATTTCGATGTAGCGGTCGCCGTCCTCATCCGGCGAACCGGGCGGACCACCGGCGATGTGCGCGCCGTGGTCGTAGAAGATCTCGGTGCACGGGCCGCACGGGCCGGTGTCGGCCATCTGCCAGAAATTGTCGGAGGCAAACGGCGCGCCCTTGTTGTCACCGATGCGGATGATGCGCTCGACCGGCACGCCGATCTCGTCGCGCCAGATCGCGAAAGCCTCGTCGTCGGTGTGGTAGACGGTGACGGTGAGCCGCTCCGGCGGCAGCTTGAACACCTGGGTCAGCAGCTCCCACGCCCAGCCGATCGCCTCATGCTTGAAGTAGTCGCCGAACGACCAGTTGCCGAGCATCTCGAAGAACGTGTGGTGGCGCGCGGTGTAGCCGACCTGGTCCAGATCGTTGTGCTTGCCGCCGGCGCGCAGGCAGCGCTGCACGTCGGCCGCACGCACGTAGCCGGGTTTCTCGCTGCCGAGGAACACATTCTTGAACTGCACCATGCCGGAGTTGGTGAACATCAAGGTCGGGTCGCTGGCCGGCACCAGTGAACTGGACGGCACGATGGCGTGGCCCCGGGCGCGGAAGAAGTCGAGGAAGGCGGAACGGATTTCGGAGGTTTTCATGCGGATCGCGGTGGCTGGCGGCAGGGGGTCACACCGGCTTGGCGCCAATCGCTCCGCCACCGCCGGGTGGCGATGGATGTCAGGGAAGATCGTCGGCGTCGTCCACTTCGGCGTGGGTAACACGTCGTACTGTGGCGGCGGCAAAGCCGCGGCGCAAGAGGAACTGTGCCCGGCGGGCGCGTTCGGCGGGGTCATTCGTGCCCGCGCCACCGTAGCGCCGGCGCAGTTGGGCGGCGGCCGAGGCGTCCCAGTCGACCTCCGCCGCGTCCAGCAACTCGCGGATGCGAGCGTCGGCCAGGCCGTGGCTTTTCAGCTCCTGGCGCAGGCGCATGGGTCCGTAGCCCTGGGCAATCCGGCTGCGCAGCAGCACTTCGGCGAAGCGGTCGTCGTCCTGGTAGTGCTGCTCGCCCAAACGATCCAGCGCCGCAGCGGTTTCCTCGCTCTCGTAGCCGCCCTGGCGCAGCTTGGTCTTCAGTTCCTTGCGCGAATGCTCGCGGCGGGCGAGCAAGCCCAGCGCCTTCTCGTAGGCGCTGCGTTGGGGTTTGGTCGGGTTGCCCGCGCCAGGACGCTTGTTCATGTCATGGCCATGCAACCGCATACCGGGTACGGGCAAATTCCCCCCGCCGTTCTGCCTGGGCGTGGCGTGGCGAAGTCGAAGGGCGACCCTTCGACTCCGATCCTGCGGATCCACGCCCGGGCGGACCGGCCGGGAAGACATGCATCGTCGCGCCGAGATACGGCACCTGGCCAAAACGCGCATGGCCCGGGCGAGCCGGGCCATGCGCATGCAACGGAACGTCAACC
The DNA here is from genome assembly GCF_052978205.1 of Rhodanobacter sp. UC4452_H20. Next base: position 374,351 of record NZ_CM129662.1, on the reverse strand, counting down.
ATCACGGCTCACGCTTCCTCGAGCGCCTCTTCGGGACCGGCCGCGGCTGCCTTGCCCACCGGCACCAACAGGCGTTCGCGCAGCTGCTTGTCGATCTCGTTGGCGATCGCCGGATTGTCGCGCAGGAACTGGCGCACGTTCTCCTTGCCCTGGCCGATGCGGTCGCCGTTGTAGCTGTACCAGGCGCCGGACTTGTCGATCAGGTTCTGCGCCACGCCCAGCTCGATGATCTCGCCTTCGCGCGAGGTGCCCTCGCCGTACAGGATTTCGAATTCGCACTGGCGGAACGGCGGCGCCACCTTGTTCTTGACCACCTTGACGCGGGTTTCCGAGCCGATGATCTCGTCGCCCTTCTTCACCGCGCCGATGCGGCGGATGTCCAGGCGCACCGAGGCGTAGAACTTCAGCGCGTTGCCGCCGGTGGTGGTCTCGGGGCTGCCGAACATCACGCCGATCTTCATGCGGATCTGGTTGATGAAGATCACCAGGCAGCCGGACTTCTTGATGTTGGCGGTGAGCTTGCGCAGCGCCTGGCTCATCAGGCGCGCGTGCAGGCCGACGTGGGAGTCGCCCATTTCGCCCTCGATTTCCGCCTTCGGGGTGAGCGCGGCGACCGAGTCGACCACCACCATGTCCACCGCGCCCGAGCGCACCAGCATGTCGGCGATTTCCAGCGCCTGCTCGCCGGTGTCGGGCTGCGACACAAGCAGGTCGTCGACCTTGACGCCGAGCTTTTCCGCGTAGGTCGGATCGAGCGCGTGCTCGGCATCGATGAACGCGGCAGTGCCGCCGGCGCGCTGGCAGCTGGCGATGGCCTGCAGGGTCATGGTGGTCTTGCCGGAGGACTCCGGGCCGTAGATCTCGACCACGCGGCCGCGCGGCAGGCCGCCGACGCCCAACGCGATGTCCAGGCCCAGCGAACCGGTGGAAACCGTCTCGATCGCCTCGTTGACGCGGTCACCCATCCGCATCACGGCACCCTTGCCGAACTGCTTCTCGATCTGGCCGAGGGCGGAGGTGAGCGCCTTGCGCTTGTTGTCATCCATCGTTGGTATTCCGGTTGGGCGGTGAGTGGGAGGCATGATGCCCGGATCGAATCTCACGGGTTGCGATCATGCGGGCTCGGCCGCGCGCGGCAACGGGCCATGATCGGAACGTGCAGTATCCCACACTCGTCAAGCCGGTCCGGCAGCGCGCGGCGCCTCATTCCGTCAGGGTTTTCCGCAAGCCTTCGAGCGCCGCCGCCACGGTTTGCCGGCGCACGGCCTCGCGATCGCCGGAAAAATGGAACATCCGCGCATGGGCGTAACCGCCGCGGCGTTTCCAGCCGATCCAGACCGTACCGACGGGTTTGCCCGGCATGCCGCCGGTCGGACCGGCGATGCCGGTCACCGCTACCGCCACGCCGGCACCGAAGCGCGCCAGCGCGCCGGCCACCATCTCCAGCACGGTCTCTTCGCTGACCGCGCCGGCATGCTCCAGCGTGCGCGGGTTGACCCCGAGCAGGGCCTCCTTGGCCTCGTAGCTGTAGGTGACCACGCCGGCGTCGAACCAGGCCGAACTGCCCGGCAGGTCGGTCAGCGTCTTGGCGATCCAGCCGCCGCTGCAGGATTCGGCCGTGACCAGCATCAAGCGGCAGCGCTGCACTTCCACGGCCACCTCACCGGCCAGCGCCAGCAGTTCGGCATCGGTGGGAACGGACGGCATATCCATACGGGGCTCCGGGGATGGGGCGTGGTCGTCGCCACGCGCGAACGGCACCGTTCTACCCGTTCCGCGCGACCACGCCAAGACGGCGAGTCGGACGTCGGCGCAAGCCATTCAGCGTGTCGAGGAGTCCACCGACTCGGGCCGCGACCGGGACGGCGGCTTTCCGGCATCCCGGGGGCGGACTGCCGGAATCTCGCCGCCCGCGTCGGCGCCGTGTCGGCCAAGCAGGGTTTCCATCTGCAGTTGCAGGTTTTTCAGCGCCACCGTGTGACGGTGAAGCGCGGCCATGATGGCCCACAGCAGCACGCCGTTGACAATGAGCAGGATGCCAAGACTGGTGAGGGTCATCGGTATGGTTCCCGGTTGCAGCAATCGCGGACGCGTGGCGTCGCTTGTGGACATGGAATGGTCGCTCACCCGTCCGGTGGCGCGACGGATGGCCGGCTCGGCAGAGCCTGCAGGGGATTCAAGCACATTCCAGGCCATGACCACCGTGCGCGCGTGCACGTCTCCCCTGATGACGGTCACCCTGCCGGTTGCGCAAGCGCACCGCGCCGCGAAATCCGACGCGCGCAGCGGGTCATCTGCGCGCAGCCGATACCCCGCGCGGGGATCAGGCGAGCCGTCAGTCGACGGCGGCGGCGTGCGCCATGCGGTCGGGCTGCAGCAGTTCGCGGTATACCGCCAGCGTGCGTTCGATGACGAGGCGTTCGTCGAAATTCGCCAGTACCTTGGCCCGCGCGGCGGCGCCCAGGCGGGCGGCCAGTTCGGGCGCATCGACCAGGCGGGCGATGGCGCGCGCCAACGCGGCGGCGTCATGCGGCGGAATCAGCAGGCCATCGACCTCGTTCGTCACTACCTCGCGACAGCCCGGCATGTCGGTGGTGATCAACGGTCGCGCGCAGGCGGCGGCCTCGATCAGCGATTTCGGCAGGCCTTCGCGGTAGTATGTGGGCAGCGCCACGATGTCCACCGAACGGAACAGCTCGCTGGTGTCGTCCACGTGCCCCAGCCACTCGATCACGCCTTCCTCCACCCACTGTTGCAGCGTGGCTTCCGGCACCGCCGCCGGATTGCCCCGATCGGGCATGCCGGCGAGCAGGAAGCGGATGCGGCGGCCGGCCCCGCGCAGCAGGCGCGCCGCCTCGACGTATTCGGCCACCCCCTTGTCCCACAGCAGTCGCGCGGCCAGCAAAACGCACGGTTGCGGCCTGCGCGGACCGTCTGCGTTCGCGCGCGGACTGAACCGCGTGCAGTCCACACCCGAGCCCGGGATCAGGTCGATGCGATCGGCACCGATCAGGCCGGATTGCCGAAACATCATCTCGTCGTCCGGATTCTGCAGGATCAGCCGCGTGCGCCGCCCGCGCATGGCCAGACGCAGCGCCGCGCGCACCATCGGCCGCAGGCAGCGCGCCTTGCGGTCGTTGCTGGCGAACACGTAGCCCAGCCCGGCCACCGCATTCACCCGCGCCGGCACGCCGGCGAGCTGCGCGGCAAGCGAGCCGTACACCGCGCACTTGATCGTGAAGCCATGCATCAGCGCCGGGCGCTCGCGCCGGAACAGCCGCACCAGGCTCGCCAGCAGTTGCAGTTCGCGGGCGGGATTCAGGCTGCGCCGATCCATCCCTGCCAGCGGCTGCCAGCGCAGGCCAAGGCCGCGCAGCCGCTCGCCGTACGCGCCGGACGGCGACACCAGCAGCACCTCGTAGCCGCTGGACTGCGCGGCCAGCGCCAGTGAGCGGCGGAAGTTGTAGAGGTACCAGTCGGTGTTGGCGAAAAAGACGATCTTCACGGTGGGTATCGAGCCTCCTCAGTGTGCCTGCCTTTGCGCCTGCGGGTCGGCAGCGCTCGCCGTGCAGGACGCGCGCATCGCATGGATGGCGGCGGTGTACTGCGGAAAGTCGGCGGTGACCGGCGCGCCGCCATAGGGGCCGTCGGCCTGCCACGCGCTGCCGTAGCCGTAGATCCACACGTAGTCTTCCGCCGCGCTGTAGGCGGACCGCAGGTGCTCGGCGAATGCCTGCGGCGTATCGCGGGCGGACTTGTCGGTGTAGGAATGCCCCAGCGGCCACAGTCCGGGAGCCACGCTGAGGCCGCTGCGACTGGCCTGTTCGGTGCCCATGAAGACGTCGTAGTTGCGCTGCGTCTGGCGTACCGGCGTGGCCATGTCCGAGCCGTCGTAGGTGACTTCGGTCGCAATCACCACATGCGCCCAGTTCGCCGACAGCAACCCGTGCAGGAACGGGATGGCCAGCGCATAGCCGCCATGCCAGAAATGACGCGAGGGGCCCGGATCGGTGCCGAACTTCGAGACCAGTTCGTCGAGCGGCGTGCGCGGATAGTTCTGGTGAAGCGCGTCCTTGATGACGACCAGGGTCATCTGCGGATAGGCCGCCCGCATGGCCTCGGCGATCGCGCTTGCCTCGGCCTGCACGGTGGCGGACAGCTCGCCGCTGTCGACCCAGGTCGGCTCGTACGGCTCCAGGTCGATCGCGATGCCCTTGAGCCCTGCATGCCGCGCCAGCGCCGCGGCGTGCGAGAAGTTCCGCACCACCTGTTTCAACCCATCCGGGTCGTGCCAGTCGATCGGCTTGTACAGCGCCACCTTGATGAAGTTGTCGGTCACGCCGTGGCGGGCATAGACGGACTGGAACAGGCCCAGTTGCCGCCACAACTTGCTGTCCGTGCGGGTGCCGACATCGTCCTGCCAGGAGGCCATGACGCGGTTGGCGAAGAATCCCTGCACGCCGACCGTGTCGCCCCAATAGGCAGCCTGCCCGTCGGTCGCCTGGGTGTGGAAATTGGTGCCGTCGAACATCAGCAGTTTCGGGCAGCCTGCGCTGACGGGCCTGGCTGCGAACAGCAGCAGCGCGACCGCGCCGAGCAACGCCCGCGTTGCGCGCGGCGACGCATGCACCGCCCTCATGGCGCGGAACCCGCTGCGTCGGCTGCGCCGAACACGCCGGCCCGGTCGCGCCGGGAGCGCAACAGGAACACCATCTCCTGCGACAAGGCGGGCGCGATCCATATTTGCCGGAGCACCTCGAAATCCGCTGACAGCTCGGCATGCGCCTGCCCGACGCTGCAGAAGCACAGCGGGTCCCGCCCGCCGCCGAACACCGCCGCGCGCAGCTCACGCCGTTTCTTGTGGAAACCGGTTTCGATCCCGTACGAGACGATGGTGCAAGGCGCGATCCGGGCGAACTCGCGCAGCATCCGCCGGCGCAGACCCGAAGGCACGCGGTGCATCAGCCGCAGGCACACCACCACGTCGAACGACCCTTCGCGGAAACGCGCCAGGTCGGTCGCGTCCTCCACCTGGAAGCGCACGTCGGTGCAGCCGGCGCGGGCGTATTCGGCCTCGGCCAGTTTCAGCATGCTGGCGGAGATGTCCGAGGCCACCACGCGGGTGCCCCGCGCGGCGAAGATGCCGGCGAGCTTGCCGGTGCCGGCCGGAAGGTCCAGCGCGGTGCGGTGCGGCACCTGGTCGAGCAGGGTTTCGATGGCGCGCCGCTCGCGTCGCGCGACCAGCCGCGAGGGAAGATTGCGCCATCCCTTCGGCGACATGAACATCTGGTGGTAACGCCGCGCCGTATCGTCGTTCTGATAGAAGCCGCGGGTATCGCGCTCATAGTCAAAATTCATGGTTTGCGGCCCAGTGGTTGAGTTGCATGAAATAGCCGGCCAGATACGGTCGGCCAATGACCCGCCTGGCGCCCGCCATGTTGCGCAGCGCCTTCTGTGCAAAATGTCGACGCATGGCGATCGTCTCGCGCAGGAAATAAGTGAGCAGGGTGCCGTCGAGCAGGAAGCCGGCGGCATCCTCGTAGGCGGCGAGCAGGTCCTCCACGTCGAACCCCTGCCACAGCGTGACGCCGCCGCCCTGACCCCAGTTGATCATCAGCAGGGAGATCACGAACCGCGCCACGTCGTCCTCCGGCATGCCGAGGTAGACGTGCTGCGGGTCGAAGAACAACCAGTCCTCGCGCTCCTCGTCGTAGCGGAAATTGCGCACTTCGAAACCGCCGATGAAGAGCGTGCGCTCGCGTTCGCCGATGCGCCGTGCGACCTCCGCGTCGGGCACCAGGTAGCCGTCGTGCAGGTAGTCCTTGGCCGGGTAGCCGGCCGGATTCGAGCGCGCGCGATGCAATTGCGCCAGCACCACCATCGCCTTGCGCAAGGCTTGCGCTCGATGCCGCGGGCCGAAGGCACCGTGCTTTTGCTGCAGCATCGGGCGCAGGTCCGGCCCGGAGAGTCGCGGATAGACCACGCATGCATGGTCGAGCCGCAACGGCGTGCAGACGTGTTCGCTCAGCTCGCGCAGCAGCAGCGCATCGGCGTACTCGCGGCCGGCCTTTTCCATGCACGTCGGGTCCAGCCAGTCGCGCAGCGGGTCGTCGCTGCGGCGGAATATCTTGTAGAAGCGGTCCGCCGACGAGGCCACCCAGGATTCCTTGCGTGGCGTGAAGGCAAGCTCGGCGAGCCACCCCGCGGAGCCGGTCGGCGGCACCCGTTCGCACGCTGCGTTCTGTCCGTTCATGTCGTCAGCTCGCCATGCCACGTCAAAAGCCCGCCGGCGCGTGCGAGCCGCACGCGTTCGCGACCGCATCGCGCGGGTGCGCGTCCGGCTGCCGGGTTTCCCGCAGCCAGGCCTGGAACATAAGCACGTCCCACAGCCGGCCGCCCTCGTGCACCCGCCCCGCCAGGTGGTCGACGAACATCGCGCGCACGTATTCGGGTTCGAAGTAACCCTCCTCGCGCAACCGTGCCGGTTCCAGCAGCGCTTCGGCCCACTCGCGCAGCGGCCCGCGCAGCCACTCGCCCATCGGCACGCCGAAGCCCTTCTTGGGGCGGTCAATCAGCGCGCGCGGCACGTGCCGGTACAGCACCTGGCGCAACAGCCACTTGCCCTCGCCGCCGCGCACTTTCTGCCGCATCGGCACGCGCCAGGCGAACTCGGCCACGCGGTGATCCAGCAGCGGCACGCGCGCCTCCAGGCTCACCGCCATGCTGGCGCGATCGACCTTGGTCAGCACGTCGCCCGGCAGGTAGCTGACCAGGTCGCTGTACATCATCCGCTCGAACACCTCCCGCACCTGCGGCCCCAGCTCGGGGTGGCTCAGCCCGGTCGGCGGCTCCTCGCCGTGCAGCACCACGCGGGCGGGATCGCGCAAATGCGACATCAGCAGGCGATAGCGCTGCTCCTGTGGCCCGGCGTCGAGCATGCTGGCGAGCACGCCGATCTTGGAGCGCGGCCGCTTCAGGCGGATGCGTGCCGGTACGCAGCGATTGGCGCCGGCGAGCAGCGACTCGTAGAAACCGGCGCGATGCGACAGCGAGCGCGCGAGCCGCCGCTGCAACCCCGCCGGTATCCAGTCCAGGCCGCGCTCGATCGCGCGCGCCTTGAAATAGCGCTCGTAACCGCCGAACAACTCATCGCCGCCGTCACCGGAGAGACTCACCGTCACCTGGCGCCGGGCCAGCCGCGACAGCAGGTAGGTCGGTATCTGCGAGGAATCGGAGAACGGCTCGTCGAACATCGACGGCAACTTCGGCACCACGTCCAGCGCGTCGCGCGCGGTCACGTACAACTCGTGGTGCTCGGTGCCAAGGTGTTCGGCCACGGCGCGGGCGTAACCCGCTTCGTCGTAGCCCTTCTCGTGGAAGCCGATGGAGAAGGTCTGCACCGGCCGCATCGACTGCGCCTGCATCAGCGCCACCACCAGCGAGGAATCCACGCCGCCGGAGAGGAACGCGCCCAGCGGCACGTCGGCCTCCATGCGCAGGCCGACCGCGTCGAGCAGGAGTTTCTCCAGCTCGTCGGTGGCCGCGGCGTCGGACAGGTGCAGGCGATCGGCCACGCCGGCCTGCGCGACCTCGCGGGCCGACCAGTAGACTTGCGCCCGCGTGGCGAGCGTCGACGCGTCGACGCGCGAGGCGGCCATCCCCTGGTCCACGCTCAGCCAGGTGCCCGGCAGCAGCTTGCGGATGCCCCGGTAGATGGCGTGCGGTGCGCCGATGTAGTTGTGCCGCAGCAGCAGGCACAGCGCGTCGCGGTCGACCGGGTTGGCGAACCGCGGGCAGCGCCGCAGCGCCTTCAGCTCGGAGCCGAACACGAACAGCGAACCCACCCAGCCGTAATAGAGCGGCTTGATGCCGAGCCGGTCGCGCACCAGGGCGAGCGTGCGCTCGCGGCGATCCCACAACGCGAAAGCGAACATGCCCACGAAGCGCCTGACTGCCGCTTCCAGCCCCCATTGCTCGATCGCCGCCAGCATCACCTCCGTGTCCGAGCGCCCGCGGAACGTCGCGCCGAGCGGCGTCAGCTCGCGGCGCAGGCGGTGATGGTTGTAGACCTCGCCGTTGAACACGATCACGTAGCGTCCACTGGCCGAAGTCATCGGCTGGTGGCCACCCGGTGTCGGGTCGATCACCGAAAGACGCCGATGGCCGAGCGCCACGCCTGCCGCGGCATCCTGGAAATGGCCGTCGTCGTCCGGGCCGCGATGGCTCAGCGCGTCGGTCATGCGCCGCACGATGGCGCCGCCGTCTTCGGCGGTGAAGGCGTGGGAGGCATCCCAGAAGCCGGCTATTCCGCACATGCTTGTCGCTCCTGCACGATGGACGAATACAGATCGGCGTAACGCCGCGTGCGCAGCCTGGCCGTGTAGTTGTCGACGATGCGCTGGCGCGCGCGCAGACCCAGTTGGTGCCGCTCGCGCGGCGGCAGCGCGGCCAGGCTGGCCCAGCCGGCGCAGAGCGCGGCGGAATCGCGCGCCGGCACCACCACACCGGTGTCGGCCACGATCAGCGGCACATCGCCCACGTCGGTGGCCACGCACGGCACGCCGCAGGCCATCGCCTCGGCCACCGCATTGGGGAAGGCCTCGCCGCGCGAGGCCAGGGTGGCGATGTCGAACGCCGCGTTGATCGCCGGGATGTCCTGGCGCCGGCCGAGCAGGCGCACATGGGTGCGCAATTGCAAGGCGTCGACCTGGCTGGCGAGTTCCGCATTCGCGGCGGTCGCGCCGTCGCCGACCAGCACGAACACGCTGTCGGGATGGCTTTCCCGGAACAGCTTCGCTGCGTGCAGGAAGTTGCCGTGATCCTTGGTCGGATGCACGCGCGCCACCATGCCGATCACCAGGCCATCGCCCGGCACCGCCAGCTCCTCGCGGATGCGCGCGCGCGCCGCCGGGTCCGGCACCAGCACGCCGGTGTCGTAACCGTTGGGAATCACCACCGTGCGCAAGCGGCTGAAGCCGTAGTCCTCGTGCTGCGAGGCGCTGAGCTGGGAGGCATACAGCACGCAGCTGGGCCGCGTCGAGAACACCGCGTTGAGGCGGATCACCACGCGCGTCAGCGGCTTGTCGGTGGCCAGGTCGGTCAGTGAATGGTGCACGCTCCACAGGTGCGGCACGGACTGCCCCCACAGCGCCAGCGAGGTGAGCAGGTGCGCGTGGTACATCCAGGCATGGACCAGGTCGGCCGACTCGTGCGCCAGCAATCGCCGCAGCCGCATCACGTCGCCGGGGCCGGCGCGGCCGGGCCGGATGCCCATGTGGTGCACCCGGGCAGATTCGGCCAGGCGCGCGCTCAGCGTCCCCTCGCCGCCCAGCACCACCACCGCATGCCGGTACGCCGGGGCGGGCAATGATTCGAGCAGGCGACACAGCGCGATCTCGGCGCCGCCGGCGTTCAACCCGGTGATGACGTGGCAGATCTTCACGCCGGCACCCCCACGCGGGGCGACGCCAACCACCGCGCCACCGCGAGCTCGCGTTTCTCCAGCGCCTGCCGCGCAAGCATGAAGCTGATGACGAGGATGATCGTCGGGCTTTCCAGCAGGTTGTGCGAGAAGAAGCTGGCGATCACCAGTTGCAACACCAGCACGCGCTGCAGCCCCGACGTGGCCCGCCACAACACGACCAGCAAGGCCAGGTAGAAAGCCAGCCCGAACACGCCGCCCTCGACCAGGAAACGCAGGTACATGTCGTGCGGCCCGACCGGGAACGCCCACTCGTAGACATAGCCGCTGCCATGCCCGAACAGCGGGCTTTGCGCCGCCTCGTGCAGCGAGAACCAGACCAGGTCCATGCGGGTGGCAGCCGAATCGCCCGACAGCGAGGAGCCGCCCACGCCCATGCGCGCCAGCGTGTTCGGATCGAGATAGCGGGCGAACGACGTGCCGGCCAGCAGTTCGCCCAGCTCGCCGCTGAACAGGGACAGCAGGATGCCGATGCCGGCCAGCGTGGACAGCGTCATCACGGCGAGCTTCCACTTTGCGCCGTGCGTGCGATCGTGCCGGCCCAGCCAGATCAGCGCCACGCCCCACATGATCCACGCCGACCGCGAGAACGTGACCAGCACGCCGACGCCGCACACCAGCACGAAAAGCCAGCGCAAGCGCGCCGGCACGCTGTCCATGCCGCACAACATCACCAGCGCGAGCGCATAGCCGGCCACGTTGGGGTTGATGTACAGCCCGGCCGCGCGCCCGGGCACGTTGGAGAACCGCGGATGGATGAAATCGAGCAGGTTCATGCCGGCGGCGAACAGGGCCAGCAGCAGGAACATCCCGCCCAGCATGTGCAACCGCCGTGGATGCACCATCAGCGTGGCGAATGCCATGCCGATCGCCACCATCTCGATCAGCGTGATCAGCGCCTGCAACGCCGTGTGGCTCTGCGAGGACTGCAGGAAGATCAGCACGCCATACACGATGTAGAGCAGCAGCCAGATGACGAAGCGACGCGTGCCGCCGTCGCGCAGGATGGCCAGCGACTGCGCCGCCGCGCCCTGGGCCACCGCATAGAAGGCGGCAAAGCCGATCACCGCCACGTAGGAATAGAGCGGCTTGAGGCCGCGCGTGGTGAACAGGAAATCGCTGGCGTCGCTGCCGAACCACAACACGAAGGCCGCCAACAGGAGGTCCACCGGCGTGCGCGGCAGGAAGCGGGCGTTCATGACGTCGCCCCGCCCAGCGTGCAGTGGCGACGATGCACCTCTTCCAGCACGCGCTCCGAATGGCCGACCAGCCGCGCAGTGCTGAACTGGTCGACGACGCGCGCGCGCGCAGCGTGCGCCGCCGCGAACGGATCGCGCGCCATCCGCTCGCGCATCCGCGCGATGCCGTCGCGCAGCGCCACCGGGTCGCCGGCCGGCACGACGATGCCGGTGTCCCCCACCAGATCTGCCGAATCGCCGACGTCGGTGACCACGCACGGCCGTCCGCACGCCATCGCCTCGGCGACCACGTTCGGAAAGCCTTCGCCGCGCGAGGAGGACGCCAGGATGTCGATCGCGCTGTAGGCCGCGGCCATGTCCTCGCACGGGCCGGCCCAGACCAGGCGCTCGGCCAGCCCCAGCTCGCGCGCCTGCGCCTGCAGCTGCTCGGCGTAACCCGCATCGCCGCCGCCGACACAGACGAAACGCCAGCGCGCATCGTGCGCCAGCCCCGCGATCGCCTGCAGGAAGGTCGGGTGGTCCTTCATCGGATCGAGCCGCCCGACCAGCCCCACCAGCAGCGCAGTGTCGGGCACCTCCCACGCGCGCCGCATCCGCGCGCGCGAGGCCGCGTCGAAGCGGAAGTGTCCGGTGTCGATGCCGTTGGCGATCACCACCAGCCGGTCGGCGGGATAACCCTGCGCGCCATGCAGCGTGGAGCCGGCGCGGGAGTTGAAGATGATCCGGTCCGCGCGGCGCGCCATGCGGCAACTCAGCGCAAAGGTGGCGCGCGACATCCAGTCGTAGCGCTGCCGGTCGATGAATGAGGAGCGCACGCCCCAGACCACGCGCGAACCCGGGCTGGCCAGCGGCGCGAACAGCGACAGCAGATTGCCGACGGTGAGGTAGCCGTGCACGATGTCCGGCCGGTACCCGCGCAAGGCGCGCGCCAGGCGCCACAGGAAACCGGCCACGTCCCAGCGCCCGCGCTTGTGCAGGTCGATGATCGGCACGCCGCCGCGCTCCAGCTCGTGCTGGAACGGGCCGCCGGCGTAGAAGCAGGCCACCGCCACCTCCCAGCCGTCGCGGCGCAGGCCGATCGCCAGCGTCGCCAGCTGCCGCTCGGCGCCGCCACGGCCGAGCGAACGGATCAGGAACAGCACGCGCGGCTTGCGCGCGTCGTCCGCGCCGTTCGACGGCACATTCGCGCGCACGCGCACCGCGCACTGCGCCGCCACGCGCGTCACCAGCGACTGCCAGCGGGCGAACACCGAGGCCAGCGAATGGGTGTGGCGCACCTCGATGGCGCGTGCGCCAAGGCGCCGCCGCAGCGCCTCGTCGTGCATCAGCGTGCCGAGCGCGGCGGCCAGCGCGGGCGCATCGGCCACCGGCACCAGCCAGCCGTTGCTGCCGTGCTCGATGATCTCGCGCGGACCGGTCTCGCAATCGGTGCTGACGCAGGCCAGGCCCAGCGACATCGCCTCCAGCAGCACATTGGGCATGCCCTCGAAGCGCGAGGAGAGCACGAAGATGTCGGCCTCGCGCATCGCGCCGGCGAGGTCGTCGTCGAACCCGGCCAGCTCCACGCTGGCGCCGAGGCCGAGCCGGTCGATCTGTTCGTTCAGCGCCGCACGCATCGAGCCTTCGCCGGTGATGCGCAGGCGCCAGTGCGGGTGCGTCGCGGCGAGCGTGGCCCAGGCGCCGATCAGGATGTCGAAACCCTTCTGCGCCTCCAGCCGGCCGGATGCCAGCACGATGCGCCCTGGCCCGCGCGGGGTCCGACGCACGCCCGCCAGCGGCAGCTCGCGTACCGGGTTGGGGATCACCTCGACCGGACGTTGCAGGCGCGCCTCCAGGTCGTCGGCGCCGCGACGCGTCTGCGCCACCACGGCGGCGGCGCGACGGCAGAGCACGCGGTACAGGAGCCGCCAGGGCGCCCGCGGCGGATGCGCCGCGACGAACACCCGCTCCGAAACGATCACCGGCACGCGCCAGCCGGTGACGGCAAGCACCACCATCAGGTTGGTGGTAGTGGTGAAGCTGACGATGACATCGGGCCGCGCCGCGCGCAGCGCATGGCGCAGCGCGCGCAGCCGCAGCACATTGCTGCGCAGCGCCACCAACGCATGCGGCGAGGGCGCCGCCACGTCCAGCCCCACCCGCTGCACCGCCGCGTGCAGCGGGTACTTGTCGCCATGGCTGCGCGCCAGCGTGATCAGGGTCACGGCCGCGCCGTCGGCTACCCACGCATTGGCCAGCGTGGCCATCACGCGCTCGGCGCCGCCGCCGCCCATCGTCGGAATGACCAGCGCCACCCTCATCGCGGCACCCCCTTTGCCGGTACGCCGAAGATCGACGGATCGATGCCCAGTCGCGCGCGCACCGCGCGCCACGCCAGGGCGCGCCAGACCAGCAGCGACGCCACCGCGCCGATGGCCGCGCCGGTCGCGCCGAGGCTGGGCACCAGCAGCCATGCCACCGCCGCATTGGCGGCCACGCCCACCAGCACCAGCATCGAGGCCCGCCGCTGGAACCTGGTCATCGACAACATGAAGCCGACCTCACCCAGCGACGTGGTGGCGCAGTAGCCGCACAGCAGGATCAGCAACGGCACATAGGCCGCGTCGAAGCCCGGGCCGAACAGCCCCAGCAACCAGTGCCCGGCGACGCCGAAGCCCAGGCTCACGGCGAGTGCGCCGGCGAAGGAGAAACGCGCGGCGCGGGTGGCCACCAGCTGCAGGCCGCCCATGTCGTGCGCGTCGTAGCGCTCGGCGATCATCGGCGCGAGCACCACGTTGGCCGCGCTCTGGGCGAACAGCGCAAAGCCGGCCATGCGCACCGCGGCGTAATACGGGCCGACGTCGCCAGGACCCATCAGCGCGCCCAGGATGAGCACGTCCAGACGGCTGCCGGAAACCACGATGATCGACAGCATCGACATCTGCGAGCCGACGACCAGCCAGCGGCGGATCTCGTACGCGGGCGCCGCCGCCCTGCCCTGCTCGGGCCAGCTGCGCTGCAGGTGCCGCGCCGAGCCGGCCAGCGCCAGCGCCGCGGCTGCCAGCGACGCCGCCGCCGCCCACGGCGCGTCGATCTCGCGCACGCTCAACACCAGCACGCCCAGCAACACGATCAGCAGCAGCGGACGCCCCAGCGTCTGGTACAGCCCGCTGACCACCGGTCGCTTGAACGCCCGGTGCAACGCCCCGCTCTGCTGCAGCTGGGTCAACACCGGCAGCATCGCGAAGCCGATGTAGAAGGTGTGCCGCCAGCTCGCACTCTGATTCGCGCCGAGCACGTGCACCACCACGCAGCCGCCCAGCGCGATGCAGCAGCTGGTGGCCAGCACGATCATGCCCACGCCCCGCCGCAGGCCGTGCACCTTGCCCCACGCGCCCTCGCGGATATAGGACGGCAGCAACCGGATCATGCTGATGTCCTGGCCAGCCTGCGCGATCACCGCCAGCACGCTGACCCAGCTGAACATCAGCGCGTAAACGCCGAACTCGTGCCGCCCGATGACCCGCGCCATCACCAGGTTGGCCAGAAAGCTCAGCCCGGTGCCGCCGACGGTGACGAGGAACGCACCCGAGGCGCCGCGCTTGAGCAGCTGCAAGCTGGACGCGTGCAGTGCCGGCAGCGAGCTGATCGTGCGGGCGGCGGCGGTGTCATTCATGGCTTCCACCGAGGCATCCCTGGACGCGCTCACGAGGCGGACGCCCGCGCCAACAGCGCATCGAGCGTGCGCGCGGCCTCGTCGGCGCCGTACCAGTCCAACCCGGTATCCGCCTGCGACGGCTGCCGCTCCAGGCTGCGCAGCGCGTGCACGCAGTGGAAGGCGATCAGGCGTCGATTGGCTTCGTTGCGCGAGCGTCCCAGCTCGCCCATCAACCGTTGTTCGAGTCCCTGCGCCCGCGCGGCCGGCGCATCGCCGCCCAGCCGCGCCACCGCGTCGAGCAGGCAGATCAGGTCGTGGTCGGCCGGATACGCGGCGCCGGCGTATTCCCAGTCGAAGACGCACAGGCGGCTGTCCTGCCGGAAGCAGTTGACCGGCGTGAAGTCGCCATGGGCCAGGCCGCGGGATGCGATCAGCGACGGCTCCGCCGCCAGCACCGCCATCGCGCGATCCAGGCGTTGTCGCCACGGCGGCGCCAGAGCGTCACCGAGTTGCGCAAGGCGTGCGCCCCATTCGTCCAGCAGCGAGGCTCCGCTGCGAGCCCATGACGACGCCGTGCGCGCAGCGAGTTCCTGCAGGAAATCCAGGTGCAAGGCGTCGAGGTCGGTCAGGCAGCGGGCGGCAGGCGTCCGCACCGCATCGGTGGCGAGGATCGCGGTGCCGCCGCGCACTTCACTGCGCAACACGCAGGGCAGCCACGCCGAGCGCAGGTCCATCGCCGCAAGCAGGCGCAACACCTGCGCTTCGCGCTGCAGCAGCACCTGCACCGCCGGCACGAGCGACACCTTCGCGTAGGCGCGAATGTGGCCGGCGTCGTCCATCAGCTGCACGCTCAGCTTGCGATGCGGGCCGGGCGTGCCGGTCAGGAAGGCGCCGTGGCGGGCACCGGCATCCGCCATGCGCGCCAGGTCGCCCACCCCGGAAACATGCACCTTGTGCGGCAACAGCGGCCCCAGTCCCAGCCACGCGCCGACGCTGGCCACGCCCTTGACCGCGCGCGGCACCCACCGCACCGGCTGCACCAGGGCCAGCGCACCGGTGCTGACCGCACGCGGACGCAGCGGCAGCAGGAAGAAGCGCGAACCGGTGCGGCCGGACAACACGCCGTACGGCGCGGAGCCGGCATGCGGCTGCGTGCGCACGCGCAGGCCGACCGCCTCCATCTCCCGCACCGCCGCGCGGAAAGACGTATCCGCGCCGAAACCCGGCCGACGGCGCGAGCCGGACCCGTCGCGGTTCGACGGCCGCGGCACCGGCTCAGCCAAGTCGCTGATCTCGGCGCGGATCATTGGGCAAAGCCGTATCCGAGGAACCCGTAGGTGGAAAAGCCGTTGCTTCGCTTCTCCATGCCGTTGAACACCACGCCCTTGATCGTCACGCCAGCCTGGCGGAAGCGCTGTATGGCCAGCTCGACCTCGCGCGACTGGTTGAGCCCGTAGCGCACCACCAGCAGGCTGGTGCCCACGTGATGGCCGATGATGGCCGCGTCGGTCACCGCCAGGATCGGCGGGCTGTCGATCACCACCAGGTCATAGGCCGGCGAAAGCCGCCGCAGCAGCGCGCCGAAGTACGGCTGCATCAGCAGCTCCGACGGATTGGACGGCTTGCTGCCGCGCGGGATGAAATCCAGCTCGCCGCCCAGGCCGGTGATCGGGCGGATGGCTTCAGCCACCTCCAGCTCGCCGGCCAGCAGCTCGGACAGGCCGCCGTCCGCGCGCACGCCGAGCACCTGGTGCAGGTCGCCATCGCGCATGTTGGCGTCGATCAGCAACACGCGCAGGCCCGCCTGCGCATTGACCGCCGCGAGGTTGGACGAGACGAAGGTCTTGCCTGCCTGCGAGCTGGAGCCGCAGACCATCAAGCGGTTGTCGCTGGCGCCGAGCTGGGTGAAGCGCATGCTGGTGCGCAGGCTGCGCATGGCCTCGGACGCCACGTCGTCGGGGGCCGCCAGCGCCAGCAGCGCGGAGCGCCCCTTGCCGAGCAGGCGCCGACGATGCTGCGACAGCTCGATCTGCTGCTCGCTCAACGGAATCGCGGAATACACCTCCACGCCGAGCTGTTCGATCTCGGCGGGGTCTTCCAGGCCGCGCCGGAACATCTGCTGCAGGAAGATGTACGCCACCGCCAGGAACCCGCCGAGAAAGGCGCAGCCCATCAGGGTGAGCAGCTTGCGCGGCTTGGCCGGGTGGGTGATGTCGACCGAAGGCGCATCCACCACGCGCGCGGTGCCCACCGTGCCCGCCTGCGCAAGTTCGAGTTGCTGCGCCTCGTTGAGCAGCCCGGTATAGGTGTTGTTGAGCACTTGCACGTCGCCGGTCAGGCGCAGCAGTTGGCGCTGCGTGTCGGGGAACGTGGTCATCCGCTTGTCGATCGCGGCGCGCTGCGCCTGCAGCTGCCCGATCTGCTGCATGATCGCCTTGTAGGCCGGATGCTGCGGCGTGTACAGGCGCTGCACCTCCGCCTTCTGGATGTTGAGCTGGTCGATGTTGTTGTTGATCGTGGCCATCTCGCTCAGCAGTGTCTGCGTCTGCATCGGCACATCCACCGAATGGGCCTTGAGCTGGAACGCGGCCAGCGCGGCCTGGGCGTCGGCCAGCTTCTTCTTGACGTCGGGCAGTTGCTGCTGCACGAACTTCAGGCTGCTGGATGCCTGGGCCGAATTGCGCCCCACGTTCTGCGCGAGGAACGCGCTGACCACGTGCTCGAGCACCTTGACCGCCTGGTGCGGATCGGCGCTGTCATAGGCCAGCGAGATGATGTTGGAGCCCTGCACCGGCTGGCTGGTCGAGATCGCCTGCTGGATGCCGGCAATCGTTGTCACCTCGTCGTTGCGCACCACGTGGAAGCGCATGCCGGGGTTGGCGCGCATGCTCTTGACCAGCATGGTCACGCCCGACCCGCTCGACACGCGTCCGACATGGCCCTGCAGCAACTGCATCCCCGGCGAGAACGGCACGTCGCTGTCCTCGGTGAGCACATAGCTGCCGTCCGGGCCGGCGGTCAGCGTCATGTCCTCCCCCAGCAACCGGTCGGGCACGTTCAGCTGCGGCATGTCCAGGTGCGCGCCGCCCCATCCGTACCCGTTCAGCCCGAACCAGGGCGCGTTGACCTCGTTGCCCGAGGTCAGGTCGTGCAACCGGGCGACCAGACCGCCGATCACCGGCACGCGATAGGGACTGGTGTCGATATAGAGATGCAGGTTGCGCACCGCCTCGCCGACCACCGATTGCGCGGTGAGGATCGCCTTGGCGTCCGCCGCCGCGGGGCTCGACGGGCTGCTTTGCTGCGTGCCCAGGTTCAATCCGGGCAAGCTCGGCGCCTGCTCCACCTGCACCATCGCCTTGGCCTCGTACTGCGGCGTCGCCACCAGCAGGTAGGCGAGCCCGATCGCCAGGGCGCCCAGGGTCGCCTTGATGATGAGCCATTTGTGGTCCAGCAAGGTGCCCACCAGGGCACGGGGATCGATCTCGTCGTCGGGCTGGATCTGGATCGCGGGACCACTGATGGCTTTCACGGGACTCTCTCCGGAACGAAGCTGGACACGCGGACGCCACGGCGGACGGCCATGCCCGGGAACCGGCATTCGCGGGCATCGGCGACGCGATTACCCGGGCGCATCCACAGTGGACCTTGAAAATGTGAATGTTCCATATGAAACCATTATCTGCTCATGCATTTCATGCCGAAGACATTCCGGTTTGAAACGGATATTCACGTCATTCATGAATCAGCCAAGTTGGCGCATCGATCACCCACCATCGAAACAAAATGCGACGCGCCATCGCGCCGAATATCCGCCGCACCCACCGGAGTTTTGCCGCCTCCATCCTTCGCTGCCGCACGAGGCCTCGATGCGATCGGATTCAGGCCATGGATACCGGCTTTCGCCGCGGCCGCAGCGCAATTTCTTGCGGCACGCCGCCTCGCGAGGGCCGGCGTGAACGGTAGAGCCACATGACGCAATGCGCCGTTGTCGAAGGAAGCATTTGCGCGCGGCGCGCCGGAATTGTCAACCCGGACATCGGCACTGAAACGTGAAATGCCGATGAAATGGTTCACTGCCGGGACATGTGAATGAACATCCAATAAATCCATGCACTGGACAAATCATCCGCGGCGCGGATTATTGGGCCGGCTCGATATTGCATCAATGCCATTATCCGATCCGAATGACAGGAGCAATCCGACATGAACCGAGGTGCGCTTGCTGCAGTTCCGACGATGCCCCGCCGCGAGGTCCGCAACGACATCCGCCCGCAGGGCAAGCGCGGCAGGGCGCGCGCCGCGGCGTCGATGCGCAGCGTGGCCGGCATGCTGCTGGTGGCATCGCTCGCCGGCTGCGTCTGGGCGCCGGGGCAGTCGATGTCGAAGAGCTCGCTCGGCGGCGAAAACAGCTACGTGGCGCTGGTGCCGATCACGCCGAGCCTGGTCCAGACGCAGCAGCAGAACGCGGCGGCCGACACGACCTCGGCGCTGCCGCCGGCGCTGCTGGACTATCGCCCGGAAGGCTACCGGATCGGCCCCGGCGACACCCTGCACATCACCGTGTGGGACCACCCGGAGCTGACCTCGCCCGCCGGCCAACAGCAGGAAACCGCCGCCAACGAGCGGCTGGTGCGGCCCGACGGCACCTTGTATTTCCCCTACGCCGGCGTGGTGAAAGTGGCCGGCATGACCATCGAGCAGGCGCGCCAGGCGATCACCTCGGGGCTGTCGCACTTCATCCGGGCGCCGCTGGTGGACGTGAGCGTCGCCGGCTACGGCAGCCAGCGCGTGGTGCTGGAAGGCGCCTTCGTCAAGGCCGGCGCGCAGCCGGTGACCACGGTGCCGCTGACGCTGGGCGAGGCGATCGGCGTGGCGGGCGGCGTGGACAGCAAGAATGCCGACCTCTCCAACGTGGTGCTGACGCGCGGAGACGAGTCTTACCACCTCGACCTGAGCCCGTCGCACGACGGCAAGGCGCTGGCCCGCAAGATCTACCTGCGCCCGGGCGACCGCGTGTTCGTGCCGTTCAACTTCGACCAGGAGGTCTACGTGATGGGCGAAGTGCTGCGCCCGCAGGCGCTGCGCTTCAACACCTCGAACCTCACCCTGACCCAGGCGCTGGGACAGGCCGGCGGCCTCAACGAGACCACCTCCAGAGGCATGGTCTACGTGGTGCGCGGCGCGCTGCACAAGGAGGACCCCAACCAGCGGCCGACCGTGTACGAGCTGGATGCGAAATCGCCTGCCGCGTTCGCGCTGGCCGACAGTTTCAAGGTGCAACCGGGCGACGTGGTGTTCGCCAGCGCGGCCGGCATCACTCGCTGGAATCGCTTCACCAGCCAGTTGTTGCCGCTCACCAGCGCGCTGAGCGCCACCGCGTCCAGCCAGTACTACCTCAACAACAGCAAATGACCGGGCTGGGCGGCGAAGGGTCGCGGAGTCGACCCTTCGCCGATGCGGCATGCCCCTCCACCGAGCCGTTCGTGTGGCATCTCGAACAGGCCGAGCAGCGTCACCGAACGATGCAGCGACCCGGGCTTGCGAAAGCATCGAGGCTGCCGGCGACGCGAAGAACAAGCAGGATTGCCATGACCTTCGACCCGCGGATACTCGAAAGCTGCGCGATCGCCACCGGCGTGTCGGCTGTCTCGCTGATGGCACTGCTGCCGCTCGGTCGCCGCCTGGGCCTGGTCGATTACCCGGACCAGGGTCGCAAGCGGCACGCCTTCGACACGCCGCTGGTCGGCGGCCTGGCCATCGCCATCGGCATGCTGGCCGGGTGGTGGCACGCGGATGTATTCACCCCGTTCGAGGACGCCGTGATCTGGACCACGCTGATGCTGGTGGTGGTCGGCGTGGCCGACGACCTGCTCGACCTGCGCGTGTGGGTGCGCGTGGTCACCGAGCTGGCCGCCATCGCCATCGTGGTCATCAGCTCGGGCGTCTACATCCGTTCGCTGGGCATGGTGCATGGCCACGAGCTCACGCTCGGCTGGCTGGGGATACCGTTCACCGTGGTCGCGGTGATCGGCCTGCTGAATGCGTTCAACCTCATCGACGGCATCGACGGATTGGCCGGCTGCCTGGCCCTGGTCGCCGCCGGTGGCATCGAGCTGCTCGGCCGCCACACCGGATCGAACCTGCAGTTCGCCGCGGTGGCGGTGATCGCTGCCGCACTGGTGCCGTATCTGGCGGCCAACCTGGGTCTGTTCGGACGCGTCGGCAAGGTGTTCCTGGGCGATGCCGGCAGCGTCATGCTGGGCTACCTGCTGGCCTGGTCGCTGATCGGCATGAGTCAGGGCCAGTCGCGGCAGCTCTCGCCCGGGCTGGTGCTGTGGTGCGTGGCGCTACCCGTGTTCGACACTTTGACCGTGATGTTCCGCCGCCTGCACCGGGGCGAGTCCCCGTTCACCGCCGATCGCGGCCACATCCATCACCTGCTGATGGATGCAGGCCTGAAGCCACGCGACACGCTGATCTGCCTGGTGGCGTTCGCCGCGATCATGCCGGTGCTGGGCCACGTCATCCACCAGCTTGCCGGCGCGCTGGCCAACGCGGTGGCCTTCGTCGTGCTGCTGGCCATGTATGCGCTGTTCACCGCTTGCCTGGGGCGGCGGCGGGAGATGGAACAGCCATCGCCGCGGATGGCCTCGCGCGTGCTCGCCGGCCCGGGCATGCCCGCGCGGCCTCCTTCGCGCATGCGCCAGCGCAGCGGTGAGGGCGCGCAACACGACGCACCGCCGCGCGTCCAGCGCAGCACCAACCTGCCGACCTGAATCTCGCCGCCCGCACCGGCGTGTTCACCGGCAGTCGCAGCGCGGGATCACGCACGCCGTTACCATGGGCACGAACTCCGTGCCAGACTCGCGCCCCGGAATCCGGCCGCGGGCATGTCGCCGGCCGGGCGCCTGCTCCCCTTCCAGATCCGATTGCATGAGTCACGACGACCACGCCAAGCACACCCCGTTCATGCGCCAGTACCTCGCCGCCAAGGCCGAGCACCCGGACGTGCTGCTGTTCTTCCGCATGGGCGATTTCTACGAGCTGTTCTACGACGATGCGCGCAAGGCGGCGCGGCTGCTCGACATCACGCTGACCCAGCGCGGGCAATCGGCCGGTGCGCCGATCCCGATGGCCGGCGTGCCATACCACGCGGCGGAGAACTACCTGGCGCGGCTGGTGCGCCTGGGCGAGTCGGTGGCGATCTGCGAGCAGATGGGTGACCCGGCACTGGCCAAGGGCATCGTCGAGCGCAAGGTGGTGCGCGTGGTCACCCCCGGCACGGTGACCGATGCCGCGCTGCTGGAGGAACGCCGCGACAACCTGCTGCTGGCGATCGCCGCCGGCGCGCGCGGCGATTACGGGCTGGCCTGGGTCGATCTTTCCAGCGGCCGTTTCCTGCTCAGCGAAGTGCCCAGCGCCGAGGCGCTGGCCGCCGAGCTGGCACGGTTGCAGCCGGCCGAGACCCTGGTCGGCGAAGACGTGGCCTGGCCGAAGCTGGTCAGCGCCCTGCCCGGCCTGCGCAAGCGTCCGCCGTGGCATTTCGACAGCGACGCGGCGCAGCGCGAACTGAACCGTTTCTTCGGCACCCACGACCTCGGCGGTTTCGGCGTGGACAAGCTGCCGCTGGCCGTGGCCGCCGCCGGTTGTTTGCTCGGCTACCTCGAGGAAACCCAGAAGAGCGCGCTGCCGCACCTCACCGGCATGGCCGTGGAAAGTGCCAGCGAGACGATCGCGCTGGACGCGGCCACGCGGCGCAACCTGGAGCTGGACACCCACCCGAGCGGGCGCACCGAACACACCTTGCTCGGCGTGCTCGACGAAACCGTGACGCCGATGGGCGCGCGAGCGCTGCGCCGCTGGCTGAACCGCCCGCTGCGCTCGCACGACGTGCTGCGCCGGCGCCATCAGGCGATCGGCATGCTGATCGACAGCCGCCGCGGCGCACCCCTGCGCGAGCAGTTGCGCGGCATCGGCGATCTCGAACGCATCCTCGCCCGCGTGGCGCTGCGCTCGGCGCGCCCGCGCGATCTTTCGACCCTGCGCGACGGCTTGCTGGCTGCACCGGAGTTGCAGCAGCGCATCGACGGCCTGGACAGCCCGCTGCTGCATGCCCTGGTCGAACGCATCGGCGACCACGCGGACACCGCCACCCTGCTCGCCCACGCCATCGTCGAGCAACCGCCGGTACTGCAGCGCGACGGCGGCGTAGTGGCCGACGGCTACGACGCGGAACTCGACGAACTGCGCCGCCTGTCCACCCATGCCGACCAGTACCTGGTCGAGCTGGAGGAACGCGAGAAAGCGGCCAGCGGCATCAATACGCTCAAGGTCGGCTACAACCGCGTGCACGGCTACTACATCGAGATCAGCCGCGCGCAGTCGGACAAGGCGCCTACGCATTACACGCGCCGGCAGACCACCAAGAACGCCGAGCGCTACATCACCGAGGAACTGAAGGCGTTCGAGGACAAGGTGCTGTCGGCGAAGGAACGCTCGCTGATGCGCGAGCGCGCGCTGTACGAGGCGCTGCTCGACACGCTCACCGAGAAACTCGAACCGCTGAAAATCGCCGCCGCCGCGATGGCCGAACTGGACGTGCTGGCCACCCTGGCCGAGCGCGCCGAAGCGCTCGACTGGAGCGCCCCGCAGCTCACCGACGAACCGGGCATCGCGATCGAGCGCGGCCGCCACCCGGTGGTCGAGAAAGTCCGCGACGAGCCGTTCGAGCCGAACGACCTCAGGCTCGACGACACCCGCCGCATGCTGGTGATCACCGGCCCGAACATGGGCGGCAAGTCCACCTACATGCGCCAGAACGCGCTGATCGTGCTGCTTGCGCACATCGGCAGCTACGTGCCGGCGGCCAGCGCGGTGATCGGCCCGATCGACCGCATCTTCACCCGCATCGGCGCCGGCGACGATCTTTCGCGTGGCCAGTCCACCTTCATGGTGGAGATGAGCGAGACGGCGAACATCCTGCACAACGCCACTGCCGACAGCCTCGTGCTGATGGACGAGGTCGGCCGCGGCACCAGCACCTACGACGGTCTGGCGCTGGCCCGCGCCGCCGCCGTGCACTTGGCGCGGCACTGCCGCGCGTACACCTTGTTCGCCACGCATTATTTCGAGCTGACCGAACTGGCCGGCGAGTTCCCGGCGATCGCCAACGTGCACCTGGATGCGGTCGAGCTGCACGACCAGAAGCGCGGCGAGCAGCTGGTGTTCATGCACGCGGTGAAGGACGGCCCGGCCAACCGCAGCTTCGGTCTCCAGGTGGCCGCGCTGGCCGGCCTGCCGAAATCGGTGATCGCCGATGCGAAGCGCACGCTGGCCGAACTCGAACGCGGCATGCACCGGCACGCCAGCGCAGCGCCCTCCGCTGAAGTTTCGCCGCAACTGGGATTGTTTGCGCCGGCGCAACCCTCGGCCGCCCAGCGCGAGCTGGAACGCATCGATCCGGATACGCTGACGCCGCGCGAGGCGCTGGAAGCCCTGTACCGGCTGAAATCGCTGGACTGAGCCGGCGCGCTGTCAAGCCACGCGATGCAGCGGCAGCGGCGCCTCGGTCGTTCCCGGCGTCCCGGCATCGGGCATGGCGATGTCGGGAATGCCGTCCAGCGCCTCCGCCGACAAGGCAGACAGCAGCGTGTTCTCCGCCACCGAGGTATCGCGGGCGGGCAACCGCCCGGCGGCCACCAGGCTGCCGATGCGCTCGTACACGTCGTCGCGGTCGAACGGCTTTTTCATGAAGTCGTCCGCACCGTAACGCTGCAGGTAGAACTGCTCGGTGGCCTGCTGGTTGCCGCTGATCATGATGATCGGGATGTCGCGCGTGGCCGGATCGTGGCGCAGCGCGCGCAGCACGCTGAAACCGTTCATGCCGGGCATCACCACGTCGAGGAAGATCAGCGCCGGCAACTCGCTGCGCGCCAGCTCGATCGCCGCCGCGCCGTCGGCCGCCTTCAACGGGTGGTAGCCATCCTGGCTGAGCATCTTGCCGAGCACGGCGCAGATCGTGGGCGAATCGTCCACTACCAGCATGCGCGCGCCCTGCGTGGTCTGCACGTGTTGCGGCTCGACCGCATGCCCGCCCAGCAGGCGCTTGATGAAGCCGATGCCACTGATGCGTGCCAGTCCGTCCATGCCTTCTCCCCGGGTCGTGAGTGGTGCGCGCGGGGCGCACTCGTGGATACGTCGCGCATGCTCGCGCAGAGCGACGCAGCAATGTGCGACGCAGTACTCAGCCTGAACTTGTCAGCGCAAGTCCTTGATCTTTCGCAATTGCCGACGGGCTTGCTTGTCGGGTCGATGCGCTGGATGATCCAGCGCCGCGCCACTCAGGCGACGCTGTTCGCGCAATGCCTCGGCCGCCTCGCGACTGGCCTCGGTTTCCCGATACAGCAACTGCGCCTCGCTGGCCGGCCCGCGCCGCGATGCCAGCGCGAGCACGTCCAGCTCCAGGCGCTCGTGCCCGCGGCTGACCTGCAGCCGATCACCGACGTGCACGGCCCGGGAAGGTTTGCAGCGCGCGCCACCGAGTTCCACCCGTCCCGCCTCGATGGCCGTGCGGGCCAGGCCGCGGGTCTTGAAGAAGCGTGCCGCCCACAGCCAGATGTCGAGACGCAGCTCGCCGCGTTCCTCGGGCATGCCGCTCAGTTCGTTTCGCCCGGAGGCGGCACCAGATCCTGCGGATCGGGCATGGCGATGTCCGGAATGGCCGCCTGCTCGTCGGCGCTGAGCACCGGCTCGGCCGCCGCCACCGGCACGCTGGTGCGCGGTCGCACCACCAGGCGGCCGGACTGGGTCAGGTGCTGCAGGCGCGCAAACACCTCGCCGCGGCCGAACGGCTTTTTCATGAAGTCGTCGGCGCCGAATCGCTGCACGTAGAACTGCTCGGTGGCCTGCAGGTTGCCGCTGATCATCACGATCGGGATGTCGTGGGTGAGCGCTTCGCGGCGCAACGCGCGCAGCACGGCGAAGCCGTTCATGCCGGGCATCACGATGTCCAGGAAAATCAGGTCGGGCAATTCGTTGCGGGCCAGCTCGAGCGCGCTCTCGCCGTCGGCCGCCTTGAACACCACGTGGCCGTCCTGGGTGAGCATCTTGCCCAGCACCGCGCGAATGGTCGGCGAGTCGTCGACCACCAGGATGTGCGCTTCCTTGGGCACGCCACTGCGCGGCACCGCACGACGCTCGCCGTGTTCGTTGCCGAAAATCCGCCGTATCAGCTCAAAGCCGGACATGACGCGAGCCCCTTCCCCCGGGAAATCCCCGCCCAGTCTCGACGCAGCGCGGCCGCGACGCAAGCGTCCGCACCGCGTCGCTCACCACGCCGCGCCGACCATCAGATAGTTGGCCAGCGGGACGGTCAGCAGCGACAGCACGATGCCCGCGCCCAGCACGGTGTTGGCCAACGCCGGGTCGAGCTCGTACTCGTCGGCCAGGATCGCCGCCGACACCATCGGCGCCATCGCCGCCTGCAGCACGCCCACCGTGAGCACCAGGCCCTCCACGCCCGCCGCCGTGCCCATCAGCCAGCACAGCAGCGGCGCCAGCAGCAGCTTCCAGCCCAACCCCCAGGCGGCCGCGCCGAGCTGACGCTGGCCGGGATGGAACTTGAACTGCAAACCGACCGAGAACAGCGCCAGCGGCGTCAGCGTGGCCCCGATCGGCGCGAACACCCCGTCGAGCCACTCCGGCCAGCCACCGAGGCGGCCCACCGCTATGCCCAGCAACAAGGCCAGGAACGGCGGAAACGAAAACACGCGGCGCAGCATCGGGCGCAGCTGCGGCGTGCGTCCGGAATAAAGCGACGCCACCACGATGCCCGCCGACGCCAGCACCGGAAACGCGCCCAGCTGATCGGCGACCACGGCCAGCGCCAGGCCGGCCTTGCCGTGCAGCGCCTGCACCATCGGATAACCCATGTAGGCGGTGTTGCCCAGCCCGCACACCAGGATCAGCGAACCGGTGCGCTGCCGCGACCAGCCCAGCCGCGGGCCGAGCAGGCCGAACAGCAACCAGGCGCCGCCGAAGGTGAGCCACATCGCGGCCACCACGAACCACAGGTCGGGGTTGAACTTCAGCTTCGGGATCAGCTCCAGCACCAGCGCCGCCAGCGCCACGTTCAGCACCCACCAGTTGATGCCTTGCACGATGCCCGCCGGCGGCCGCGCGAAACGCGCCACCACGACGCCGAGCAGCAGGCAGACGAACAGCAGCAGCAAGGCACTCATGGGATGCGCACGGACCCGGGCAAAGAGCGTCATTAGACGCGAAAAACACCGTCGGCCGAAAGGCGCAGCGGCTGGGCGATAATCGTGCCGATGCCAAAGCCGACCGCCCCTGCAGACCCCGATCACCTCGTGCACGGCCTGGCCGGCGACGATATCGCTCCCGACTGGCCGGCTCTCGTCGCGCCGGAACTGCAGGTGCTGCTGAGCCGCTTTCCGCAAACCGGCGCCTTGCGGCGAGTCGTCTGGCACAGTCCGCGCCCGCTCTCGGCGGCCTGTCTGGTCGACACCGAAGCCGGCACGCTGTTCGTCAAGCGCCATCATCATCGGGTGCGCTCGGCCGCCACGCTGACGGAGGAACACCGCTACATCGCGCACCTGCGCCGGCACGGACTGCCGCTGGCCGACGTGTTGCGCGACGCCGACGGCGACACCGCCATCGCCATCGGCGACTGGGTCTACGAAGTGCATCGGCGCGCCGCGGGCATCGACCTGTACCGCGAGCTGGTCTCGTGGCAGCCATTGCCGAACCCGTTCCACGCGCACCGCGCCGGCCGCATGCTGGCGCGGCTGCACGACGCCGGCGCCGACTACGCGGCGCCCCAGCGCAGCACCCACATTCTGGTGGCACGCAGCGAGCTGATCGCCGCTGCCGATCCGGTGGCGGCACTGGAATCGCAGTTGCCGCAGCGACCCGGCCTCGCCGTTTACTTGCGCGGCCGGCCCTGGCAGCGCGAGTTCGCCGACCTGCTCGCGCCATGGCACGCGCGCCTGCAGCCAGCGCTGGCCCGGCAACCACGGCTGTGGACGCACGGCGACTGGCACGTCTCCAACCTCTGCTGGAGCGGCAGCGGCGACGACGCCGACATCACCGCCGTGCTCGATTTCGGCCTGGCCGCGGCGAACTGCGCGCTGTTCGACCTCGCCACCGCGATCGAGCGCAATGCGGTCGCATGGCTGGCGCTGGATACCGGTGCGGCGGCGATCCATCCGTCCATCGCCCGCGCGCTGATCGAGGGTTATCGGGAAATCCGCCCACTCGCCCGCGACGACCTGCAACTGCTGGCCGACCTGCTGCCGCTGGTGCACGTGGATTTCGCCCTGTCCGAAGTGGAGTACTTCCACGCCATCACGCATGCGCCCGCGCACGCCGACATCGCCTGGGACACCTTCCTGCGCGGGCACGCGGCATGGTTCCGCACATCCGCCGGGCAGGCCCTGTTACAAACCATCCGCACCCTCGCCACCGGCGCGTAGGGCGGGCACGGCCCGCCGCTCTTGCTCCTCGATTCACGGTGGCACGACACGAAAAGCCGGCGGGCCGTGCCCGCCCTACGCGCCGGTGGCGTTGCGGCACGCCAGGGCGATTCGGCAGGCCGCGCCCATTCGTGTTTCAATACGCATTCTTGAAGCGGGGGTGCCCGGCAAAACGCCGGGCTGAGAGAGTCCCTTGGAACCTGATCCGGTCAATACCGGCGTAGGGAGCTTGCAGAGTCGGATCGTTCTCGCGAACGTACCGGTTCGCCGTCGCTTCGTCCGCTACCCGAAGACGACGACGATGACCCGCACTCCCCTCGCCCTGGCCCTGCTTGCCGCCCTTGCCGCCAACGGCGCGGCCGCCACCGGCAGCGCCACCCCGCAACCCGATACCCCGCAGGCCGTCGATCTGGCCACCGTGCACGTGCGCGGACAGGCGCCGGAGCACCCGCGCGACAGCGACCTCGACAGCTACGGCCGCGCCACGCTGCACGACACGCCGGCGTCGATCACCGTGGTGGCGCGCCAGCAGCTGGACGACCGGCAGATCCGCACGCTCAGCGAACTGGCCCGCGAGGATGCCGCGCTGGGCGACAACTACGCGCCGGTCGGCTACTACCAGGACATCGCGATCCGCGGCTACGTGCTGGACCCCGCTACCGGCTTTCGCAGCAACGGCCTGACCATCGCCGGCGAGCAGAAGGTGCCGCTGGAAGACGTGCAGCAGGTGCAGATCCTGAAAGGCCTGGCGGGCCTGGAAGCCGGCGTGATGGAGCCCGGCGGCGTGGTCAATTACGTCAGCAAGCGGCCGGCCGACGTGCGCAGCGTCACCCTGGGCACCGATTCGCACGGCTCGCGCCACGTCGCAGTCGACGTCGGCGGCTGGCTCACGCCGCAGTTCGGCGTGCGCGTCAACGCGGCCCACGAGGACATCCATTCGTATGTGCACCACGCCAACGGCCGACGCAGCATGCTGGCGCTGGCGGCGGACTGGAAGATCAGCGAGCGCACCACGCTGGAGCTGGACGGCAACTACCAGACCAGCGGCCAGCGTTCGGTGTCGGGCTACCAGTTGCTCGGCGGCACGACGCTGCCGGCGCACCCGGACGCCACGCGCATGCTGGGCTATCAGCCGTGGCAGCAGCCGGTGGGTATCCGGTCGTCCAACAGCAGCGTGCGCATCGAGCACGCCTTCAGCGACGACTGGCACCTGCGCGTCGCCGGCGGCCACAGCCGCAGCGTGATCGACGACAACGTGGCGTTCGCCTACGGCTGCTTCTACGCCAGCGAATGCGCCGACGGCAGCGTGCCCGGCTGGTTCTTCGCGCCGAACGGCGACTACGACATCTACGATTTCCGCAGCCCCGACGACACCCGCATCAGCGACGAGGCCCGCGCCGTGCTCGAAGGCCGTTTCGCCACCGGCGCGCTCAGCCACGAACTGAGCCTGGGCGCCGGCGCGTTCCGTCGCACCATCGATCGCCGCGCCTACGTCTACGACTACGTCGGCACCGGCAACATCGACCAGGCCGACCCACCCATCTTCGCGCCCTCGCCGAACCAGCCCGGCCCTTCGGTGCGCCGGCTCACCAGTTGGCAGCATTCGCTGTTCGCGCTGGATCGCATGCACCTGGGCGAGCGCTGGCAGCTGATCGCCGGCGCCCGACTGGCACGCCTGCACGAGCGCAGCTACGACGACAGCGGTGCGCCCGAGCGCACCACCCGCTTGCGCAAGGCGTTGCCGCAGGCCGCCGTGTTGTGGCAGCCGAACGCACCGACCACCGTATACCTGAGCTACAGCGAAGGCCTGTCGCTGGGCATCGAGGCGCCGTACTGGACCAGCAACGGCGGCAGCACGCTGGGGCCGCGGCTGTCGCGCCAGCTCGAAGCCGGCGTCAAGCTGCAGGCCACCGATGCGCTGGCGCTGAGCGGCGCGCTCTACCGCATCCACCAGCCCTTCCAGTTCGCCCGGCCGGACGGCACGCCCGAGGGATTCACCTTCGTGCAGCAAGGCAATGAAGTGCATACGGGTGTCGAGCTGGGCGCGAACGGCCGGCTCGGCGACAACCTGCGCGTGATCGCCAGCGCCAGCGTCATCCAGGCCCGCGCCGAAGGCAGCGGCACGCCCGCGTACGAGGGCCACCAGTTGACCAACGTGCCGCGCCTGCGTACCGCCGTATTCCTCGACTACCGCCTGCCGTCCGCGCCGGCGCTGAGTCTGCTCGGCGGCTGGCGCCACGCATCGGCCAACGTCGCCACGCCCGATGGCGCCGTGCGCGTACCGTCGTACGACGTGTTCGACGCCGGCCTGCGCTACACCACGCCGTGGCGCGGCCACGCGCTGACCTGGCGGTTGTCGGTGGACAACGTGTTCAACCACTTCTACTGGCGCGACACCGGTTCGGCCGGCGGCGATCGCTACCTGTTCCCGGGTGCGCCGCGGCTGGCGCGGCTCTCCGTCAGCTACGACTTCCAGTGATCTGGATCGAACTCGCCGGCGCGCTGATCAGCGCCTGGGCCGTCTGGCTCACCGCCAGGCGGCGGCCCTGGTGCTGGCCGGTCGGGTTGGTGTCGGTGCTGGTCTACGGCTGGATCTTCATCGACGCCAGGCTGTATTCCGACGCCCTGCTGCAGCTCGCCTTCGCCGGCCTGATCGTCTACGGCTGGCGACGCTGGCTGCAGAACCTGGACGACGACGGTCGCGTCCAGCTCGCCCCGCTGCCGCTGATGCAGGCGATCGTCCACCTGACCATCGGTACCGTCGCGGCATTGCTGCTCGGCTATTCGATGCATCGGTGGACCGATGCCGCGCTGCCCTGGCTAGATGCGGCACTCACCGCCTTCAGCCTGGTCGCGCAGTGGTGGCAGGGCCGCCGCCACATCGCGGCGTGGTGGCTGTGGATTGCGGTGGACGTGATCTATGTCGGCGAATACATCTACAAGCACCTGCTGATCACCTCGGTGCTCTACGCCGGCTTCGTGGTGCTGGCGGCGATCGGCTTGCGCGCGTGGCGGCAAGCCGGGCGCGCCGCTGCGGCGGCTTGATTTCACGGCACACGGTGCCCGTCGGGGCACAATGGGCGATTCCGCAACCAGGACGAAACAGCATGCCCGACCTGTCCCGTTTTCCGATCACCGCGCGCTGGCCCGCGCGGCACCCCGAACGCATCCAGCTGTATTCGCTCAACACGCCCAACGGCGTGAAAGCGTCGATCATGCTGGAGGAAACCGGGTTGCCGTACGAGCCGCACCTGGTCGACATCACCAACGACGAAAGCCACACGCCGGAGTTCCTGTCGATCAACCCCAACGGCAAGATTCCCGCGATCATCGACCCCGACGGCCCCGGCGGCGAGCCGCTGGCGCTGTTCGAATCCGGCGCCATCCTGCTGTACCTGGCCGACAAGACCGGCAGCTTCATTCCCGCCGAACCCGCGCGGCGCTGGGAGTGCATCCAGTGGGTGTTCTTCCAGATGGCGTCGATCGGCCCGATGTTCGGCCAGCTCGGTTACTTCAACAAGTTCGCCGGCAGGGAGATCGCCGACAAGCGCCCGCGCGAGCGCTACGCCAACGAATCGAAACGACTGCTCGCCGTACTCGAGGCTCGCCTCGCGGGCCGCGACTGGATCATGGGCGACGACTACGGCATCGCCGACATCGCCACGCTGGGCTGGGTGAACAACCTGATCACCTTCTACGAGGCGCGCGAGCTGGTCGACTACGACCGCCTCGTGCACGTGCCCGCCTGGCTGGAGCGCGGCATGGCGCGGCCGGCGGTGGCGCGCGGCCTGCAGATCCCGCGGCGCGGCTGAACCGGGCGCCTGCGGGCTGGACGAAGGTACGCGCCGGGGGCAAGCTTCCAGTCACGCGGCATCCAGTCGCGCTGCCGCAAAGTGGCCATCACCATGAACGACTCGATCGCCTCATCGTTGCTGCCCGGCCTGGCGCTGGCCTTGTGGTTGCTGGCCCCGGCGGCCGGCGCCCAGAACATCTACAAGTGCCCGCAGGCCGGCGGCGGCGTAGCCTATACCGATCACCCCTGTGCCGACGGCAAGGGCCAGCTGCTGCACCAGGCCGACGACAGCGAGGTGATCGACCGCTACCTGCGCCTGGGCCAGCACGACCTCGCCAGGCAGTACGCCCACGCGCGCCATCTCGACGCGTTGTACGAGGAGCGCGTGGCCGCCTATCGGCAGGCGCAGGAGGACGCCGAACAACGCCGCTACGACGAGGCGCTCGCCGCGCAGCAGCGCGAGGATGCCGCGCGCCGGCAGGCGCAGCTCGACCAGGAGGCCGAGCGCAACCAGTTGCAGGTCGAGAACGACACCCTGCGCCAGCAGAACGACCAGTATCGCGAGGCGTTGTCCCAGCCGGTGGACGACTACGCGCCGCTCTACTGGGGGGCGCCGGCGCCGCCGTATCGACACCGCCCGCACGACCACGACGGCGATCACGGCCATCGCTGGACGCCGCCCCCACCGCCGACCTACCAGCCGTGCACGCAACTCGCCGGCGGCCGGGTGCAGTGCTGAGGCCGCATCCGGACCGCCGTCGCCGCTGAGGCGCGCAGGCGCCCGATTCAGCGCGCCGCTTGCGGTATGTCGGCACCCTGGCGGCGAACCCCCGGATCATCCAGATGCTCGGCCTTCCACACCATCGCGCGATGGATGCGCTGCCAGCCACTGGGATGGTCGAAGAACAGGAACTCCTCGACCGGACCGGGATGCATCTTGCGGTACTCGGACAACTGCACCGCGACATGCGCAAAACCATCCGGCTGGCGTGCCGCGTTCAGGCCGAACGCGTCGGCCTCGGCCTCCATGCTGCGGGTGATGGTGTTGTTCACCGGCGTCATGAAGAACATGAAGATCGCGAACAGCGCCGCGATCAGCGGCAAACCCGCCACGTCGCCCACGTCGCGCAACTGCCAGCGTTCGCCCCAGCGCTGCTGCGCCCAGCCGAAGCCCCAGCGCACGAAGGCGAAGCCGATCACGATGATGACGCCGAAGAACACGATGCCCTTGTAGATGTGGTTGAGCACGTAGTGGCCCATCTCGTGCCCGAGCACGGCCTTGATCTCTTCCGGCGAGCTGCGCTTGAGCAGGTTGTCGTTGAGGCTGATGCGGGTGGTGCCGAACATGCCGCTGACGTTGGCGCTGATGCGCTTGCTCTGCCGCGAGGCGTCGAACCAGTACACGTCCGAGGCGGGGATGCCGTTGGCGCGCGCCATCGACAGGACCTGCTCCTTCAGCGGGCTCTCCGGCAGCGACTGGTAGGTATTGAACAGCGGCGAGATGTAGACCGGCGCGATGGTGGCCATGAACATCACGAACACGATGGCCACCCCCGCGCCCCACAACCACCAGGTGCGCGTGGCGCGCCGGATCACCGCATAGATCAGCACCAGCGCCAGCGTGCCGAAGATCAGCCCCACCGCCAGCCCCTTGGCTTGCTCGCCCAGCCAGCCGCCGAGGCCCAGATTCGACAAGCCGTACTGGTGCTCGCGGAAATAACCTTCGTACAGCGCCCACGGCAGGGTCAGCACGGTCGTCAGCACGATGTATTGGATCGCGTAGATCGCCGTCTGCAGCCAGCGCCAGCGGGTGAGTCGCTCGGCGAGGTTGCGCATGCGCGCCGAGAGCCGCGTGCCGAGCAGCAGCCACGCCACGCCCAGGGCCACCAGCAGATCCCAGCCGGTCAGCCAGTAACCGCCCTCGAAGTAGGCATCGGAATTGGCTCGCTGTGCCGGCGTCAGCTCGGCCATGTAGGCCTGGGTGGCAGCATCGGCGTCGAACGCCGCCGCCGCGGATACCGCCGGCGCCGGAGCCGCTGCGGTGGACGAAGGTATTGCTTGCGCGTGGATCGCGCCGACGACAAACCATGCAAGCAGCAGCACGCCGATCAGCTTCTTCATGACTCCCCCATCCCCATGTGGAGCCAGCACGCTAACCCAATCGCCGGAAGCCCGCCACCACGCCCGTCGCCGCGCCGGTCGCCTACAATGCGGGACACGACCCGCCGGATCGATCCATGCCCCCGCTCCGCCTCAAACGCTATCTGCTGACCGGCCTGCTGACCTTCATCCCGTTGTGGGTGACCTGGCTGGTATTCAATTTCGTGCTGGGCGTGCTGGCCGGGATCGGCGCGCCGATGGTCGAGGCCCTGCTCGGCACGCTGGCGCTGGTGGCACCGCGTGCCGCCGAGTCGCTGAAGATGGAATGGCTCACCTACATCGCCGCCCTGCTGATCACGCTGGGCTCGCTGTACCTGCTCGGCTTCGTGGCAAACCGGGTGATCGGCCAGCGCTTCCTCAATGCCTTCGACAACCTGCTCGCGCGCATCCCGCTGGTGCAGACCATCTACGGCGGCACCAAGAAGCTGATGGCGGTACTGCAGAACAAGCCCAGCGGCATGCAGCGCGTGGTGCTGGTGGACTTTCCGCGGCGCGGCATGAAGGTGGTGGGCTTCGTGACCCGGGTGATGATCGAGGAAGGCAGTGGCCGGGAGATCGCCGCGGTGTACATCCCGACCACGCCCAACCCCACCGGCGGCTATCTGGAACTGGTGCCGGTGGACGAGCTCGTCCCCACCGACTGGACCATGGACCAGGCCATGGCCTTCATCATTTCCGGCGGCGCGGTGGCGCCGGACAGCCTGCCGGCCGCGCCGGTCCGGCACGCCCTCAGCCCCTCACCCCCTGACCTTTGACACTGTCTGGCCCCTGTCGATTGGCCTAGCGTGAACGGCTGCGTCCGCGCGCCCGGGGAGCCTTTTGCGCGCGGCCATGTCCGCAACCTCAAACCGTCCAGATCCACCCATCGAGGGATATCCATGACCAAGCAGTACCTGAAGCCCCTGGCCCTTGCGGTCAGCCTGGCCCTGACCGTGAGCGCCTGCGGCAAGCAGGATGCCACCCCGGCCGATGCACCGGCGCCGACCGCCAGCACCGCACCGGCCGCCGCCGGCAGCACCGCGGCCGTCGACAGCAAGAGCATCTTCGACGTCAGCGAGCTGGGTGCGCCGGCCGAGGCGTGCACGGACTTCGACCAGTTCGTCAATGCCAAGTGGGTCGCCGCCAACCCGATCCCGAACGACCGCCCCCGCTGGGGCGCGTTCGACAAGCTGGCCGAGGACAGCCTCAACACCCAGCACACGATCGTCGAGAACGCCGCCAAGGGCGCCGACCAGGCTGCCGCCGGCTCGATCGAGCAGAAGATCGGCAACCTGTACAAGTCGGGCATGGACGAGGCCGCCATCGACAAGGCCGGCTTCGACCCGATCAAGCCCAAGCTGGCCGAGATCGATCAGCTGAAGAACGGCAACGACGTGGCCGCCTTCCTCGACAAGAGCTTCGCCCAGGGCGACATGCTGGTGTTCCAGTTCGGCGCCGGCGCCGACTTCAAGCACGCCGAAACGCAGATCGGCTACACCTTCCAGGATGGCCTGGGCCTGCCCACCAAGGACTACTACACCGACCCGAAGCATGCCGACCTGCGCAAGGCCTACCTCGACTACATCGCCAAGACGCTGGAGCTGACCGGCGTGTCCGCCGCCGACGCCAAGAAGCAGGCCGATGAAGTGATGGCGTTCGAGACCAGCCTGGCCGCCGCCTCGCTGGCGCCGGTCGAACTGCGCACCCCGGAAAACCAGTACCACTTCGTGAGCGTGGCCGAAGCGGACAAGATCACCCCGCACTTCAGCTGGGAGAACTTCTTCAAGGCCCAGGGCGTGACCATCGACAAGGGCTTCTCGCTGTCGCAGCCGAAGTTCTTCGCCGAGTTCGACAAGCTGCTGGCCAGCGCGCCGGCCAGCCAGTGGCAGGCGTACCTGCGCTTCCACACCATCGACGGCGCCGCCGATGCGCTGAGCAAGCCGTTCCGCGACAACCGCTTCGCCTTCTACGGCAAGACCCTCTCCGGCCAGCCGGAGCAGAAGCCGCGCTGGAAGCAGGTGCTGAATGCGGTCAACGGCTCGATGGGCATGGCGCTGGGCGAGCTGTACGTCAAGCAGGAGTTCACCCCCGAGGCCAAGCAGCGCGCCGAGGAACTGGTCACCAACATCCGCAACGCGCTGAAGGCGCGCATCCAGAACCTCGACTGGATGAGCGACGAAACCAAGGCCAAGGCGATCGCCAAGTGGGACACCTTCCTGCCCAAGATCGGCTACCCGGACAAGTTCCGCAGCTGGGACGGCCTGACCATCGTGCCGGACAACTACTACGCCAACCTCGAAGCAGCGTCGAAGTTCAACTACGACTACGACATCGCCAAGATCGGCAAGCCGACCGACCGCAAGGAATGGGGCATGACCCCGCAGACGGTCAACGCGTACTACAACCCCACCGACAACACGATCAACTTCCCGGCCGCGATCCTGCAGCCGCCGTTCTTCGATGCCAAGGCCGACGACGCGATCAATTACGGCGGCATCGGCGCGGTGATCGGTCACGAAGCCAGCCACGGCTTCGACGACGAAGGCAGCCAGTTCGACGGCGCCGGCAACAACGTGAACTGGTGGAGCAAGGCCGACCGCGCCAAGTTCGACGCCCGCACGGCCAAGCTGGTGCAGCAGTTCAACGACTACACGCCGATCAAGGACAAACCCGACGCGCACGTCAACGGCAAGCTGACCCTGGGCGAGAACATCGCCGACCTGGGCGGCCTCAACGTCGCCTACGACGCCTTGCAGGTGGCGCTGAAGCAGCACCCGGCCGAAGCCACACAGAAGATCGACGGCTACACCCAGGACCAGCGCTTCTTCCTCAACTGGGCGCGCGTGTGGCGCGGCAACATCCGCGAGCAGCAGGCGCTGCTGCGGCTGAACACCGACCCGCACGCCCCGGCCCCGCTGCGCGCGATCGGTGCGCCGTCCAACATGCCGGCGTTCGCGGCGGCGTTCCAGTGCAAGCCGGGCGACGCGATGGTGCGTCCGGCCGACAAGCAGGTGAAGATCTGGTAACCGCGCTCGTCGCAGCCGTTTGAGAACCGGGGCCCCGCATGCGAATGCGGGGCCCTTTTGCATGCCGGCCCCTGACCTTTGACACTGTTTGACCCATGACGTTTGGCCTAGCGTGAATCGGCATGGCCACGGCCTTGCCGGCCGTCGAACACCGGCCATCCGGACACCCACGCAACGCCTGCGGGCGAACCATCCATGGAGGCAATCCGCATGACCAAGACCCTTCTGAAACCGCTCGCGCTCGCCGTCAGCGCCGCGCTGGCGCTCACCGCGTGCGGCAAGCAGGAACCTGCCAGCACGCCGGCGACTCCGGCCGACGCGGCCAGCGCGGCCCCCGCATCCAGCAGCGCCGCCACGGCGGCAGCACCCAGCGTGTTCGACATCAGCGAGCTGGGCCAGGCCGCCGAGGCGTGCGCCGACTTCAACCAGTTCGTCAACGCCAAGTGGATCGCCGCCAACCCGATTCCGGCCGACCAGACCGTGTGGGGCTCGTTCAACCTGCTGCGCGAGAAGAGCCTGTCCGACCAGCACGCGCTGGTCGACGCGGCCGACAAGAACGCCGACAGCGCCACGCCCGGTTCGATCGAGCAGAAGATCGGCTGGCTGTACCGCTCCAGCATGAACATGGACGCGCGCAACAAGGCCGGCTTCGAGCCGCTCAAGCCCTACCTGGCGAAGATCGACGCGCTGAAGTCGAACAAGGACATCCCTGCCTGGCTCAACCAGTCCTTCGCCAAGGGCGACAGCGCGGTGTTCCGCTTCGGCGCGCGCGCCGACTACAAGAACGCCAGCATGCAGATCGCCTATGCGGTGCAGGGCGGCCTGGGCCTGCCCACGCCGGACTACTACACCGATGCCAAGTACAAGGACGTGCGCGCCGAGTACGTGAAATACCTGGCCAAGCTGTTCGAGCTCACCGGCACGCCGGCCAAGGACGCGGCCAACCAGGCCGACCTGGCCATGAAGTTCGAGACCGAGCTGGCCAGGCACTCCATCCCGCGGGTGGAGATGCGCAAGCCGGAGAACCAGTACCACTTCGTCACCGTGGCCGAGGCGAACAAGGTCACTCCGCATTTCGACTGGAACGATTTCTTCAAGGCGCAGGGCGTCACCATCGACAAGGGCTTCTCGCTTTCGCAGCCGAAGTTCTTCGCCGAAATGGACAAGCTGCTGGCCAGCGCGCCATTGGCCCAGTGGAAGGCCTATCTGACCGCCCACACGATCTCCGGCGCGGCCGACGTGTTGTCCGAGCCGTTCGTCGACGCCCGTTTCGATTTCTACGACAAGACCCTGCGCGGCCAGCCCGAGCAGAAACCGCAGTGGAAGCGCTCGCTGAGCGCGGTCAACGACGCCATGGGGCAGGCGCTGGGCCAGTTGTACGTGGCCAAGTATTTCCCGCCGGAAGCCAAGCAGCGCGCCGAGGAACTGGTCACCAACATCCGCAACGCGCTGAAGGCGCGCATCCAGAACCTCGACTGGATGAGCGACGAAACCAAGGCCAAGGCGATCGCCAAGTGGGAAACCTTCCTGCCCAAGATCGGCTACCCCGAAAAGTGGCGCAGCTGGGACGGCCTGAAGATCACCGCGGACAACTACTTCGCCAACATGGAGGCGGCGCAGCAGTTCGACCATGACTACGACATCGCCAAGATCGGCCAGCCGACCGACCGCCAGGAATGGTTCATGACGCCGCAGACGGTCAACGCGTACTACAACCCCACCGACAACACGATCAACTTCCCGGCCGCGATCCTGCAGCCGCCGTTCTTCTATGCCAAGGGCGACGACGCGATCAACTACGGCGGCATCGGCGCGGTGATCGGCCACGAGGCCAGCCACGGCTTCGACGACCAGGGCAGCCAGTTCGACGGCAGCGGCAACCTGGACAACTGGTGGACGGACGCCGACAAGAAGCAGTTCGACGAGCGCGCGCAGAAGCTGGTCGACCAGTTCGACAACTACGCGCCGCTGCCCGACCACCCGGACCTGCACGTCAACGGCAAGCTGACCCTGGGGGAGAACATCGCCGACCTGGGTGGCCTCAACATCGCCTACGACGCGCTGCAGACCGCGCTGAAGAATCAGCCGGCCGAGGCCACGCAGAAGATCGACGGCTACACCGAGGATCAGCGCTTCTTCCTCAACTGGGCGCGCGTGTGGCGTGGCAGCATCCGCGACAAGGCGCAGATGGTCTACCTCAACGCCGATCCGCATTCGCCGATGAAGTTCCGCGCGATCGGCGCGCCGTCCAACATGCCGGCGTTCGCCCAGGCGTTCCAGTGCAAGACCGGCGACGCGATGGTTCGCCCGGCCGACAAGCAGGTGAAGATCTGGTAACCGCCGCCGCGGCGGCAGGCGCAACGCCTCGCCGCCGCAGCCGAACATCGACAAGCAGGAAACACGAGGCCCCGCACGCTGCTGCGGGGCCTCTTGCTGTGTGATGCCTGTCGTTGGCGAATGGGCCTTGTTGCCTCGGTGAGTTATTGCAAATCATTCTCATTGGCAATATCGTGTGCGCCTTCACGGCCACCGCCGTCACTCCATTCGATCGACGGCGATGGCTGTCGCGCGTGCGGGACGGGGACCGGCCTGATTCCACACGACGCACAGGACCCCGCATGAGCCCGATCAAGAGCAGGAAACACCCCACCCGCCGCGCCCTCCCCGCGATGGCGCCCGGGTTGCTGACCACCGCCCTCCTCGGCAGCCTGGCCCTCGCCCCCGCGCATGCCGCCACGCCCGCCGACGCGGCTGCCGCGGACGCCCCGCTGGTCGCGCAGGCGCGCAACCTGCCGCGCGTGCAGGTGCGAGGCAGCGCCGGCGTCGACTACCGCATCGACGAGCTCTCATCGCACAAGTTCACCCAGCCGCTGCTGGACACCACGCAGACCATCAGCGTCATCGGCCGCGACCTGATCCAGCAGCAAGGCGCCACCACGCTTTCCGAGGCGTTGCGCAACAGCCCCGGCGTGGGCACCTTCTACGCTGGCGAAAACGGCGCCACCAGCACCGGCGACACGATGTACATGCGCGGCTTCGACAGCTCAGGCAGCATCTTCGTCGACGGCGTGCGTGACCTCGGCTCGGTCTCGCGCGACGTGTTCAACATCGAGCAGATCGAAGTCACCAAGGGCCCGGACGGCACCGAATACGGCCGCACCGCGCCGACCGGCGCGATCAACATGGTCAGCAAGCGCCCGCAGCTGGACAACGCCATCTCCGGCTCGCTGGGTTACGGCAGCGCCAGCCAGCAACGTGCCACCGCGGACTGGAACCAGGCGATCGGCGAAGACGCTGCCTTCCGCCTCAACGTGATGGGCCAGGACAGCGGCGTGCCGGGGCGCGACCGGGTGCAGAACAACCGCTGGGGCGTGGCGCCGTCGCTGGGCCTCGGCCTGGGCAGCGCCACCCGGATCTATCTCGACTACCTGCACGTGAAGCACGACAACGTGCCCGATGGCGGCGTCTCCACCATCGGCCTGCCCGGCTACGCCAGTCCCGATCCGACGCGGCCGTTCCTGTCCGACGCCGCTGCGGTTGACCCGCACAACTTCTACGGCACCCGGCAGGACCACGACGACGTGCAGGTCGACATGTTCACCGCGATCGTCGAACACGATTTCTCCGACCACCTCGCCGTGCACGACACCTTGCGCTGGGGCCGCACGCACCAGGATTACTTGCTCACCTCGTTCACGGCCACCGCGGCGCACCTGTCGACGCCGGACCCGGATGACCCCTCGACCTGGACGGTGGCGCGCAGCAACCCGACCTTCAAGCACCAGACCAACCGCATCCTCACCAACCAGACCAACCTCACCGCCAGCTTCGACACCGGCGCGGTCGGCCACGACCTCAGCGCCGGCATCGAGCTCAGCCGCGAGCAAGCCGCGACGCAGGGCATTGCCCCGCTCTCCGGCAGCACCTGGCCCCCGGCGAACCTGTACCGGCCCGACCCCGACCAGGGCGGCCTGGCCTACGCCCGCAACGGCGCCCACGGCAACGGCAAGACCGATACCGTCGCGGCCTACCTGTTCGACACGCTCAAATTCGGCGAGCGCTGGCAACTCAACGCCGGCGCGCGGCTGGACCATTACCGCACGCGGTTTGTCAGCACCGACGTCTGCGGCGGCCGGCGCGGCCCGGCCTGCGGCAGTCACCCGGCCGGCACGGTGCTGCCCAGCGTGGACGCGCGCCTCTCCGACAACCTGCCCAATTACAAACTCGGCGTGCTGTTCAAGCCCGTCGCCGCCGGCAGCATCTACGCCAACTTCGCCATGTCGCAGGAGCCACCGGGCGGCAACACGCTTACCCTCAGCAACGCGTCGAACAGTGCCGACAATCCCGACCTCGACCCCCAGCGCGCGCGCACCGTCGAGCTGGGCACGAAGTGGAGCGTGCTGGGCGACAGGCTGCTGCTGACCGGTGCGCTGTACCGCACCACGGTCAGCAACGACCTGGTGCAGGACCCGACCGATGGCCTGTACTACCAGGTCGGCAGGAAGCGCGTGCAAGGCGTGGAGATCGGCGCGGTCGGCAGGATCACCGACCGCTGGGCGGTGAGCACCGGCTATACCCGCATGGACGCCAAGGTCATCCGCGGCAGCGCGGTGACCAGCGACGGCTCCGCCGACCTGCCGTACACGCCGACCAGCGCGTTCACCGCGTGGACCACATACCGGCTGCCGTTCAACCTCACCCTCGGCGGCGGCGCACGCCATGCCGGCGGGATGAAGCGCGGCAGCGACGGCGCGGTCGGCACGCCGACCTTCACCCGCGGCTACTGGGTATTCGACGCGATGGCCAGCTTCGAGGTGAACACGCACCTCGACCTGCAGCTCAATGTCTACAATGTCTTCGACAAGCACTACATCGCGGCGATCAACAAGAGCGGCTACCGCTACACGCCGGCCATGCCGCGCTCGGCGATGCTCACCGCGCAGTTGCGCTTTTGACCCGCCGACCCACGCCATCACTTCCCGCGGGTGACCCATGCTGCTGCACATTCCCGGTGTACTGAGCGCCGAACAGATCAGGCGGATGCGCGAGTCGCTCGACGCGGCGCCGTGGGTCGACGGCCGCGAAACGGTGGGTGCGCAGGGCGCGCGGGTCAAGCACAACCAGCAACTGCCTGACGCCTCGCCGCTGCGTCGGCAACTGGGCGAAACGGTGCTGGCGGCGCTGGCCGCGCAACCGCTGTTCCACGCCGCCACGCTGCCGCTGCGCATCCTGCCGCCACGCTTCAACCGCTATGCCGACGGCGGCCAGTACGGCTTCCACGTCGACGGCGCGGTGATGGCCCTCCCCGATGGCGGCGGGCAAATGCGCAGCGACGTCTCGTGCACGCTGTTCCTCGGCGAACCGGACGAGTACGAGGGCGGCGAACTGATCGTCAGCGACACCTACGGCGAGCACGAGGTGAAACTGCCGGCCGGCGACCTGATCGTCTACCCGTCCAGCAGCCTGCACCGGGTGGCCCCGGTGACTCGCGGCGCGCGGGTGGCCTCGTTCTTCTGGGTGCAAAGCCTGGTGCGTGACGACAGCCAGCGCCGGCTGCTGTTCGAGCTGGACACCTCGATCCAGGCATTGACCCGCACCGGCGCCGACCACGCTGCCGTGCTGCAACTCACCGGCGTCTACCACAACCTGCTGCGGCAGTGGTCCGCCACCTGATCGTCGCAGCGGTTCCCTCGGCGCGGCGCACGGCGGATAATCGTCGACCCCCGACGCCGATGGCTGCACGATGTTCGTACCCGGTCAACGCTGGATCTCCTCCGCCGAACCCGAGCTTGGCCTCGGCACCGTGCTGCGCGTCGAAGGACGCGGCGTGCAGGTGCTGTTCGCCAAGGCCGGCGTGCTGCGCCCTTACGCGATCGACTCGGCGCCGCTGCTGCGCGCCGAGTTCCGCGCCGGCCAGCGCGTCGCCGGCAAGGGCATCGCGTTCCTGGTCGAGCGCGTCGAGATCAAGGACGAGCTGCTGATCTACCGCGGCGAAGGCCGCGAACTGCACGAAGGCCAGCTCGACGACGAACAGAGCGTGAGCCAGGCCGACGACCGCCTGATCGGTGGGCGCACCGACAGCGTGGCGCAGTTCGAGCTGCGCCTGGAGGGTCTGAAGCGGCGCGCCGAGGCGCGCCGTTCGCCGATGTGGGGTCTGGGTGCCGCGCGCATCGGACTGGTGCCGCACCAACTGCGCGTGGCCGGCATCGCCTCGGCACGCCGCCCGCCGCGCGTGCTGCTGGCCGACGAAGTGGGACTGGGCAAGACCATCGAGGCGGGCATGATCGTCGCGCGCCAGCTCGCCACCGGCCGCGCCTCGCGCGTGCTGCTGCTGTTGCCCGACACGCTGGTTTACCAGTGGTTCGTCGAGATGCTGCGCCGCTTCAACCTCAGCTTCGCGATCTACGACGAGGAACGCTGCGAGGCCCTGGAGCAATCCGGCGACGCCGGCAACCCGTTCGAGGACGAGCAACTGGTGATCGCCGACTTCGGCTTCCTGGAAAGCTCGCCGAAATACACGCAGCAACTGCTGGACGCGCCGTGGGACCTGCTGGTGGTGGACGAAGCGCATCACCTGGCCTGGTCGCCGGAAGCCGCCAGTCCGCGCTACACGATGGTGGAGCAACTGGCCGCGGCGATCCCCGGCGTCATCCTTCTCACCGCCACCCCGGAACAGCTCGGACGCAGCGGCCACTTCGCCCGCCTGCGCCTGCTCGATCCGCAGCGCTACCACGATCTGGACGGCTATCTGGCCGAGGCCGACACCTATCAGGCGCTATCGAAGATCGCCGACCGCCTGCTCGACGGCCAGCCGTTGGATGCCGGCCAGCACGCCGCGCTCACCGAGGCCTTCCACGGCGATGCGACGCTCACCGCACTGCTGGCCGATTCCACCAGGCCGGCCCATGCGCGCGAACTGCTGGCCGCGCTGATCGACCGCCATGGCACCGGTCGCGTGATGTTCCGCAACAACCGCGCCGGCGTCGGCGGCTTTCCCAAACGCCTGCCCGAATGGCACCTGCTGGACGCCGACACGGTCGACGACAGCACACGGCAGGCGCTGCTGGCCGAGTTCCACGCCGACATCCAGCAGCCGCCGGCGCTGATCGAGGTCGACTACGCCACCGACCCGCGCATCGATACCCTGATCGCCCTGCTGGAGAAACATCCGCAGGACAAGTTCCTGCTGAT
Organism: Rhodanobacter sp. UC4452_H20; assembly: GCF_052978205.1. The sequence continues at coordinate 330,389 of NZ_CM129662.1, read as the reverse complement.
CTGCCGCAGCCAGGCCAAGGTGCTGGCGCTGGAAGAAGCGCTGCGCACGAAGAGCGGCGTCGGCGTGGCGCGTTTCCACGAAGGTCTCAGCATCGTGCAGCGCGACCGCAACGCCGCCTATTTCGCCCAGCCCGACGGCGCGCGTTTGCTGCTGTGCTCGGAGATCGGTTCGGAAGGCCGCAACTTCCAGTTTGCGCACCGGCTGGTGCTGTGGGATCTGCCGCTGGATCCGGACCTGCTCGAACAGCGCATCGGTCGGCTCGACCGCATCGGCCAGAAGCACGACATCGCCATCCACATCCTCGCCGTGGCCGACAGCGCCCAGCACGTGCTGGCGCGCTGGTACGACGAAGGCGTCGACGCGTTCCGCCTCAGCCCGGCCGACGGCCGCGAACTGCTGCGCCGCTACGGCGAGCCGCTGACCCGCCTGGCGGACGAGCACGCCCGCGACGACGACAACCGCGATCAGGAACTCGACGCCCTGCTCGCCGAAACCCGCGCCAGCCACGAGCAGATGGCGGCACTCATCCGCGGCGGCCGCGACCACCTGCTGGAACTCGCTTCCAGCCGCGACCCGCACGCCGACGAATTGCAGCAGGCCTTCCGCCGCGACGATCATGATCCGGGCCGCGACGCCTTCGTGCAGCGCCTGCTGGAGGCATTCGGCATCCACGCCGAGGAGCTCGGCGCGCAAGTGCTGCTGCTCGACCCGCAATACCTGTCCACCGACGCCCTGCCCGGCTTCGCCGAAGGCCCGCAGTCGGTCACGTTCTCGCGCGAAGTGGCGCTGTCGCGCGAGGAGCTGCCGCTGCTGCGGCTGGACCTCCCGCTGGTAGCCGGTGCGCTGGATCTGGCGCTGTCCGGCGAACAGGGCAATGCCGCCTTCATGGTCGACGACGTGCTGGCTCCGCGGACCGCACTGCTGCAGGCGGTTTACGTGCTCGAATGCGTGGCCGATCGCCGGCTCGACGCCGAGCGTTTCCTGCCGCCCTCGCCGCTGGTGGTGACCGTGGACACCCGCCTGGTCGAACGCGCCGACTTCACGCCCAGCGACACGGCGCTGCGCAAGGCCAACGACCGCCACATCGAAGTGGCACGCTACCGCAAGTTCCTCGGCAAGCTGGTGCCGCCGATGCTGGAACGCGCCGAAGCGCTGGCCAGTACGCGCGCGCAAGCGCACATCGACGACGCCGTGACCGCCGCCACCGAATCGCTGGACAACGAACTCTCGCGGCTGCTCGCCCTGCGCACAGTGAACCCATCGATCAGCGACACCGAAATCGCCGCCGTCACCGACGAGCGCCACGCCCTGCTCGGTGCACTGCCGCAAGCGCGGCTGCGACTGGACGCCGTGCGTTTCGTCGTCAGCGCCGACTTCCTCGCCCTGCGCTGACCCGCCTGCGACGCCGGGCGGGCACCGCCAGCCCGGCGCGTCCGCCTTTGCGATCCCCGATTCCCGGATCTACAGCATCAGCCGCCGCTTCGGCTTGATCGGCAGCTTGCCTCGCCAGTACTGGATCAGCACGATGCCGCCGACCATGCCGCCGAGATGGGCGAAATGGGCCACGCCGGCTTGGGTGCCGGTCACGCCCAGCACCAGCTCCACCGCCGCATAGCCGATCACGAAGATCCATGCGGGGATCGGCACCGGCAGGAAGATCAGCATCATCTTCTCGTGCGGATACAGCATGCCGAAGGCCAGCAACAGGCCGAAAATCGCGCCCGACGCGCCCAGCGTGGGATAGAAGCCATGGGTGAACCAGTGCACCACGATCAGCTGGGCCACCGCCGCCACGACTGCGCAGACAAAGTAGTAGATGATGAAATTGCGCGCGCCGAAGGTGCGCTCGATGGTGCCGCCGAACATGAACAGCGCGAACATGTTGAACGCGATGTGGGTCAGGCCGCCGTGCATGAAGGCGTAGGTCACCAGCTGCCACGGGCGAAAGCCGATCGAGGCCAGGCCCTGCGTGGTCTGGAACACCTGGTCGGCCCCCCACGGCCACAGCGCGAAATACTGCAGGAAGACCTCGCCGAAGAACTGTTGCAGCAGGTAGACGACGATGTTGGCGATCAGCAGGTTGCGCGTGACCGGCGGCAGATCAAGAGGCATCAGGCGGTTCCGGGGAAAGGGGCTCGACCCCAAGCGTAACGGCGCGCGCGCCCGGCCGCCATGCAGGTGATGTCGCGGGGGTCCGATCGGCCCATGGCGCCGGCCATAAAAAAGCCGCCTTGCGGCGGCTGCAGAACGCACCTGTGCAGGTACTCAACCCTTGTTGTTGGCAGCCAGCGCCATCGCCTCCGGCCGCTTGGCACCGGCGAAACGCTTGGCCCAGTAACCGTCGTCCAGGCTGGAGATTTCCACCGACTTGCCGGCGCTCGGCGAATGGATGAAACGTCCGCCGGAAATGTAGATGCCCACATGCGAGATGCGGTGACGGCCATGGGTGCGGAAGAACACCAGGTCGCCCGGCTTGATGTCGGCGCGATTGATCTTGACCCCGGCCAGGAACTGGCTGGCGGAGGTGCTCGGCAACTGCAGGCCGATCGCGTGCGAGAACACGTAGCGCACGAAGCCGCTGCAATCGAAACCGGTGGCCGGATTGCGGCCGCCGCGCACGTAGCGGATGTCGCGCAGACCCATCGCCGCGGCCAGCAATGCCTTGCGCAGGTCGGTGATGTTCTGCGTGGCGACGCGGGCTTCCGGAGTCCGGGCAGTCGTGATCGCCGGCTCGGCCGCAGCCGCCTGCGTGTCCGCCGCCTGGGGCAGCAGGTCGCTGGCGTTGTCGGGCAGTACCGACTGGCTCAGGCGAACGGCCGGGCTGAAGCTGGGGAGCGGCTGCAGCAGCGGCGCGGCCACGCTAACGGAAGCCGATGCGCTGAAGGCAGTGTCGAGATTAGCGGCGCGAAGGGTTCCGGAAAACAGCAGCGCAGGCACAAGCGCAGCAAGCACGATCAATCGCTGGGTTGGCATGCAGGAAAATCCCGGATATTCACGGAGTTGGCCATCACCGCAAAGCGGCAACGACGTGACTGAGCCGTGAAAATACCAAGCCAGGGCCCCTCGTATGTTGGATTGAGGTTAAGTGAACCCTGCCGTTTCGGTATTTCGGGACGCACCGCACATTTGACACAAGTTACTGATAATAAAATGGTTTACTTGCCATCTGACGACTCGGGCCAGTAGTGCGAGTCCGGATAGGGTCGCCGGCCGAAGATCGCGGTGCCGATCCGCACCTCGGTCGCTCCCTCGGCGATGGCGAGCGGAAAATCACCGCTCATGCCCATGGAAAGTTTTGGCAAATCATGCCCTTGCAAAACCGCCTGGTCGCGCAGCTCGCGCAACCGACGAAAGCAGCCGCGCACCTCGACCGGATCGGTGGAGTGGATCGCCAGGGTCATCAGCCCGCCTACGCGCAAGGTGGCGTAGCCGCGCAGGGTGTCGAGGAAGCCGGGCAGCTGTTCAGGCGTCAGTCCGTATTTGCTGGGCTCGGTGGAGGTCTTCACCTGCACCAGCACGTCGATCGCCCGACCCTCGTGCTGCAGGCGGCGATCCAGCGCCTCGGCCAGTTCCAGGCGATCCAGCGACTGCACTTCGCTGGCCAGCCGCGCCACGTCTTTTGCCTTGTTGGTCTGCAGGTGGCCGATCATCACCCAAGCGATGCCGCAGTCGACCAGCAGCGGTGCCTTGTCGCGGATCTCCTGCACCTTGTTCTCGCCGAAGCGGCGCATGCCCAGCGCCACGCCCTCGCGGATCAGCTCCGGACCGAAGGTCTTGCTGACCGGCAGGATGGATACCTCGGCCGGGTCGCGGCCGGCGGCCCGGCAGGCCTCGTCCACCCGGCGCCGGATATCGGACCAGTTGGCGGCGAGGTGGGAATGGGTGGTCATCTTGCAGACTCCGCGGGAGAAAAAGGAGTGAGAAATGAGGAGTGAGAGATGAGCGGACGCGTGCGATGCGGCTATCTCTCACTCCTCACTACTCACTACTCACTCCTCGCCCTCAGCCTTGCGCGAAGTGCTTCGCCACCACCTCGGCCACCACCATGCTGACCTTCTTGCCGGTGGGGATGTGCAGGAACTCGTTCGGGCCGTGCGCGTTGGAATGCGGACCGAGCACGCCGGTGATCAGGAACTGCGCCTTGGGGAATTTCTCGCCCAGCATGCCCATGAACGGGATGCTGCCGCCTTCGCCCATGTAGGTGGCCGGCGCGCCGAAGTAGTGCTGCGAGGCATCGCTGACCGCCTGCTCCAGCCACGGCGACAGTGCGGGCGCGTTCCAGCCCGAGCCGTCCTTTTCCAGGGTGAACGTGACCTTGGCGCCGTACGGCGGGTCCTTCTCCAGCAACTGCTTGACGAACTCGCCGGCCTTGGCGCCGTTGAGCGTGGGCGGCACGCGCAGGCTCAGCTTCACCGCGGTGAACGGGCGCAGCACGTTGCCGGCGCTTTCCAGCGGCGGAATGCCGCCGATGCCGGTCACCGCCAGCTGCGGGCGCCAGGTGCGGTTGAGCACCAGCTCGGCAAGGTTCTTGGTGACCGGCTGCATGCCCTCGGCCCACGGGAACTTGCTGTAGATGTCCTCGCCCAGCACCTCGGCCGACAGTTTGGCCTGGTCGATGCGCTGCTGCGGAATGTCGACGTACAGCTCCTTCGGCTTGATCGTGCCGGTGGCCGGGTCCTCCAGCCGCGACAGCAGCTCGCGCAGGATGCGGAAGCTCGACGGCACCACGCCGGACGCATCGCCCGAATGCACGCCCTCTTCCAGCACCTGCACGGTGAGGTTGCCGCCGGTCATGCCGCGCAGGGACGTGGTCAGCCACAGCTGGTCGTAGTTGCCGCAGCCCGAATCCAGGCACACCACCAGCGACGGGCTGCCGATGCGCTCGGCGAGGTGATCGACGTAAAACGGCAGGTCGTAGCTGCCCGATTCCTCGCAGGCCTCGATCATCACCACGCAGCGCGCATGCGGAATGCCCTGCTCGTGCAGCGCCAGCAGCGCGGCCAGCGAGCCGAAAATCGCATAGCCGTCGTCGGCGCCGCCACGGCCGTACAGCTTGTCGCCCTTGAGCACCGGCGTCCACGGACCGAGACCATCAGCCCAGCCGGTCATCTCCGGCTGCTTGTCCAGGTGGCCGTACAGCATGACGGTGTCGTCGCCCTGGCCGGGAACTTCGATGTAGATGAGCGGCGTGCGCCCTTCCAGCCGCACCACTTCCAGCGAGGCACCCGGCAACTGGCTGAGCTTGGAGCGCGCCCAGGTTTCCATCAGCTTCACGGCCGCATCCATGTAGCCGTGCGCCACCCAGTCCTTGTCGAACATCGGCGACTTGTTGGGAATGCGGATGTATTCGACCAGTTGCGGCACGATCTCCGCATCCCACAAATCGCTGACGAAACGGGACAGGCGGCTGGTATCCATGGGCAACTCCAACGTGGCGAACAATCGCTCATTGTAGCAGCGCACCCGCAGCGGCACCGACGTCGCGGGCGGCCGTCGCCCACACGAGCGGGGGCGCAAGCCGCACGTCGGGGCAACCCGGGGTCCGGCTGCGCGGCCATGCGGTGGCGCGCATGGTGAGGGCGCGGCGTCGACCGCCGCGATCCACCCGCCAACCCGCCATTTCACGGAGGAAAGACCATGTTCCACAAGCTCGCCGCCATCACCCTCGCGCTGGGCCTCGCCGCCCCGGGGCTGCTGTTCGCCGCCACGCCGGTCAACATCAACAAGGCCGATGCCAAGGTCATCGCCAAATCGCTCGACGGGATCGGCGCGACCCGCGCCGAGGCCATCGTGGCCTGGCGCGAGGCGCACGGCCCGTTCAAGAAGGCCGACGACCTGAAACATGTCAAGGGCATCGGCAAGGCCACGATCGAGCGCAACCGCAGCGCGATCCTGTTCGCCGACGACGGCGCCGCCGGCAGCGACACCGCCGCCGTACCCAAGCCGCGACGCGGCAAGGCGGCCGCCAGCGAGTAATCCCGGCGGCGACGGGCGCAAGCGGTGCGCGCCCTGCACCGCTTGCGCTACACTCGCGCGCCGCATCCGCCGCCGCGCCGACATGATCCTCCCGCGTTACCACATTGCCGCCTCCGCCATCGCCGGTGCCGGCAAGGGTCTGTTCCTCGACGAGGCGGTGGCCGCGGGCCGCATCCTTACAGCACCTGACGGCATCGAACAGACCTACCGGCAGGCCGACATCGAGGCCTCCGACGCGCTGCGCAGCTTGTGGCACGCCAGCGCACGCTGGTTCGAGGACCGCTACACGCTGTCGCCGGAATGGCCCGACGAGTGCTTCATCAACCACAGCTTCACGCCGAACGGACTGTGGCACCTGGGTTTCGTGTTCGCCCTGGCGGACCTGCCCGCCGGCAGCGAAATCACCGTGGATTACCGCCACCTGCTGCCTCCCGGCCAGGCCGAGGACTTTGTCGATGCGGCCACGGGTGAGACAATAACGGGGTTGTCCTGGCAAGAGAGCCTCGTCAGCAGTACCCGCGCCCTGGCCGAACTGCTGGCTCCCGCTCGATCCGGGTCGTGATGGTTGATGGTGATGGTTGAGATTCCTACCCTTGAGACGCCGCGGTTGCGCCTGACCGCGTTGAGCGAACGACACTTCAACGACTACGCCGCGATGCTGGCCGATCCGGACAGCACCCGCTGGGTGGGCGACGGCCAACCGTTGGACCGCACCAACGCCTGGCGCTCGCTGGCGATGCTGTTGGGCCACTGGCAGTTGCGGGGTTTCGGCATGTGGGCGCTGGAGCTGAAGGAGACCGGCGAGTTCGTCGGCCGCGCCGGCCTGATGTATCCGGACGGCTGGCCGGACCTGGAGCTTGGCTGGATGCTCAAGCCGACGCATCGCCACCAGGGCTATGCCACCGAGGCGGGCAATGCGACGCTGGATTTCGCCTGGACCCAGTTGCGCGCGCCGCGCGTGATCAGCCTGGTGCGCATCGGCAACGAGGCCTCCGACCGGCTGGCCGAGCGGCTCGGCGGCGAACACATCGAGAACATCGACTTCTACGGCAGCAACAGCCACGTGTTCGCCTACTACCCGCCGCATCGCGAACGCCACCGCGCCTACGCCTGAGCGGACGTCAGTAGACGTCGCGGCGATAACGCCCCTGCTCACGCAACTGCGCGACCTGTCCCGCCCCCAGCACGTCGCACAACGCCGCATCGACGCCGGGGGCCAGCCCGTCGAGGCTGCCGCAGACGTAGATCGCCGCCCCCTCGTCGACCCAGCGCCGCAGCTCGTCGCCGGCTTCGCGCAGACGCTGCTGCACATGGATGCGCTCGCCCTGGTCGCGCGACCAGGCAAAATCGGCGCGCTCGATGGCGCCTTCGCCGATCCAGCGCTCGATGTCTTCCCGGTGGAGGAAGTCGTGCGCACGATGACGCTCGCCGAACAGCAGCCAGTTGCGCGTCCGGCCGACGGCGATGCGCTGCTTGAGCAGGGCGCGCAAGGCGGCCAGGCCCGTGCCATTGCCGATCAGCACCAACGGGCGCGCATCGCGAGGCGCATGGAAGTTGACGTTGCTGCGCACGCGCAGCGCGATCTCCGCGCCGATCGGCGCGTGCTCGGTAAGCCAGCCCGAGCCCAACCCGGGATAGCCGCCACGCGCACGCATCCGGCGCACGATCAACTGCAGCGTGCCGTCCCGCGGCAGCGAGGCGATCGAGTACGCGCGATGCGGCAGCTGTTGCAATATCGCGGCGACGCCTTCCTCGTCCAGGCCGTCGACCTCGCCCGGCTCGGGCAGGCGACAGCGCGCCAGCAAGGTCGCCAATGGCAGCCGCTCCTGGTGCCCGAACGGCACCACGACGCGGCCATCCAGCCCCCGCGCCGCCAGCCATGCCGCCACCGCTTCGGCGGCATGGCAAGGACCGATCTCGGCCAGGTCGCCGGCCTGCCAATCGGCACGACCTTCCAGCGGCTTCATCGCCAGATGGAAGCAGGGTTCACCCACGCTGCCCGGATTGAGCAGGCGGCGCTCGACCAGTTGCCAGCGCTGGTATTTCGGCGCCTGCCAGTCCGGCAGATCAGGCGCGCCGCCGAGCATGGCCAGGTGATGCTGCCAGTGGCGCAGGCTGGCGTCGTCCTCGCTGTCCACCTCCACCGGATCGAACAGCGCCTGCGCGCCGCTGGCCTGCAGCCAGCGCTGGAGCTGGCGGCCGAAGCCGCAGAAGTCCTCGTAGTCGCTGTCGCCCAGGGCCAGCAGGCCGTAATGCAGGCCGGCCAGTGACGCCGGCTGTTGCATCAGCTTTCGGCTGAACCTCTGTGCCATGTCCGGTGGCTCGCCATCGCCGGTGGTGCTGACCACGAACAGCACGCGGCCGGCCTGGCGCAGGTCGTCCAGCGCCAGATCGCCGATGCCGATCATGCGAGTGGGCAGACCGGCCAGTTGCAGGCTCTGCGCGGTCTGCCGCGCCAGTTGTTCGGCGAAACCGGTCTGGCTGGCGTACACCACGCGCAACATCGCGTCCGCGGGCCGAGCCTCGATGCTGCGGATGTCGCCCGCATCGCGCGTGGCGGGCGACTCTGAGGCCGCCATGTCCTTCACGGCGACCGGCCGGCGTGGCGCGGCATGGCGCCGAAAGCGCAACAGGCCGAACAGATCCAGCGCCGAAATGATCCAGTGCCACGGGTACAACTGGCGCGTGCAGAAGGTACCGCGCTGCAGCTGTGCGTTACCGACGGAGGAGGTGGGTTGATTCATGGCGATCCGTGTTCCGCGCGCCAGCCCTTCCCGCGGCAACTTGCGTGGGCGCGAAAGACGGAACCGGCGCGGTGCCGGGCAAATGATCCGGTCGCATCATTAGACAGTAAACAAGAATCAATCGCAATACGGAACGTCAGGGAACGCAGCATTCCCCATGGGCGAAATGGCTGCCCCGACCGATGAGCAATGCACCACGGACGCGGCGCCACACACGCCGGCGCTATCGTCCGGCGAGGTACAAACGGGTAACGCGCGCGCCCCTCGCAACCGCCGTGCCCGCGCCGGCAGTCAGCTCAACCCGATCTGCTTCATCGCCTTGCTCTTGATGCCTGCGAAGAAACCCTTCTTCGCATGCGTCCCCTTGTTGCTGCTCAGCCCCTCCAGCTGCAGGCGGGAACCCATGATGTTCTTGTTGGCGATCTTCAGCAGCGGGTCCATCTGCTTCTTCTTCATCAGCTCGACCTTGTCCATCCAGCCCGGCAGGCCGATGTCGGCGACGAACATGTTGGCGACCGCCGAGGTGTCGGCGCAGGTGAGCAGGTAGCAGCCGAGGATCGGGCACTCGCCGAACACCGTGAGATCCAGCGTGTTGGGCGCCGCCAACCGCTTGTTGCCGGCACGCATGTCCTTGATGTCCAGGCCCAGCGAGAACAGCTGGAGGCCCAGGCTGGCCAGCGTGTTGGCCACGCCGATCGCCGCGGTAGTGGCCGTGCCGAAGTCGGCGAACAGACCGCCGATCTTCGCTCCCGTCGCCACCGTCTGCTGGCCCAGTTTCACCGAGTGCTGGGCCAGGTCGCGCTTGATGATCGCCTGGATCGCTTCGGCCGCCGCACTCGGATCACCCATGCGGAAGCCATTCTTGTATTCGTCGCTCTTGTAGAGGTTGTAGCCGTCCTGCGCCACCGCCTTGCCCGCCTTGGCCAGCTTCACCGTGCTGGTGACCACGCCGAGGTAGGGCGTCACCTCCGACACCAGTTCGTGCAGCACCTCGCCGCCGATCGCCTCGATCACGTCGTGGATGTTCTCCACGTCGGCGCATTCCACCATGAAGTTCTCGAACGCCTCCTTCATGCCCGGCACGCTGGCGACCTTGCTTGCCGTGCTGCCGCCCTTGGCAAGCTTGTCGACGCCCGACTTCAGCTTCTTGCCGGACGACAGCAGCGACTTGCCCGACGACAGCATGCTGGCACTGCCGAACTTGAGCTTGGTGCCCCCGAACATGTTGACGACGAGCTGGCGGCGCGCCTTGGCGAGCTCGCCCATGGCGATGAATTCGGCGCGGCTCAAAGGTGTGGAAGGCATGATCGCTGTCCCCTCAAGTAATGTCTCATGACTCGTGGCGCCCCGTGCTTCTCCGTGCCCATCGAACAGGCGGAGATGCCACCGGCATCAAAAAAAAAGCGCGAACCCGGCCCCGCGATTGCTTATTCAACAAGCCGAACCTGATCCCGTTACTGACCACAGAACCAAACTAGATCAACCCTCCACGATAGAGCTCCGTATTCACCGCCACGCCACCCGTAGCCCCATACCGATTCGTGATGACCAGTTGAGACCCGCTGAAGTCGTAAATGAGCTTTCCATAATTGGAGGTCTGATTTCTGTCGGGAAACAGATTCATCATCCATTGCGCGCGTACCGGTGAATATGGAATATAACGAAGCGCAAAACGCTCCACCTCGTTGGTGGGAGCGGCATTAGGATTGTTTGCAAACTTCATCATTACGTTGTTTCCAAAGTCCGCGTTGCTCATTTTCAGTCTCTGGAGCAGCGCCGCCTTTTCAATCTCAATCTGCTGCTTTTGCGGGCTGTTCTGCAACGCTGCCACCTCCTGCTTCTTGTCGACGTACAGCACTTGATCCTCGTTTTCGCATGTGTGCTTGAGGTCGCCATCGTTGGAAACCGCCCCGGTCCAAGCCACCATCCGAATGTTTCTTGCGCCACACAATTCGCGGAAGAACTTGTAAGCAAAGCTGCTGGCCAACTCGCCGGAGGGAATCATGCCTTCATGATTCAGACGGACGTTCCTACAACGCGCGCCGTAGCACATCACGAGGCTGATTCTGTATTTCTCGTCTCGTATTGGCATGAGAAGCTTGGCCAGGCGCCCGAGTTGCTTGAACGTACAGACAGAACCCCCGCTTGTGGAAAACCCTTCATCGGTGTCATCCGGCTTGCCGTGCAACACGAAAACGACCGTCCGCGACTTCTCGATATGCTTGCGGATGTCCTTGACGTCATCCTTGGATAAGGTGCCAGCCGCGTCCCTTGCAATGAGTTCCTGGCATGGATAGAAGACCATCCTTGCTCGCCCTTTTGTAACCTCTCGCTTGGCATAGACCTGCGCCGTGCCCGCGGCAGCCGCACCTGCACCAAACTTGGAAGGATCTCGCCCCCCTTTCACCTTGCCAGTCGTCACTTGCGGACTGCTGTCTTCGAAATTGAGAATCGTGTAGTAATTCATGATGGCTGAATCCCTCTAAACATTGGCTGCCTTCCGCAAGTCGAGAGGTGGGGCGCAGGTCGGTCCCATGCAGATATTCGATCAGTGCGAGCGAGATGAGTTCTGGCCAGTCGGGCACTTTTACCCAAACCCGTAAGAGAACTCCCCATCCGTCACACCGACCTGCACTTTCGCCACTTCCTCGCCCGCAATCATCCTGGTGAGAAACGCCCGCGAGATATCCGGCAACATGGAGTTGGTCAAGATCGCATCGATCATGCGGCCGCCCGACTCGGTCTCGGTGCAGCGCTCGACCACCAGCTTCACCACGTCCTCGCTGTACTCGAACGGGA